>NZ_CP028365.1:904050-1205400 GCF_003033925.1 Tannerella serpentiformis
CGGCGAAAATAGCCGTAGATGGCCACGTAACCCTTGTGATGAAAGAGCATATAGAAGGGGACGACGAAGGCCAGCAGGACGTAGCCGATGCGGACGTCGAGGATGGACAGCATGACCTTCATGGCCTTCTGTCCGAGCGTCGTGCCGCCCGTTACGCCGTCCCATTCGTCGCTTTTCTGCACCATCGTGACGCCTTGATCGATCCTTCCAGTCTCGTCTTTAGAGCTTCGATTCGATATAGTTGTAGAAGGCACCCACCGTCTTCACGTCGGCCATCTCTTCGGGCTTGATTTTGAAGCCAAAAGTGCGCTCGACAATCACAACGATGTCCACAAAATCCAGGCTGTCTAACCCCAGATCCTCCTTCAGCAAGGCCTCAGGTTTGATCTTCTCCGCCTCGATCTCCATCTCTTCCACTAAAAAGTCGTTCACCTTCTCTTCTATCTCTCTTCTTTCCATCTTTATCTCTATAGTCTTCTTGATTGTTTCGTGTATGTGTCCTATACCTTATATATACCTCCCCCAGGGAAGGGAATTTTAGGCCCAAAGAAGCCCTTCACAAGAGGCCTCCGTTGATAGATATGACCTGCCCAGTGATGTAATCGGCCCTGTCTGAGGCTAAAAAGCCGACCAATGCGGCCACCTCGTCCGGCCTACCGAAACGCCCCGCAGGGACAGTCTGCTTCAGCGTCGCCTCGTCCAGATCTTTCGTCATATCGGTCGCAATAAAGCCCGGGGCGACGGCATTCACCGTCACATGACGCCGCGCCACCTCCTGCGCCAGGGCTTTCGTGGCGCCGATCACGGCCGCCTTAGCCGCCGAATAGTTCGTCTGGCCCGGCATACCCTTCAAACCGGACAGGGAGACCATATTGATGATGCGTCCATGGCGGCGCATCAGCATGTCCTTCAGCACGCGGCGGGTGACATAGAAAAAGCCATCGACGGAGGCATTGATCACCTCGTGCCAATCCTTATCCTGCATGAAGATCATCATCGCGTCTTGACGAATACCCGCATTGTTGACCAGCACCTCGATCGCATCCTCCGGGTGACCCGCTTCCCAAGCCTCCAAGGCAGCATCTACCGCCGCAGAGTCGGCCACATCGAACGGAATCACCTCTGCCACTCCGCCGCGAGCCCTCACCTCAGCCTCGACTTCGGATGCCGCCTCGAGGTTAGCCCGACAATTGATCAGCACCGCGTATCCCGCGGCCGCCAACTCCAGACAAACGGCCCGCCCAATGCCTCGTGAGCCCCCTGTAACCAACGCATATTTCGCCATAACTACATTCGCTTATCTTACTAATAATCGCCCATCTACGGATGGAGCGGGCGCAAAAGTAGAAAAAATGCCACACGGCAAATCTGGCTAATCATGCGGGAAAATTAGCCCCTCAGCACACCCCCTCTGGGGGCTTTCATCATGTATCACTGCCCAAAGTCTCTACTTTTGCCACCCTCATCAAACAGCCCATACCATGCTTCTAAAAATTTACCCCAACAACCCCAACCAGAAGGATCTGGATCGCGTCGCCAGCACCTTGCGTGACGGTGGACTTGTCATCTATCCCACCGACACGCTCTATGCCATCGGTTGCGACGCCCTCAACGTCCGCGCCGTGGAGCGCATTTGCCGCATCAAGGGCGTCGACCCGCAAAAGAGCAAGCTCTCCATCGTCTGCCATGACCTCTCCGAGGCCGGCGCCTACACGCGCATCGATAACGATGCCTTCAAACTCCTCAAGCGCCACCTTCCCGGCGCCTTCACCTTCATTCTGCCCGCCGGCGCCGACCTTCCGCGCATCTACAAAAGCCGACGCGAGGTAGGCCTACGCATCCCTGACAACCCCATAGCCCTCGAGCTGGTCCGCACACTGGGAAATCCCCTCCTCACCATGTCCGTCCACGACCCCGCCAGCGACAATGAGGAGCCGGAATACCTCACCGACCCCGAGCTTATCCATGAAAAGTTCGACGGACGTGTCGACCTCGTCATCGATGGCGGCATCGGCCGCACCGAAGGCTCCACCGTGGTCGATTGCACCGCTTCCCCCTTCACCATCCTGCGCCAAGGTCGAGGCGCCATCGACCTCTGACCCTTTGTTTATCTGTCTCTTTTTGGGCTCACTACAAACCGACTTACAAAAAACCGCATACCTTTGCCGCGGCAGTATCCGAAAAGCCCATATGAATAGAGTAGGAATGAAAAAAACCAAACAAAGAGAACAAAACAGTATGAAGAAATTTCTGATGAGTGCGATTGTATTCGCACTGTGCTCCATCGGAGCAGCAAATGCACAGCTCGAGAAAGGTAGCGTATTGGTTGGTGGAAGCATCGGCGACATTCAGTTCGGTCTGGGTAGCGGCAGCTACTTCTCGCTCAACCTCACTCCGCGTGTAGGCTATTTCGTGCAGGACAACTTGGCCTTTGGTGCCAAAGTGAATGCCGGCTTCACCGGTCAGCGCGGTGGCAACACCACGTTCAGCTATGGCCTCAACGCCTTCGGTCGTTACTATCTCGGCAATAAAGAGGTAGAGATCGGCCCAAAAGAAGGCCACTTCTTTGGTGAAGTCGGCGTCGGTCTGGGTGGTGTCCAAGGTGCACCAGTTGGATTCAACGTCAACTTTGGTCCTGGCTACGCTTACTTCCTGAACGAGCACGTAGCGCTTGAAGCATTGGCACTCTACAACGGCCAGTTCGGCAAAGGCTCCGTAAACGGTCTTTCGCTCAACGTAGGTCTCCAGATCTACCTCCCAGTTTCCAAACTGGAAGCTCGTGCTAAGAGCTTGAAGAAGTAATCCTCGGGCCAACGTAACTATTACACTTGTCAATCTGTCTGGTGTGCAACCCGACGCCGAGGGTAGCCACCGAGATTCAGCAGGGGGGAGAGTCACAACCGACTCTCTTCCCTGCTCTCTTTTTGTCCCTCCCCAACGCATAGGCATCCTTCCCCCTTCCGCGGCTCATTTCGGAATGTCCACCTACATGAAAGAGGTAAACGCGGTTGATCTCGGAATGCCCATCAACATGGAACTGCCTCCAGCGACTGATTTCGGAATGCCCATCAACTTGGAAGAGATAAACGTGGCTGATCTCGGAATGCCCATCAACATGGAAGAGGTAAACGCGGCGTGTTTCCCTATGTAGCAGCCGTAAGAGTCGAGAGAAAGAGACTGTTTCCTAATCTATACGCCGTATGGCTCTACAAAAAGAAGCTGTTTCTCACTTCATACACGGTATAAGTTCACCGAAAGACGCTGTTTTGCACCTCATACGCGGTATGATCTAAGAAATAGAGTCTGTTTTGCATATCATACGCCGTCAAACTCCCTCGAGATCCTCTTTTGAGGGCACTTTACGGCGTACACATCACGAAAAAGAGGCTATTTCCAGACCTATACCAGGTATGAATAGAGAAACAGAGGCCGTTTGGGGACTCTTACCAAGTATGAATAACGAAAAAGAGCCTCTTTACGGACTCATACGGGTGCTGAATCACGCGAAAGAGGCTTTTTCGAGCATACGACCTCGTACGCTTACCGAAAAGCGACAATTTATTTCATTTGTAGGCGCTAACGATCGGGAAACGCGACGCGTGAGGCACTCCGATCGAGGTGTCAATCCCCATATCCATCAAAAACGAGATGAAGCACACGATTCAGATCAAGAAAATCGGCTTAGACAAGTTAGACAACGCACTCCACGCACGATTCCACTGCGAGGCGTGCGACTTGGTGCGCGAGGTGAACGCAAAAACGACCGACATACCGACCGAATTATCCGACGAGTGGTATGCCCTGGCCCGTAAAGAGATCGATCAGGCCGTCGAGATCCGCGCCACGGTCTATACCAAGGCTATGCACGAAAAGGATGCGGAACGTACGCGAGCCGCGACGTTTATCCTCGGTATCGTGCGCATCATGCGGCTCTCGCCCGACAAGGCGCAGGTGGAAGCTGCCCACGCGCTGCACATCGTGACACGTCAGTTCGTGCGACTCCAGAACCTCTCCACCGATCGCCGATCGGCCGACCTGCTATCGCTCATCTACGACCTGAAAAAGCCTGAGCACACCGCACACATAGGGCGCCTCGGCCTCACCGCGGCATTAGAGGCGCTGGAAAGGCTCGACGGGGAGTACTTAACGCTGAGTCGACAGCGTCGAGACGAGCGTGTGGAGCAAAAGGAGCAACCCGCTATGCTTGAAGTGCGGCACCAGTCGGACGAGATCTATCAGCACATCATCATGCTGCTCCAAATGGCCTACCTCAAAGCCAATTCCGAGGCCTCGCGTACGGAGCTCGAGGCCCTGGCCGAACGTCTCACCGCCCTCACCGCCCGCATCAACACCTCCTACAAGCAGAGCCTCTCGCAACGTCGTGCCCGCCGCCAAAAAGCTACGGGGACGGAGGAGCCGAAGGAGGTATCTTTGCCCACGAATTAGGCGAGCGAAAGAGAGATGGAGATCACGTTTGATAAGGCGTATCTGAAAGAACTCTACGAGACGGGAAAGACGGGCGCATCGAGTTCAAGACAGAGCGAGTCGTCTCCGAGACGGTCGTCACGATCTGCAACATCATAGAATTGTCGAATCATTATCAATAACAGCAATGGGAAATTTAGGCTACGGCTATACCCCGACGCATCCGGGGGAAGTGTTGCGGGATGAGATCGAATGCCGGGGCATCTCGCTTTCACGCTTGGCGCGACAAATGGGCGTCTCCTATCGGGCGCTGAATGATATACTGAACGAGCGGCGGTCGCTTACGACACGGACGGCCATGCGCTTTGAGGCAGCGCTGAACGTGCCAGCCGATTCTCTGATGCGCCTGCAATTGAAGTACGATCTGCACATGGCTCAGACCGACAAGAAGCTCAGCGGCACGTTAGCACGGATACGTCAGGCAGCAGCTGTTCTCTGAGAGCCCCGGTCGCTCGTTTTTCCCCTTTTCCCTTCTTTTGCAAGCCGTTTAACTGCGGCGCAAACATCATTTAATCACTTTAATTATGAACAGAAAGAGACACCTGAACAGGGCGTGCACCTTCCGCTTCCGGCGGTTTGCACGCAAGGCATACAGCGCTTTCAGCAGTATGCACCGAGTAGTTAACATCGGCGTGGTGGCCGGCTGTATGCTGACCTTCGCCCACGCCACGCAGACGGCAGCACAGCCTGCGGCGGCACCCGACGCCTTGCCCACGGACAGCCTCCGCGAAGAGACGCTCGAGGAAGTGACCGTCACGGCTTCACACCTCGAGACGCCGCTCAGCCAGACGTCCAAGATCGTCACCGTCATCACCCGCGCACAGATCGAGCAGGCGCCCGTCCGAAGCATCCAAGACTTGCTGGTCTACGCCGCTAACGTGGACGTAATCCAACGCGGCGGCCACGGCGTACAGTCCGACATCTCCATCCGCGGCGGCTCAGCCGACCAAACAGCCGTCCTCCTCAACGGCGTCAACTTCTCCAACCCCCACACGGGCCATTACAGCTTCGATCTCCCCATTAACCTTTCCGACATCGAGCGCATCGAGATCGTACACGGCCCATCAGCGCTCATCTACGGTTCGTCGGCCTTCTCCGGCGGCATCAACATCATCACGAAACAGAAAGTCGAAACTCCCCTCTACCTCGCAGCCGAAGCCGGTATGCACGCCCTGCGCGGCGGCGAAGTGCGCGGCGCACTCGAGGCGGGACCCACCACAAGCAGCCTCTCCGTCGGCCATCGCGCCTCAGACGGATACATCGCCGGCAGCGACTACGCCATCTGGAACGCCTTCTGGCAGACGCGCGTGCGCTTTAGCGGCGACAACCGCCTCGACATTCAGGCGGGCTATGAAAGCAAGAACTACGGCGCCAACACCTTCTACACCGCCCTCTACCCCAACCAATACGAGCGCACGAGCTCCTGGGCCGGATCCGTCAAAGGAGCCTTTGGCGGCGCACTGAAGGTGGTGCCGATCCTCTACTGGAATCGTCATTATGATCAGTTCGACCTCATCAAGGACACCGACAAGGGCCGCAACTTCCACCGCGGCGACACGTACGGGGCGAACCTCATCTTCCAATATACCTGGCGCGGCGGCGTGACCAGCCTCGGCGGCGAACTGCGGCGCGAGGAGATCATCAGCAGCAAGCTCGGTACACCGATGGCCACCCCGAACGGTCACTACACACGCAGCGACGCCCGCACCATCGTCAGCGCTACGGCTGAGCACACCTGGACGTGGCAGCGCTGGGCCGCCTCGGCCGGCGTGATGATGCAGCGCAACACCCTGCTCGACGGCGTGCGCTTCTACCCCTCGGCCGGCTTGGCCTATCGCCCGACGGACGACCTGAAGCTGAACGCTACCTGGAGTCGCTCGACCCGTATGCCGACCTTCACCGACCTCTACTACACCACCGAGACGCACACGGCCAACGTGGGCCTGAAGCCCGAACGCTCTGAGTCGGTCGACCTCGGTGTGACGTTCACGCGCCCCGCAGTAACGCTCCGCCTCGTGGGCTACCTGATGTGGGGACGCGACGTGATCGACTGGGTGCGCGACTCGGGCACGGCCAAGTGGGCGTCATGGAACTTCACGGAGATAGACAAGCAGGGCGTCGAGATGGGCGCCACCTTCCGCCCGGGCGCCATCTGGCCCTCGATGCGCGGCACGGTGCTCAACGTGGACTATGCACGCATGAATCAGACGGCCGACAGCCACGGCCTGGAGTCGCGCTACTCGCTGAACTACCTGCGTGACAAGGTGACCGTCGGACTGCAGCACCCGATCTTTCGCGGGCTGACGGCCTCGTGGCACTTCCGCGCGCAGAAGCGCATGGGCAGCTATCGCCGATACGTGGACAAGAAGGACATGGGCCTGGAGCCTTACCCGGCCTTCTCGACCCTCGACCTGAAGCTGAACTATGCCGTCCGCAAGTTTGACTTCCACCTCGACCTGAACAACATGTTCAACGTCACCTATTACGACATCGGCAACGTGCCCCAGGCCGGCTTCTGGCTCATGGGCGGCGTCGCATTCAAGCTGTAAAACGGGGCTGAAGCCCCGGGTAGTTATGCGCCTTGCGGCGCTGTAGTTACGGGCTTCGCCCGGGTAGTTATGCAGCCTGTCGGCCTCGGTAGTTACGGGCTTCGCCCGGGTAGTTATGCGCCTTGCGGCGCGGTAGTTACGGGCTTCGCCCGGGTAGTCAGAGGGTAGTTACATGGTAGAATCTACTTCTAACTACCCGTAACTACCCGGGGCTTTAGCCCCGTACTACCACGGCCGCAAGGCCGCATTACTACCCGGCGCGAAGCGCCATAACTACCGGGCGTATGCAATACGCCTACTACCCGGCCGTTAGGCCGATAACTACCGCGGCCGCAAGGCCGCATAACTACTTTATAACATATGAACCTGAAACAAATCATTGCCGCAGGGATCCTCCTTATGTCGCTTGCGGCCTGCGTCGAAGAACGCAGCAATCAAGGTGAGACGGCCCCCGGATGGGTCGCCTTCGAGTACACCTCGGCGCTGGTGGAGCGCTGTGGCATCACGGCGGAATACCTCCACCGCTTCGACCGTTATTTAGAGCAAAACACCTCGTCTGGACGCGACTCGGTGGATAGACTCTACTTCTCCAACGTAAAGATCCAGCGCGACCAAGAGCCCAACGCGTGGACGCTTCGCCTCAAGGAGCGCTACGGGAATGAGCGCACCATTACGATCCGCAACGCCGTACGCGGTGGGATGTGGGAGGTGGTCGGCGAAGGCTTGGCCACGAAGTTCAGCCCACGCTCGGAGCGTGCCGTGGATCACTTCCGCGTCAACACGGGGAAGAGTGGCACGTGGTACATGGAGCACATCGGACGCGACCGAGAGTTTGCCGACAGCTCCGCGTGGATGGTGCAATTCGTCAGCGACGGCAGCCTACAGCTCGTGGGGAATGGCGTGCGGACAAGTCTGGCTGTGCCTACACTGCGGCTGGACTTCAAGACCGATTTACCCCTGAGTTACACCCTGCGAAACACCTCTACGTTCACGCTCGTGGACGGGCAACTGCGGATCATAGCCACTGGCCCCAACGGTCTGCCGGAGACAACCGCGGTCACAGCCATCGGTAGCGATCGCATACGGATTAACTACAACAACAAGCACAGCGCTGAGGGCAATTGGAACTCGGCGATTGAGCTTTGATCCGAGGCCTCTTCGCAGGCTTGGCAACCAGCCGACGGAGGCAGCCCGGGAAGAAACTCCTCCCTCGGCTGCCTCTGTTGCTTTTATAGCCCCAAGCCATCGGGGCCGTTTACCCCTTGCACGCCGTGCAAACACCGAAATGACCCTCATTTTACCCCTTGCACGCTGTGCGAGCACCAAAATGACCCTCATTTTACCCCTTGCACGCCGTGCAAACACCGAAATGACCCTCATTTTACCCCTTGCATGCCGTGCAAACACTGAAATGACCCTCATTTTACCCCTTGCACGCCGTGCAAACACCGAAATGACCCTCATTTTGCCCCTTGCATGCCGTGCGAGCACCAAAATGACCCTCATTTTGCCTCTTGCATGCCGTGCGAGCACCGAAATGACCCTCATTTTACCCCTTGCATGCCGTGCGAGTACCAAAATGACCCTCATTTTGCCCCTTGCATGCCGTGCGAGTACTGAAATGACCCTCATTTTGCCTCTTGCATGCCGTGCGAGTACCAAAATGACCCTCATTTTGCCCCTTGCATGCCGTGCAAACACCGAAATGACCCTCATTTTACCCCTTGCATGCCGTGCGAGTACCAAAATGACCCTCGATGGCCTGCCGACAAGGCTGGGGAATGTGCTTTCCTTGCTGCCCTTACTTCCGGTGCTACCTTTGCCCGATAAAAACGAACAGTAAGGAACACAGGAATGGCTGATAGCAACCAATATCATCTGTTGAGCCGGATAGATAGCCCGGCTGATTTGCGGAAACTCGCCGTCGATAAGCTCCCCGCGGTATGCGATGAGCTGAGGAAATACATCATCGACGTACTCTCAGAGCGGCCCGGACACCTCGGCGCCAGCCTCGGCGCCGTGGAGCTGACCGTGGCCCTGCATTACGTCTTCAACACGCCCGACGACCGCATCGTCTGGGACGTCGGGCATCAGGCTTATAGTCACAAGATACTCACCGGCCGACGCGAGGCCTTCCACACCCTCCGCCAGTTCGGCGGCATCGGCGGATTCCCCCACCCCGAAGAGAGCGCCTACGATACCTTCATCGCCGGGCACGCCTCGAACTCCATCTCTGCCGCCCTGGGCATGTCCACCGCCTTCGAGATAGCCGGCGAAGGGGGCCGACACGTCGTGGCCGTCATTGGCGACGGCGCCATGACCGGCGGACTGGCCTTCGAGGGCATCAATAACGCCTCCATCGACCCCAACAACCTGCTGATTGTGCTTAACGATAACGACATGTCGATCGACCGCAACGTGGGTGGCATGAACCGTTACCTTGTCGACATCACCACCAGCCAGACCTACAACCACATCCGCTACGAGGTCTACCAGAGGCTCCTCAAGCTGAACCTCATCTCCGAAGATCGGCGCGAGAACATCCTGCGCTTCAATAACAGCCTCAAGGCTCTCATCAACCGCCAGCACAACCTCTTTGAGGGCTTCAGTATCCGCTACTTCGGGCCTATCGACGGCCACGACGTAGGCGATCTGGTCAAGAAGCTGGGCGACATCAAGGAAATGAAGGGCCCCAAGCTGCTCCACATCAAAACGAAGAAAGGCAAGGGCTACAAACCCGCCGAGCAGTCGGCTACCGTCTGGCACGCGCCCGGGCGCTTCAATAAGGATACCGGCCAGCGCCTCCTACCCGAACGGACGAACGAGCCGCAGCTCTATCAGGACGTCTTCGGCCATACGCTCGTGGAGTTGGCCGAGAAAGATCAGCGCATCACGGGTGTCACCCCGGCCATGCCCACGGGTTGCTCCATGACGTACATGATGAAAGCCTTCCCCGATCGCGCCTTCGACGTCGGCATCGCCGAGGGCCACGCCGTGACCTTCTCAGCGGGCATGGCCAAGGAGGGCATGATCCCCTTCTGCAACATCTACTCCTCCTTCCTACAGCGCGCCTATGATCAGGTGATCCACGATGCAGCCATACTGAAATTGCACGTCGTGCTCTGCCTCGACCGCGCGGGCCTCGTGGGTGAGGATGGCGTCACGCACCACGGCGCCTTCGACCTGGCTTACCTCCGCCCCATTCCGAACCTAATCATCTCCTCCCCCCTCAACGAGATCGACCTCCGCAACCTCATGTTCACGGCTTACAAGACCGACCGTGGCCCCTTCGTCATCCGCTATCCGCGCGGCAAAGGCGAGCTGCGTGATTGGCAGAACGAGATGGAGCTGTTGCCCGTCGGTCGTGGCCGTCGACTGCGCGAGGGGACAGACGTAGCCGTCGTCACGATCGGCCCCATCGGCAACGTGGCGCGTCAGGCCATCGAAGCCGCCGCCGCGGAAGGCATCTCCGCCGCGCATTACGATATGATCTATCTCAAGCCCATCGACGAGGAGCTGCTGCATGAGATCGGCCGTCGCTACTCGCGCATCATCACCGTAGAGAACGGTACTGTGGTCGGCGGACTCGGCACTGCCGTCATGGAGTTCATGATGGAGCATGGCTATACACCCCGCGTGCAACGCATTGGCATCCCCGACCGCTTCATCGAGCATGGCAGCATAGCCGAACTCTATAACCTCTGCGGCATGGACGCCCCACACATCCTCGAGGCCATCCGCTCACTCGCCGGACAGAAAGGAGGCCAGGCATGAGAGTCGTCATTGCGGGTGCCGGTGAGGTAGGCCGCCATCTGGCGAAAATGCTTTCGCGCGAACGCCACGACATCATCCTCCTTGACCCTAAGGAGGAGAATCTGGCCTTCGCCAAGACGGGCATGGAGATCCTGCCCATCGTCGGTAATCCCACTTCGCTGCACGATCTGGAGAACGCCGACGTCCGTGACGCCCACCTCTTCGTCAGCGTCACCACGGAGGAGTCGACCAACATCACGGCCTGCATGCTGGCCAGCAACCTCGGTGCACGCAAGACCTTCGCCCGCATCAACAACCATGAGTACCTCCTGCCACGCAACAATGAGCTCTTCCAGAAGATCGGCGTCAACTCCATGATCTGCCCCGAGATCTTGGCCGCCAAAGAGATCGTAGCAGCCATCCGTCGGCCTTGGACACGACAGTACTGGGAACTCTTCGGCGGCGGACTCATCCTGCTCGGCATTAAGGTGCGCGACGATGCACCAATCATCAACCGCTCGCTGATAGAGCTGATGCAGCACGACAAGAAATGCTATCACATCGTAGCCATACAGCGCTGCAACGGCGAGATGATCATCCCCCGCGGTATGGACCACATCAAGTCTGGCGACATCGTCTTTGTCACCACCACCCGCGAACACATCGAGGATGTACGCATCAAGACCGGTAAGCAGAATCCGGAGGTGAAGAAGATCATCATCATGGGCGGCGGACGCATCGCTATCAAGACGGCGCACTTTCTGCCTGACAACATTCACATCACCATCATCGAAGCCGACCGCGACAAGTGTGCAAAGATCTCCGCACAGGTGCCCAAGAACGTGCTCGTCATCCACGGTGATGGGCGCGACACCGACTTGCTTGTGCAGGAGGGCATCGACGACGCCCAGGCCTTCGTGGCCCTGACCGAAATCGCGGGCACGAACATCTTGGCCTGTCTGGCAGCCAAGCGTTACGGCGTCTTCAAGACCATCGCACAGGTGGAGAACCTTGACTACATCTCCCTGGCCGCCAAGGTGGACATTGGCACGGTAATCAATAAGAAGCTCATCGCCGCGGGGCACATCTACCAGTTCCTCCTCGACGCCGACGTGGCCAACGTCAAGTGCCTCGCCTTTGCTCGCGCCGACGTGGCCGAGCTCGTGGCCAAACCCGACTCGAAGATCACCCGCAAGCCCATCAAGGACATGCGTCTGCCGAAGGACATGACCCTGGGCGGACTCATCCGCAACGGTATCCCCATGATGGTAGAGGGTGACACGCAGATCCGCGCCAACGATCACGTCATGGTCTTCTGCTTCGACTCAGCCATGCGCAAACTCAAGGATTACTTCAACTGAATATAAAGGGTGATACAGGGGTATAGGATGGTGGATAGTCAACGCGCTGATGCCCTCCTTATCGATTGTCATGTCTAAAAAGCATCAGAGAGCACCTCATGGTTAGTTGTTTTATTCAACTAAACTTGCAGCCCTGTTTTATTAATCCATTAACGCAACACACCATGACAGAAGTAATCGGAAAACTCTCAGATCAATTTGAGATGAAAAAACTCATCTCATCACTTGTTATCCTGCTGCTCGCACTAATCGTTTGGAACCTGCCCAGCACATCGTTCGGGATAGATGGGCTCACGACAGTACAACAGCGGGTTATTGCCATTTTCGTGCTCGCCACCCTGCTGTGGATTACCGAAGCCATCCCATCGTGGGCCACCTCGTTGGTCATCATCACGACGATGTGCTTAACGGTATCGGACAACAGTCTATCATTCTTGAAGAGCGATAGCGAGTCGTTCGGGACTCTGATGAGCTCGAAAGAGATCATGGCCACGTTTGCCAACCCTGTGATCATGCTGTTTCTCGGCGGATTTATCCTCGCCATCGCAGCCACCAAATCTGGGTTAGACGTGCTACTGGCCAAGACGCTGATCAAACCCTTCGGGAAACGCTCGGAAACCGTCCTGCTGGGGTTCATTCTGATCACAGGCACCTTCTCCATGTTTATAAGTAATACGGCGACGGCAGCCATGATGCTTGTCTTCCTCACACCCGTATTTGCAGCCTTGCCACCAGACGGTAAGGGACGTACGGCGCTGACGCTCTCCATACCCATCGCGGCCAATCTCGGCGGAATGGCAACACCTATTGGAACCCCACCGAACGCCATCGCCCTGCAAGCATTGAACGATCCAGAAGGCTTGAACATGCACATCGGTTTCGGGGACTGGGTGGCCTTTATGTTCCCTCTGGTCATCGTATTACTCTTCATCTCGTGGTACCTCATAAAAAAGCTGTTCCCGTTCAAGAAGAAAACGATTGAGCTTTCGATCACCGGGGAGATACATAGCGGATGGAGAATGAAGGTCGTATCGATCACCTTCATCATTACCGTCCTGATGTGGCTGTTCGACCGATATACCGGGGTCGACGCCAATACGGTCGCGATGATTCCGATGGGCGTCTTTGCCGTCACCGGAGTCATTACGAAGCGAGATCTACAGTCGATCAATTGGAGTGTGATTTGGATGGTAGCAGGCGGATTTGCTCTCGGCCTCGGGTTGAACGGCTCTGGCCTAGCCGGTGCCGTCATTCGGTCGATCCCGTTCGGAGGATGGTCACCCATGCTGATCCTTATCATATCGGGCGCGATCTGCTACATCCTCTCCAACTTCATCTCTAACACAGCTACGGCGGCGCTGCTTGTGCCCATTCTTGTCGTAGCCTGCACGGGAATGGGAGACGCTCTGAAACAGATCGGCGGAACGTCGACAGTCATCATCGGTATAGCCCTCTCTGCATCCAGTGCCATGTGCCTACCGATATCGACCCCTCCGAACGCCATAGCCCATTCTACAGGACTGGTCGAACAGAAGGATATGCTCAAGATCGGACTGATCGTTGGCATGGTCTCTTTAATACTCGGCTATCTGCTCTTGTTCTTTGTGGGGAAAACGGGGCTGATCGGAGGATAACAAACGTGAGTTCGGCGTAAGAATGAGGTCTCTTATCTTATCTCTGGAGCATGTCTTTGATTGAGCGCTGTAACGGCCAAAGTGCTTCTGGAAACGCTTGCAACACTGTTGCAAGTCTCACGAAAAACTTTTTGGCGTTTGCAGCAATGCTGCAAATGCCTCGAAAAACTTTTTGGAGTTTGCAGGAACGCTGCAAGTGTCCCGAAAAACTTTTTGGAGTTTGCAGAAACGCTGCAAGTGCCTCGAAAAACTTTTTGGAGTTTGCAGGAACGCTGCAAGTGCCTCGAAAAACTTTTCGGCGTTTGCAGGAATGCTGCAAGTGCCTCGAAAAACTTTTCGGAGTTTGCAGAAATGCTGCAAGTGCCCCGAAAAACTTTTTGGCGTTTGCAGGAATGCTGCAAGCATTTCCAGAAATGTTTTAGCCCATCGCGAGTCATCCGTAGAACCTCTCTGCTGGCTTTGTTCTTACGTCAAACTCACGCTAACAAGAAGCTGTTTCGAATTTATTGAATGATTATTCTGAGGAGCTGCCGAAATCGATTCGAGACAGCTTCTAAATCCCATCCCCCCATCTATGTTTCACCAACTTAACGTCCGCTTCATCATCAAGTTCTTGGGCACGATGCACATGCTCGAGAGCCTCTTTATGCTCTCCGCCGTAGCCGTCTCCTTCTGGTATCACGACAGCGACCTCATCCCGCTCGCTATCTCCTGCGCCATCATGTTCTCTGCCGGACTCGCCATGTATATCACCGGTCGCCACGCCAACGACTATCGCTCCGGCCGCCGCGAAGGCATGATCAGCGTCACCCTGACGTGGATCTTCCTCTCCTTCTTTGGTATGCTACCTTACCTCATCAGCGGCTACATCCCGAACGTCACCGACGCCTTTTTCGAGACCATCTCCGGCTTCACCACCACCGGTGCCACCATCCTGGACGACATCGAGCGGCTGCCTCACGGACTGCTCTTCTGGCGAAGCCTCACCCAGTGGCAGGGTGGCATTGGCATGATTGTCTTCACTGTCGCCCTATTACCCATGTTCGGTGGTGCCGCCTCCCAGCTATTCGACGCCGAAACGCCCGGTATCACCCACGATCGCTTCCGCCCGCGCATCACCCAGGTAGCCAAGCGCATCTTCGGACTCTACGTCCTCATCACTCTGGCCTTCCTTCTCCTCCTTTGGATCGGCCCCATGAACCTATTCGATGCCCTCAACCACGCCATGACCACCGTAGCCACCGGCGGCTATTCCACCAAAAACAATGGCCTCGCCTACTGGCACTCCGCCTACACGGAGTATATCGTCATCCTGGGCATGTTCATCGGCGCCACCAACTTCACGCTGCTCTACTTCGCCCTCCGCGGACACAGCCAAAAGCTCTTTCACGACCACGAATTCCGCTGGTTCTGCATCGTCATCGCCACCACCACCATAGTGACCACCGCGTGGATCCTGCTGCGTCACAACGAGACCAACCCCGAGCTGGCCTTCCGCCACGCCCTCTTTCACAGCACCGCCCTCGTCTCTAACACCGGCTTACTGACCGTCAACTATTCCTCCTGGGGCTCCTTCTTTGCCGTCATCGCCCTCTTCGTCATCATCGTGGCCGGGTGCGCTGGCTCCACCAGTGGCGGACTCAAGATGGGTCGCTTCATGATCCTCGTCAAGGACCTGCTCAACGAGTTCAAACGCCAAACGCATCCCCACGCCGTTCTGCCCCTGCGGGCGGGCGGGCAAGTCATCCCCGAGCATGTCGTCCAGCGCGTCTACACCTTCGCCATCATCTACGTCGGCCTCATCCTTTTCGGCTGTACCGTCCTCACCTTCGAGGGCATCGACCTCGGTGACGCCCTCGGCTTGGCCGCCACCTCCATCAGCAACGCCGGCCCCGGCATCGGCCACTTTGCGGACGGCAACTTCTCCACCATCTCCTCCTTCAACAAGTGGATCCTCTCCTTCCTAATGATCGTCGGCCGATTAGAGATCTTCACCGTCCTCACCCCCCTTCTACCCGGCTTCTGGCGACGGTAAAACGCTTATTCGTCCAATAGATCTCGCTCGAGCTGCTTCCTCAAAAAAACGCTCTCACTGATCCTAAGAAGCTGTTTGGGATTTATTTCGGGGGGAATAACGTTCCGAGGTGGTCGTAATACGTTCGGAACGTGGTTAAATATCCCTCGGAACGATATTAAATAACGCGAGTTCGACCTAAGCAACCGGCAGGAAAGAGGGATGTACAAACTCCTCGGCGGTGTTGATGGAGGGCTTTTTGTCGAAAAAGGAGAAAGCAGCCAAAGCCGATAACAGATTGATGATGAAGTTCGAGAAGCATCGATGACGAGTATGTTCTATCTGACAGATATTCTTCAGTTGATCATTAACTGTCTTGATCAGAGATCTTTTCCGGAGCACAATCTTGTCATGTTGGAACATCAAGGTATTCTTCACAGACCCTTTTTCAGACGCGTGATGAGGTGGACTCCGTCAATGAAGAGCTGTTCGAAGAGGTCTTTCGAGATATAGCCCCTGTCTCCGAAGAGCTTCCCGAAGATCCGTTTGTGGAAGTCCATGTGTTTCAAGGGGGGTCTGTCGTCTACATTGCCCGGAGTCAGAAGAAAACCCGAGCAGTTCCCCCTTGTCATTAATGATCAAGTGGAGTTTGAATCCATAGAACCACCCCAGCGTACTTTTCCCTTTCCGGGCAAATTCCTTGAAGGTTTTATGCTGCTTTTCTCTTTTGATATGGCAGCTTCGGATGGGAGTAGAATCGATAAAAGATATGCCGGCACATTGCCCCAAAGCCTTCATTTTTAGGAAGACAGCAAGCGGGATACAGACTTTTCGCTCTAACTCTACAAATCGGTTGTAGGACACGGTATGGGGGAAATCAGACTTCATGTGTGATCGGACGAAGAGATAAAAATGCTTCAGATCCCGAAAAGAGGAGAAGTGGAAAAGGATGAGAATCGTCATCACCTCACTACCGGACATAGTGAATTTGCGGTTCCTCCTTTTCTTTGGGGCCCCTTCTTCCAAGGAATGACTTTTGATTACGGCGTCGTATTCTTTCAAGAATTCGTCGACAAGATAGTAGATCTCTACCGTTTTATTGGTGGAAATCATTGTTGGATTTGCTCTTTGTTTTCAACGCATTAAAGATACAAACCTCACTCTTGACTCCCACCTCTTTTTGCCCCTTTTCTTAGGTCGAACTCACGTTATATTTACTACAACAAGAACACCAATACTTATTCATGTAGAGAAATTGTGCAAGGGCCAGTCACTCAAGGATGTAGAGGGACAAATGCAAATGTTAGCTTAGGGAAAGTCATTGATAATACGACAGTCTGTGCTTTTTTTCATTGCCATACGACTTTGCAGTATTGCCCTAAAGAAACAAAGAGAAGGACAGGCCGTCTTCTGCTGATAAAAGTTTTGCTAGTAAAAATAAGTCACCCAGTGTATTATATGATTATGCCAAGCGAGAAAGAGGGGGAGATAGGAAAGATCTTCCAAAGAAAATATATACGCTTTGGTCCATCAAAGCGTTCCATCTAATCTAAATAATCAATATAGCGGTTTATATTATGAAGTACTTACTTGGTGTTTTTGTGATGATTTTGGGTGTAGGCTCATCATATGCCCAATCAGTAAATATAGATAAAATTCCCACTAAAGATCGGCATGTGATTTTGATCGAAATCGCACAGAATGTGGCAGAAACGTTAGGACCTGGATATGCGTCATACTTTGGAAAGCCTATAGTATCTCCTCCCAAAAAGTTATGTAGGGATGATTATGATGATAGCTCTCCTGAAATAAGAAAGAATCTTGGACGTGCGTATTATACTGTTACATTTCCATATGATAGTAGCATTGTGAAATTCGAGTTTGATTATGCTGCTGAAGTGCGGATATGGAAAGATACGGGTGAACCCATGGATGTTACTTTTGGAAATGGTATGGGGAGGAATTTTTTTTCGTCAAGTTTTGAAGAACAGACTAATCGTCCTTTAAGAATCAAAGATAGAAATCACGTAAGGAGAGCCCCTATGTCTTCAAAAACAATAGAGGTGGTACCTCTACAAACAAGAGATGAGGAACAATCTATATGGAACTAAGTCAATCCGTATAATGGTAATACTACGGATGTGCCTTTACAAAGCGACTCGCTGTAATTCTTACTTAAACTGAGGGTGAACTAAGTCTATAGTCAAGAATGAGTGCGTGAGTTAATTTGTAAAATCAACAACAATGATATCTGCCTCCACCCACTCAGCGCACACGCAGCTTCGTTTCGTTACCAGGTAGTGGCCGTTCAGCTTTGGTGGCCGGCGGCTCTAGAACGGAAACCTGCTTACCGATCGCAGCTTCGTCTTCTTTCGCCTCGTTCTTCTTTAATGAGAGCGCGATCTTCCGATCCAGCTCCGCCGCGTTCCTCTTCAGCGTACGTAGCTCGTCCTCTTTCCGCCAGACGCCTGAGGCGGCTGCCTCAAAGACCGGAATCTGCTCCTTCGTCTTGGCCAACTCCTTCTCGTGCGTCTCGATGACTTTCGGGATCCGCTCTAGTGCGTTCAGGAAGTTTTGGCAAGCGAGCTTCGGATCAGCGGCCAGACGACCATTGTTATAGGTATAGTAAATGCCGCTGCAGCCTTGCACGAAAAAGCGGTTGACGGAGCAATCGAAAAGATCCTTCGCCGTGCTTTCCGTCTTCACCATGACCGGGAAACCATAGATCTCACCGATCTTGTTGTACTCGCCTTCGGTGCGCGCCTTCTCCGCAATCTCCTGCAAGCGCGCAGCCACAGCCTTAACGTCCGCACCATCCGGCACACCTTTTACCGACAGCTTATTGACCGGCACACCGTCGGCGTTACGCTTTACTTGGCTCTCAAAATGTGCTCGATCCGCCTGGGCTTCCCGGATCTTGTCTGAATGGAAAACGACAGAGCCCTTGATCTCCTCGAGCTTGGCTGCGGCCGTGTCGCGCTCTTTAAGGAAGCCCTTTCGCTCCGATTCCAAAGTGACGATCTTCTTCTCCAGCTTCGCTTTCTCGAGTAGATCAGTGTTGCCCGACAGCACGGCCACATACTCCGAGAAGTTCATGCCGCTGTCCTCGTCCATCGAACCTTCGTCGATGGAGCGACTGCCGAGCGTGTTCGTCTTGAGTTGGTTGATGAAGAGCTGTTTGTTGTGCAGCAAGTTGAACTTGTAACTGTCGAGCGAGCGCTCCACGGCATAGATGATCACGTCCACTTTGTTATCGGCAAACTGTTTGGCCACCTCGTTGCCTTTGCGGACGGCACGCCCGTTGCGCTGCTCGAGATCAGATGGGCGATCGGGTAGGTCAAGGGCATTACTACCCTCTTCCCCCCTAAGAACCGTACATGAGAGTTTCCCCTCATACGGCTCAAGCTTTTCTAAATCCCTATTCTTATATAGAGACCGGCTCATATTACTTGTTGTTGTCATTGGATTTGTGGGATAATTTGAAACATTCATCATGAACCAATAGATTGCACTTTCGCCCATTTTGGACGGTAGGCATCACATTCCATGCCTTGTGCGTGTCTATCGGCTCACCGCATATTGGACATTTTCTTCCTTGCTTTTCCCATAGGTAAAGCAAAGACTTACGTCCTTTCAGTGAAACAAGCATTTTCGACTTCATTCTTTGGTTGAAGTATAAACGACAGTCCACGTCAAACGGATTCATATCCCCTTTTATCTGCGTATATTGCAGAAAAGGGAATGAGGAAGCCAAAGTCAACAATGTGAGTTGGTCTTCCTTTCCATTTGACTTCTTGAACTTGGCAGCAAAAGTCCAGCTGTTACCTCGGATATTATGCCAGTAGCGGTCTTTAATCCATCGCTTCCCTTTCTTGGAGTGGCGACGTTTAGCCCATTGCCATAGGGAGAGGAATATCTGATGGTCAACTCTGTGAAAGGAGTCACGCGTTGCGCCATGCTGATAGTAAGCTCCCCATCCTCGGATTTTAGCATTCAACATTCTGATTAAGGACTCCTGCCTGCACCCCTTGTTGCCTTTTATTACCTTACGGATATTCTCCATAAAGCGTTTTTCGGCTTTCTTGGTAGGCTTGGTCAATATTTCATTGCTGTATTTGCGGATATTGAAACCGAGAAAATCGAAACCGTCACAAATATTGGTTATCACCGTCTTTTCTTCTGATAAGGTCAGACCTCTTTCAGACATAAAGTCGGCTACCAATGGCTTTATTTCCTTTTCAAGTGTTTCACGGTTCTCGCAGGTAATTATAAAGTCATCAGCGTAGCGGACAAGATTCACCATTGGCGAATATAACTTGCCTTTGATTCTAACTCGTTTATATTTCTCTGCAAGGACTTTCTGCAATCCGTCCAATGTCATATTGGCAAGCGTGGGAGAGATAATGCCACCTTGTGGTGTTCCCTCCTCTGTCGGGAACATCTGTTTGTTGAAGATATAGCCGCATTTCAGCCACTTACGGAGCATTGCCTTATCCATAGGGATGTTGGCAAGCAGCCATTCATGGCTGATATGGTCGAAGCACCCCTTTATGTCACCCTCCAGAATCCATTCGGGAGAATAGCCTTTCCGGAGAATGTTATGACATTGCTGAACAGCATCCATACAGCGGCGTTCCTTGCGGAAACCGTATGAACGTGTGTCGGCTGTTGTTTCCGACACTGGTTCCAATGCCATGAGGTAGAGTGCTTGCATGGCTCTGTCTTTCATTGTCGGTATTCCCAACGGTCGCAGTTTGCCATTACTCTTTTTGATGTGGACTCTTCTCAATGGCTTCGGCTGATAGCCTCTGCGTTTGAGTTCGCTTATCGCTTGTGTTTTTGCTTCGGGTTTCTCCCATGTTTCCATGTCCACCCCGGGGGTGTTGCCACCTCCGTTGGAAGTAACTCTCTTTACGGCTAAGGCTTTTGCGTAAAAAGAGTGGGTCAGCGTCCACTGCAAGGCTTTCACCTTGCCCGTTCTGCCTTCCTTCTGAGCCTTTACAATACGCGCTTGTAGCTTTCTGACAGCCAACTCCGCTTCAGTCCAGTCTATTCTGTCCCAAAGTGTTTGCTGATTGTCAGCAGGCGCACACGATGTCTTGTTGTCGTTCATTTGCTTTCCTCCTTTTAAAAGTTCTAAAAGTTAATTGTAAAGAATCACCATTTGATGACATTCGGTTTGTTTGTCTACCGAGTGTCATCACAGAAGTTTGCCCACTTTCGTGTCGGATGATGTTACCCAAATCAACCCGTGATGTCGGCTCAATCCGTATCCGCTCCATTACAGAACGGCATTCGCTTTTTCTGCTGTCTTATACCTGCACACCGTTCGGCTTCCATTGCTGTCAGCTCACCCGTCATTTTGACATGACGGGTGATATACAGGCTTACCATGTTCCACATAGATAACTAACGGATAGGTTAGGTTCTGTCTCATCCTCCGTCGGTGCTTATATCCGTGTAATCCTACCTTGGAGAGGATTAACCGACCGCTTCCCTTTTGGGGATAGTGTACCAGTATCTTACACTCTTTCGTGACGTTACGAAGTTTACTGACAGTTCGCTTACGCTAACCATACTATCCAGTCTCGCCACTCTACGGTATGATACTAACCGTGCTTGACTTTCCCTCACGGTTCTGTCTTGTCTTACGAAAGTGTACTTTGTCCCGACCGCTTAATACAACGTTAAGGTGCATTGGTCGGTAGGCTACCGCTGACGGAACAGCGGGTTAAAGCTGATACCCATAAGTATCATTTCAACAATTATCTATGCGACTTCATGTCGCACGCAAGGAGCGTCAAGATGGCAGTCCATTCTTCCGAAACGCCTATGGCTTTCAACGCCACAATACAGACGACGATCCAAACGATTTTTTGCGGTAATGCGAGGAGGCGTCGTTTCGTTTCAAATCCGTTTTGGGGGTGATAAGATCTTTCCGTTTTCATCGTGCTGACATTTTTTTTGCGTTCAAAGCTCGGAGTATGTCGGTTTCGTTTCGAGGGCAACAAAGGGCAGACGATGAGGGGATAAGGCAAGGCTCTACGCCGATAAAATACGCTGTGAAGCAGGAAGATTTTATCGGTGGCGAAGGCTTTGGGGGCGTTCGGCCTTGACGTCACCCTTATCGTCTGCTGACCTTTGCCCGAAGACAAGGAAACCGACATCGGCTCCGAGCCGCGAACAAAAAGTGGAAGCAGGGAAACTCATAGAGGGAAGATCCTCGGAATTGGGTATGCAGGTATCGGGGTCAGAAAAACGGCCGCAGCGGAGTACCACGGCCGAATGAAAAACGGGATGCAGAAGGGGCGGAGGCTACGAGAGCACTTTCACGCCGTCCGCTTCGAGTAGTTCGACGATGACGCCGGTCAGTTCAGTGTAGAGCTGGTCGTACTCCGAACTGCCGTCGAAATCGTCGCCCGGCTCGTACTTCGCGATGGTCTCGCGGATAGTGTCACTCTGCAACAGCCGCAGCGCAAAGTCCGCGGCGCGTTCAGGCGGAACCACGTTGGCAAACTCGTTCTCGATGATCTGCTCGAGCGTGTAGTACGGCGAAAAATGCAGTCCTGCGAAGAGGACTTCCGTAGCGATATACCCGGCCTCGAGAACGGGATAGCCTTGCCGGAAAGCGTCTTCATAGGCCTGCGCCGCGGCGTCCGATCGGTCGCGGATAAATGCCTCGTCGGCCAGCCGTTCGGGGTGATAATCTTTCAAATAGGACTCTAATCGCAGTCGGTAATAGGAGAACTCCTTCTTGTTTGTTGTTTTCATATCGTGTTTCTGTTTTTGATGTGACTTGGCTATTGTATCAGATCCCCATCGCGGAGTTGAACTTACCGAGCTTCTCGGACAGTTGCTCCATGTCGTGTTCGATCTTCTTGTTCGTGATGCGGGCGTAGATCTGCGTCGTGCGGATGTTCGTATGGCCTAACATCTTGGAAACAGATTCAATGGGGACGCCTTTGCTTAGCGACATGGTGGCAAAGGTGTGGCGAGCGAGGTGGAACGTCAGCTTCTTCTTGATCCCGCAGAGGTCCGCGATCTCCTTGAGGTACGAATTGGTCTTCTGATTCGTCAGGACGGGAAAGAGCTTGCCGTCCCGATACGTCTTGTGGCTGTACTTCGCGATGATTGCTCTCGGGATGTCGAGGAGCAGCACATTGGTCTCCACGCTCGTTTTCTGTCGCTTGGTCATGATCCATTGTTTGTCGTCCATCGTCACAATGTGGTCGGGCGTGAGGTTGGCCACGTCGATGTAGGCCAGTCCGGTGAAGCAGGAAAAGATGAAGATGTCCCGCACCAACTCCAGTCGCTGGATACCTAAATCCTTGTTGGCTACTCGGAGGATCTCTTCGTCCGTCAGGAAGCCTCGATCTACCGGCTCCATGTGAAAGCGGAGATTGACGAAGGGATCATGGTGGAGAACGCCAAGCTTTCCCCCGAAGAGAGTTATGGTCTTGAAAGTCTTCAACGTCTTGGTGGCCGTGTTGGGCGCTTGCCCGACGGTTGTCCGAAGGTATAGATCGAAATCATGGAGCACGACGTAGGTCAGTTCGGAGAGCTTTAAGTCGGTGCGGCTGTACTTGCTTTTCAGGAAGGTCGTAAAATGCTTTTTGCATACGTTGTATTTCTGCAATGTCGCGGAAGAAACCGACACGCCGACCTGCTTCTTGACATCGGTAATATGCCTGTCAAAAAGCTCCATGATCGTACCGATGTCCTCTTTCTTTCCGAGGAACTCCATTTTGATGCGCTCCAAGGATAGATAATCACCCAGCTCCATTCTCCTGAAGATGTTTTGCAATCCGTTTTGAATGTTATCCAATTCGAGATTGATGCTGAGCACTTCCGTGCTTCTTCCTTTCACACGTTCCTTCTTGCCATCCCATTGAGATCGAAGGATGGCTATACCGGTAGAGCCGAGCGAGAGGCGCTCGTTGTTGAGATAAATTCTCAGCATGACGGGTACCTTCCCGTCTTTGTTCACGTAGTTGCTTCTGAGATAGAAAGCGGTTCTGAATATGGTCTTCATACACATGACTGTTTTTGGCTGCAGTCATGATCTTCAGAAAAGAAGTGTAGCCAAGGCCTCTGCCAATTGTAGCCGGATACAGTGTTTTGGCGCAAACTTTTTCCCTTCGATCACGCTTGCAAAGTTCTACATAGATGACTGAAAAACAGCTGTATATGAGTGCTCCCGACGTGCTCTCTACGGACTCTTGGCTACAATTTTCATTTGGCCGAAAAAGTTGTAGCCAAATTGTAGCCGTTGGGGAGTATTTTGAGCGTTTCGGCTGCTTCAATACGTGCTCTGAAAGATAGGTAGGCACAAAAGAAAAGTGCCATAACTCCTTCAAGTTATGGCACTTACATTTCCCCTAAAAAGTCTCTGAATGCTTTTTTTCAGAGTACCTCAAGCGGAAGGAGGGGGATTCGAACCCCCGGTACGGTAACCCGTACGACAGTTTAGCAAACTGTTGGTTTCAGCCACTCACCCATCCTTCCTTACTGACTCAGCAGTGTGGCTTGTTTCAAAAAGACGGGGCAAAGATAGACCCGTTTTCCATTTACACAAATGTCTCACTTCAGCCCCATCTCTTCAAACATCCGCCGATATTTCTCGGCCTTCTTCTCCACCGAAAGCGGATAGGCGCGCGATGACGAGGGCATACGATAGAGTCGGAAATGCCGATCGTCTAACGCAGCGTCCGTCCATTCGCCCGTCTTCGGAGGTGGTGAGGGTGCCGAGACGAGTGTCAATAGCGTGTCGAGCGCCTTTTGACCCGTTACGGCGATGGCGCGGCAGGACGGAAGCAGAGCCAGGGTCTGCCGAAGGTCGATCGGGCGAAGTACCTCGAGGAACTTGTCTGAGGCGTTGCCTTGGAGGCGACTGACCTCCATCGCTGTGTCCCAGATGGCGATGCCACGCTCGGTGAGAAAACGGCGGAGTTCGGCCTCGCGAAACGCATGTCCATCGTCGGTAAGGAAGTGCGACTTGTCGCCGAAGAAGACTAAGCCGAAGATGCGCCACATGTCGTTCTGAAAATTGGGATAAAAGAAGTCCATCCGCCAACGCTCACGCGGCGGAGGAAAGCTGCCCAGCATCAGCAGCCGGGCACCCTCCGGTGCAAAAAGCGTCAGGGGATGGACTTCCCGTGTGCGTTCCTCCACGGTCATTTCGCCCGCTTGCGGCGGTCGGTTTCGAGGTTAAGCATGTTCAGCTCGCGGGTGGTCTGTCCGGCCACGGAGGTGTTCTCCTCTGCGCGGCGGAGGAGGTACGGAAGCACGTCGCGCACCTTGGCGTAGGGTACGTATTTGGTCACGTTGTAACCCGCGTGGGCGAGGTTGAAGGAGATGTTGTCGCTCATGCCGAGCAGCTGGGCGAAAAAGATGCGCGGATCGTCATGACGGAGACCTTTCTTCTCGATCAGCTTGGCCAGGCGATAGTTGCTCTCCTCGTTGTGTGTGCCCATGAAAAGCTCGAAGTGGTCGAGGTTTTCGATGACGAACTCCACGCCTTGGTTGTAGTTATCGTCGGTGGCCTGCTTGTTTTTGCAGATCGGGTCGGGGTAGCCCATGGCGGCGGCACGGGCGCGCTCGTCCTCCATGTAGGCACCGCGGACGAACTTGATGCCTGCCGTATAACCCTTCTCCTTGGCGTCCTCGAGGATGCGGCGGAGGTATGGCATGCGATCGTGGCGATACATCTGGAGGGTGGCGAAGACGATGGCGCGGCGCTTATTGAACATACGCATGGCCTCGTCCGTCATGGCGTCGATGGAATCCTGGAAGCAGTAATCTTCGGCATCGACGAGGATGCGGACATCGTTATCGTAAGCGCGTTGGCAGAGGGCGAGGAAACGCTGGTGATAGGCCTCGTGAGCGGCTTTCTCGTCGGCCGTCAGTTGGTCGGGATGTTCGGAGGCTTTGGCGAGCAGGGCATCGGTGGTGAGGGTGGAGGGCTTGAAGACGGCGTAGGCGATGTCCGGGTTGCCCTTTGCATTGTCCACCGAGCGGAGCGTCTCCTTCATCGTGGCCTCGATGCCCTCGGGGGTCTGCTCACTTTCGGCCGAATAGTCGAGTGTCGACTTGACGCCGAAGCGCCTCAGCCCAGCCACGGTGCGGGCACAGCCTTCGATCGTTTCTCCGCCCACAAATTGCTTGTAGAGCGTCGGTTTCACGATCCACCCCAGCGGGAAGTGGATCCCCAGCGCAATGTTCGTCCCAAGCTTTGCCAACTTCACCAACCCGGGGTGTTTGATGGTGCCAAACAGCAGGCGGGCGTTTCTCAGTTCACTGTCTGATTTCGCCTCAAAGGCGATCTGAGTATCATTAAAATCTAACATATAGGTACTTGCTAAGCGATTTGAAATCGGGCCGAATGTATTCCGTTTTCCATAACGCCACCCTCCCCCCCGTAACAATTTTCTCCCGAGGCGGCCCTGCGCGCTTATGATCTACAATCAAACGGGGTGAAAAACGACCGGCTTATATACCCGCAAAGCCTCTGAGAAAGGCTTGCCAGACGCCCCCTCCGGCGTGTGATCCGAGTCGGAGACTCCGAAAAGGCTGCGCAAGGCTTGCATGATCATTTCGGAGACTGTGAAAAGGCCGAGCAGGTGTTGCATAGTCACGCCGCACACTGTGAAAGGGCTGTGCAGGTGTTGCATAGTCCCGCCACACACTGTGAAAGGGCTGTGCAAGGGTTGCATAGTCACGCCGCACACTGTGAAAGGGCCACGCAAGCGTTGCATGGTCGTTTCACACACTGTGAAAGGGCTGTGCAGGTGTTGCATGGTCATTTCACACACTGTGAAAGGGCCGCGCAAGCGTTGCATGATCGTTTCGCACACTTTGCCGGTGCCACGCAGGTGTTGCACACTCGTTTCGCACACTGCGACGGCCTGTGCAAGGGATGAAAGAGACCTTTCAGGATGGCTCCCAAACGGCTTCGCAGCGTCCGGGAGATCATTTGAGGCTGAATGCATATCGCTATCTATGCACCCACTAACAGATATACAGTATGAATACACGAATTCCAATCATTTGTCTATTGATGGCCGGCTGCATGAGCGTGTCGGCCCAGCACGCGGCGCAAGGGAAGTATGCGTGCATCTATGAGTACGACGTGAAAAGTGCGGACGGAAACGTCGATCGGGGCACCACCCTGTTGCAGATCGCCGATGCCTTTGCGGTGTTCACGGATTATTCGGCCTTTCAGCTCGATTCGGTCGCTCGGCAGCCGGGCGCGTCGGAAGTGCAGCGGAAGGAGATGGAGGAACGGGTGGAGCGAAACGACCACTTTTTCGATCAAGCAGTCTATCAGAACGACCCGAGCAATCGCCTCACGGTGCACAGCGTGATCGCCCCTTATCGATACACCTACGAGGAGAAGATCAACCCCATCGCTTGGCGCCTTGTGGACGAGGAGAAGGAAGTCTGCGGCTACCCTTGCAAGAAGGCGACCGGGACGTACGGCGGCCGCGAATGGATCGCGTGGTACGCCCCGGAGGTGGCCATCCCCTTCGGGCCTTGGAAGATCGTCGGGCTGCCCGGCCTGGTGATGGCGGCCGAAGATGCGGCAGGGGTGCATCGCTTCACCGCCATACAGTTTCGGGCCGCGTCGGGACCTGTCGTGACGGGCGAGCTGCCCGATGAAATCAAGACGACGCGCGAGAAGTTCATCGAGGCCAAGAACCGTTTCGAGCAGAACCCCATGGCCAATCTGCCGCCCGAGGCGCTGTCGGACATGACGATTCGCAAGAGGGAAGGCGGGCAAAAGTCAATCTTCGTCAACGGGGTGCAGCTGCGCATGCGGGCTAACGGATACACGCCGCTGGAAGTCGAATGAAGTGGCTCTTGTTCCTCGTCTTTGTGCTGACCGGAGCGCTTCCGCTCCGCGCCGGGCACACGTTACGCGGCACCGTCGCGAACGCCTCGGGCAAGGCCGTCGAGGCAGCCACGGTGGAAATCGTGGATCGCGATAAGACCATCGCCTATGCCTTTACCGATGCGCAGGGCGGTTACGTTGTCACGTATGAGGCCGACGCCGCGCAGCAGCTCCGGATCGTCGTCTCGCACCTCTCTTACGAAAAGCACACTGCGCAGATCAACGTCGGGGACAAGCGTCACGATGTGCGATTGAAGGACAAGAACAAGTCCCTGCAAGAGGTCGTCGTCAAGGCCCCCGAGGTGTATCAGCGGGGCGATACGCTGAACTATCGGCTGAGCGCCTTCACCGGGGCGGCCGACTATACGCTCAGCGATGCGCTGAAGAAGTTGCCGGGCGTGGAGGTGTCAGACGAGGGCGCCATCAAATACCTCGGGAAAGACATCTCCGACTTCTACATCGAAGGGCTGGATCTGCTCGGCGGGAAATACAACGTAGCCACGCAGAGCCTCCCCGCCGCGTACGTGACGTCCGTGCAAGTCCTCACGAACCATCAGCCGGTGAAGGTGGACGAGGCCGCGTTTTCTGACGATGTGGCGATCAATATCAAGCTCTCCAGACACGCCAAACTGCGGCCCGTCGGCACGTACGAGGCGACCGTCGGGCGAGGCGACAAGACGCGCTACTATCTCGCGGGGGCGGGCATGCTGTTCAATCCCGGCTTCCAGCTGCTGGCGGCCCTGAAGCTGGGCGATACGAAAGAGTTTGCCGAACAGGAGGGCCGCGATCATTTTGCGGACGACGCCTACACGCCCGTGGCTCGAGCGGTGTTGGGCGAGCTGAATGCCTCCCATCCCCCGATCAAACGGGAGCGATACATCTCCCCGCAAGACCATGCCTTGAGCCTGAACCTGATCCAAAAGCTGCGCCCCGAGGCCACGCTGAAGGCGAACGTGGGGTATGCCCACACCCGCACAGGGCACAGTTACGCCTCCGAACAACGCTTCCCCACCGACTCAGAGCCGATCACCATCGCCCAGCAGTATGCGCCCGACGTGGAGAGGCATCTGCCCTTCCTTTCGATGGAATACAAAGACAACCGCTCGAAGCGCTACCTCGTGAACCGCCTCACGGCCGGCGCTACGCTCCTGGATGCCTCGCTGCCGATGTCGGACGGCACGTGGGGCGCGTCGTTACAGCGTGAGAAGGGCCGCGAGGCCAACGTGGAGAACCGCTTCTCGGTGCGCTGGAAAAGTGAGAAGCTGGGCTGGGGACTCGCCTCGTTCGTCCGTTACAACCGCACGCCCGAGGGACGTCTCGACATCGCTACGAGCGACGGCGAACGCCTGACGCAACGGGCCACCGGTCGGCATTTGCTCGTCCGAACCACGCTCTCGGCTGCGTACGAGACGCGGACATCACGCCTCTACCTGCCGCTGACGGTGGACTATGGCGCGGACCGCTTGACGACGGCTTTGCAGCAGGATACCGTCGCGGCCGACAATCTCTTGGACGGCGCGTCGCTGCGCATCCTCCTCTCCCCACAATACGAATACACCCACCCGCTGCGGCGATTCATCTTTCGCGCCTCCACCACCCTGGGCGGCGTGTTCCAGGACTACATCAACCGGGGGAGCCTCCCCGCGACTTATCGGACGGGCCGATGGACGGCCGCCCCGTCGCTTTACTTCTACTATGCGCTCTCGCCGCGATCCATCGTCCGGCTGCAGGGGGCGTATGCGGAGACGGACGGCGACTTGGCCGACTTGCTCACCGCGCCCATTCGCAATCGCCTGACGTCCGAGCGGCGTGGCCTCGGCCTGCTCGCCCGTAGCCGCACGCTCTCCGCCCGGGCCGATTACGACTTCAAGCTGCCCCTCGAAATGCTCTTTTGCTACGTCGGCGCCTCCTATGTGCAGCAGCGCAACAGCCTGATCCCATCGCTGGCGGTCAGTCCGCGGTTGATCGAAGCGACGGCCCACTGCATGCCGCATCATACGCGCCACGCAAGCGTCTACTTCGGCGTCACCAAGCGCTTCCAGTCCATCGGGACAAAGGCGGCGCTCAACGCCGGCTTCACGCGCGGCCAGCAGGCGATGATCCAAAATGAACGGCTGTACAATTACCGACTGAGCACACTTTGGTTCACCCCGACCGTCGTCGCTAAGCCCTTCGGCGACCCCGTAGAGCTGGCCTACAGCTACCGCTTCGTCAAGACTTTCAACCGCATCCGCAGCGGCCGCACGTCGTCGCATCTCTCGCAGACGCACGACATCCGGCTGCATCTCCAGCCCGCCGCGGCATGGCTCCTCACGGCCTCGTCCGACATCACCACCGAGGCCTGGCCCACCGGCCGCCCCGTCACGGCCACCCTCTTCGACCTCGGCCTCACCTATCGCCACCGCGCCTTACGCCTCAGCCTCGACCTGCGCAACGTCTTCAACCGTCGGCATTACAGCTATTCGCTTTTCAGCGCCGTCAACACCTACACCTATAGCTATCGCCTCCGCGGCCGTGAGCTGTGGCTCACCGCTTCGCTCACGCGATGACGTCAGGCGTCGCCTCCATCGCTTGGGGAAATGCATGCAATTCCAAACAGCTTCTTGAGATCTACGTACGGGCGTTCTGCTCGCTCGTCGTTATGTCGCTTGGGAGGAGTCTCTGGGTCGAAAGCGACGCCAGAATGTCGCATGACGGAGCCGCTGGCACGCAGGCGCCTCAAAATGCCGCATGACGGAGCCGCTGGCACGCAGCGACGCCAAAATGTCGCATGACGGAGTCGCTGGCACGCAGGCGCCCCAGAATGTCGCATGACGGAGCCGCTGGCACGCAGGCGCCTCAAAATGTCGCATGACGGGGCCGCTGGCACGCAGCGACGCCAGAATGTCGCTTGACGAGGCCGCTGGCACGTAGCGACGCCAAAAAGTCGCTTGACGGAGCCGCTGGCACGCAGCGACACCAAAAAGTCGCTTGACGGAGCCGCTGGCACGCAGCGACGCCAAAAAGTCGCTTGACGGAGCCGCTGGCACGCAGCGATGCCAAAAAGTCGCTTGACGGGGCCGCTGGCTCCCAGCGACGCGAAAAACTCGCTTGACGGGTCCGCTGGCACGCAGCGGCGCCAAAAACTCGCTTGACGAGGCCGCTGGCACCCAGCGACGCCAAAAAGTCGCTCGGGCGGGCCGACTCCTTGCGTCGAACTCACAATCTGAAAAAGGTCAGCGCCAGAGGGTGAACGGAAGTTTACGCGCTTGCGCCGATTCCGACTGAATGACTTTCCCAAGCGGACTTATCTTTGGCGCCGCTTATCCAAAGACAATCATTACACATCATATTTATATGTACAGGACAAATACTTGCGGCGAGCTGCGACTGACCGACGAGGGACGGACCGCGACGCTGGCCGGATGGGTACAGCGTACCCGAAAGATGGGCGGCATGACGTTCGTCGACCTGCGCGACCGCTACGGCATCACGCAATTGGTGTTTAACGAAGCCCTCAACGCGCCGCTCTGCGAGCAGGCCAACAAGCTGGGGCGAGAGTTTGTGATCCGCGTGACGGGCACCGTCCGCGAGCGCTCGAACAAGAATCCGCACCTCGCCACGGGCGAGATCGAGCTGATCGTCGATGAGTTGGAAGTGCTCAACCCGGCGCTCACCCCGCCGTTCACCATCGAGGACGAGACCGACGGCGGCGACGATCTGCGCATGAAGTATCGCTACTTAGACCTCCGTCGGCAGGCCGTGCGTAAGAATTTAGAGCTGCGCCATCGCATGGCGCTCGAGGTGCGCCGATACCTGAACGACCTCCATTTCTTGGAGGTGGAGACCCCCGTTTTGGTCAACTCCACGCCGGAGGGCGCGCGCGACTTTGTTGTGCCCTCGCGCATGAACCCGGGGCAATTCTATGCCCTGCCACAGTCGCCGCAGACGCTCAAGCAGCTGCTGATGGTCTCCGGTTTCGACCGCTATTTCCAGATCGTGAAATGCTTCCGCGACGAAGACCTCCGCGCCGACCGTCAGCCGGAGTTCACGCAGATCGACTGCGAGATGAGCTTCGTGGAGCAAGACGACGTCATCACGCTCTTTGAGGGCATGGTGCGCCACCTCTTCCGCGCCGTCCTCGGCGTGGAGTTCTCCAGCGAGGCCTTCCCGCGCATGACGTGGCACGACGCCATGAAGTATTACGGCTCCGACAAGCCCGACCTGCGCTTCGGCATGCGTTTCGTGGAGCTCACCGACCTGATGCGGGGCCACGGATTCGGCGTCTTCGACCGTGCCGACTACATCGCCGGCATCCGGGCTGAAGGCGCAGCCACCTACACGCGCAAGCAGCTCGACGAACTGACCAAGTTTGTGGAGCGGCCGCAGATCGGGGCCAAGGGTCTCATCTACGCCCGCGTGGAGCCGGACGGACACGTCAAGTCGAGTATCGACAAGTATTTCACCCAGGAGCAGCTGCAGGCCATGAAGGCTGCCTTCGGCGCCGAGCCGGGCGACCTGATGCTGATTCTCTGTGGCGAGACAGACAAGACGCGCAAGCAGCTCTGCGAGCTCCGTCTGGAGATGGGCAACCGGCTCGGGCTGCGAGATAAGTCGCGGTTCGAATGCCTCTGGGTAGTCGACTTCCCGCTGTTGGAGTGGAGCGAAGAAGACCAACGCTTCTACGCCGTGCATCACCCCTTCACCTCGCCCAAGCCGGAGGACATCCCGCTGCTTGAGACCGATCCCGGGGCCGTCCGCGCTAATGCCTACGACATGGTCATCAACGGTGTCGAAGTGGGCGGCGGGTCGATCCGTATCCACGACAGCAAGTTGCAAGACAAGATGTTCTCGATACTCGGCTTCACCGAAGAGCGCGCCCAGGAGCAGTTTGGCTTCCTCATGAACGCCTTCAAATACGGCGCCCCACCCCACGGCGGCATTGCCTACGGCCTCGACCGTGTCGTCTCGCTCTTCGCCGGCCTCGACTCCATCCGCGACTGCATCGCCTTCCCGAAAAACAATGCGGGCCGCGACGTCATGCTCGACGCCCCGACACCGCTTGAGCCAGCACAGCTCGAGGAACTTCACATCGACGTGAAACCGGAATAACCGCACGCGCCATGCTGCTCATCAGAGATGTTTTACGTGAAATAGAGCGCCTCGCACCGACCGCGTTGCAAGAGTCGTACGACCATACTGGCCTTCAGGTGGGCGACGTCAACCAGCCGGCGCGTGGCGCACTGCTCTGCGTCGACGTCACGGAGGCCGTGGTCGACGAGGCCATCGCCCACGATTGCAACCTCATCATTGCCCACCATCCGCTGCTGTTCCGCCCCCTGCGTGAGCTGACGGGTGCGGACTACGTGCAGCGGTGCGTGGCCAAAGCCTGCCGGAACGACGTCGTGATCTATGCCGCCCATACGAACCTCGACAATGCCACGGGTGGCGTCAACTACAAGCTGGCCGAGCTGATCGGGCTACAGAACACGCGCATCCTGCATCCGCTGTCGGACGGCCTGCTGAAGCTCGTCACCTTCGTGCCGGAAGCGCACGCCGATGCTGTGCGCGCGGCCTTGGCCGACGCCGGTGCGGGCCACATCGGAGCCTACGACGCATGCAGTTTCAGCACACCGGGCGAGGGGCGATTCCGTGCCACGGAGGGCTGTCAGCCATACGTCGGCACCGTCGGCGCGCTGCATGTCGAACCCGAGGTGCGCGTAGAAACCATCTTGCCGCGCCATCTGCGCAGCACCGTGGTGCGGGCCTTGCTCGCAGCGCATCCCTACGAGGAGGTGGCCTACGATCTCTATCCATTGAGTAACGCTTGGTCGCAGGCCGGATCGGGAGCTGTCGGTGAGCTGGTGGAGCCGATGAGTGAGGCGGACTTCCTGCATCACTTGAAGAGCGTGCTCCATGTGCCCTGCGTACGCCACTCCGCGCTGCGCGGTCGGCCAGTGAGGCGCGTGGCCCTCTGCGGTGGAAGCGGCGCGTTCCTTTGGCGCGACGCCGCAGCGGCAGGTGCGGATGTGTTCGTGACCGGCGAGGCGAAGTACAACGACTACTTCGACGTGGCGGATAGCCTCCTCCTGGCCGTCGTCGGGCACTATGAGAGTGAGCGATGCACGGTGGATTTGTTTCACGAAATCATCTCCTCGAAACACCCTACTTTTGCACTACGAAACTCAGAAACAAGCATTAATCCCATAACATATTTATAGCGTATGACTACGAAAGAAGAAACGTCAGTGATGAATGAGGCCGAAACGCCGACGCCCGAAGTGGTGGAAACAGCTGCCCCAACCCATACCCCCGCAGCTGAATACCGGGAGCTGACGGTCGAAGAGCGGCTCCGATCACTGCACCATTTGCAGGCGATCATGTCGGAGGTCGACAAGCTGAAAACCCTGCGTGGGGAGCTGCCGCTGGAAGTGCAGGACTTGGAAGACGAAATAGCCGGACTGGAGACGCGCATTAAGAATTATCAGAGCGGCATTGAGGAGAATAAGGCGAACGTGCTGGCGCAGAAAAACAAAATCTCGGAGTCGAGAGAGCTGATCGAGCGCTACAAGTCGCAACTGGACAATGTGCGTAACAACCGCGAGTTCGACAACCTGACGAAGGAAATCGAGTTCCAAGGCCTCGAGATCGAGTTTGCCGAAAAGAAAATCCGCGAGTTCAACGCCGCCGTAGACGCCAAGAAGCAGAAGATCAAGCAGAGCAAGGAAGTGCTCGAAGGGCGCAAGGGCGATCTGGCGCAGAAGAAGAGCGAGCTGGATGAGATCACCTCCGAGACGCGTCAGGAGGAGGATCGCCTGCGCGACAAGGCCAAGGCGCTCGAGACGACCATCGAGCCGCGCCTCCTGGCAGCCTTCAAACGTATTCGCAAGGGCGCCCGCAACGGGCTCGCCGTGGTGCCCATCGAACGCGATGCGTGCGGCGGCTGCTTCAACAAAATTCCGCCCCAGCGACAGATGGACATCAAGCTGAGGAAGAAAATCATCGTCTGCGAGTATTGCGGCCGTATCATGATCGACCCCGATCTGGCCGAAGAGGGGACTCCCAACACCTGACCCCCGCGACTGATCACCAAGAATTGCAGCGCCGCCCTGTCGGAATCCCTTCCGGCGGGGCGGCGTTGTGTTATTGAGGGAGGGAGTGGTCGGCGGTTAAGCCAGCAGGGGGCCTCGAACCTGTTCGGGCCGCAGCGTCCAATCCGATGGGAGCCAACCGCCGAACCCGACCGGCCCCATACGCCGAGCGGTATTGGGCCTATCCACCCGAAGCGAGTGGGCCTACACGCCCCATGGGGTGGGGGCTGTCAGGCAAACGGTCTTGGGCGCATCATGCAAGCCCGATCGGACCCACTCTGCCATCCGGTTTTAACTCCCGCTTCCGTAGCCGCTAACTGCCACAGCGTTGCCACGTTACACGCGAGAGGGCGTCCAGCAGGCCGGCATGATCCAAACTGTGGAGCGGCGCCTTACCTCCGGCATAGCTGCAGGAGTTCACCTGCTTGTCCCACGAGATGGAGACGAAGCGCTCCGGGCGCAAACAACGCGTCAGGCAGGCAGGCGCCTGAAAGGGCTGTCGGCCGGCGACTTCGGCCAACTGCCGGGCCGACGGGGTACGGTCGGGCCGACGGGGTACGAGGATGATCTGCTGGCGGGTGAGTAGGCCGAGAAAACGCGCGAAGACGGCCGTGGCGTCCGGTAGCCGATCAGATTCAACGAGCAGGTTCAGCCCGGGCTTGATGGGCGTTGCGGCGAGGCGACGGATCAGGCCCTCCACGCGACGGACTTCGTCGGCGTCGTGCGGGCGGTGGATGGTGACGTGAATCTTGTCTGGCGCATCGCGTAGAAGTTGTAGCCAGACGGCGTCGTGCTCCAGTGGCAGTCCGTTCGTTGTGACCGTGAGGTAACACCGAGGGTAGAGCGCGCGGATGATGTCGAACACCCCGTCGTACTCGAACGGTTCGCCACCTCCGAGCGAGACGGCCCGCACGCCGTGCGCTATGCAATCCGTGGCCAGGCGGATCACCTCCGACGGGCGCCACATGGTCGCTCCCTCCGGCCGGCTATGGTTGTAGCAGAAGGGGCACTGCTTGGAGCAATAGTTGCTGAGGTCGATGGAGATTTGCTCGATCATTTCAATCATGTAGGGATATAGTCCTCCTCACGCGGCAGGGTAGAGAGCGAAATTCCGTCTCCCCCATAGAGCCGACAGGGGGTATGCTGGGCGATTTGGATGTATCGTTTCTCGGCAAAGCGTCCGGGAATGCGATGGATGCGCGACCTAAATTCCTCCGGCACCTGAGAAAGTTTCACCGGATGGCGGGGCGTGAGGACACGCTCCGAGAGTTCCTCCTCATTGTAGGGCTGTTGGTAGAGGTAGTAGGGTAGGGATTCGAAATTGAGCCTGAACTTCTTGCCCGATTCATCTGCCTTATTGTCATCGATCGACAGGTATTTACAGGAGAGGTAACGGAAAATAATGCCTCGGTCGATGAGCTTTCGGATCACCGATTGCGGATCAAGCAGCGGATTGTCTTCCTCCTTCTCTATATGCTTGAAACAATTATAATAATCGACGAGGTACAGCCCTCGCACCCTCGACACACATTTCTCGACGGTCAACTCCCCTTCGCGGCAGAGTGCCAAAAATTCCTCTTCGCGCGAGGGATTGATCTGGGTGATACCCTCATCCCAATATTTTTCCTCATCCGGAGTGTTGACTTCATGGATCAAATTTTCTAAGACCTCATCAAGCTGATCATCCGTTAGGGAAAAAGTGATGTAGTCGTCATCCCTGTCTGTGGTGCTGGGCCCAAAAAGTAACTTATCGAACCATGTGTCAGGCACGTCCACGGGAATAGGGCCATTATTTTCGAACTGTATGATGGCCACGTTGTCGTCGTCGTCCACCATGTACCAGGCCGTGGACATGGAGTGCGTGGCGGGATATTCTTTGTCTGTCTTCATCGTTGTAAGGGGGTAAATAAGTGGGACTAAAATACGCTATCGACGCGAAGGATCTTTCACGTAAAAGGAACGGTCTACGAGGTCATGCACTTCCCCGCGGTAGGGCTGCTGTGCGTAATGCTCAATCTCGGCGGCGTAGCGCTTGCGCTCAGAGAGGAGATAGATGGGGTACGTCTCGCCGTCGATTTGAACACGATGATCGGTGATGGGGTAGACTTGCTCAAAGACTGCCTGCGCATCATCATCCAGCAAGAGCACGTGCGGCCTGATCCAGCGAACGACCCAATCTGGATACTTGCAATCCGCAAGCAGCTGGGCCAGCACCTCGTCGGTGAGGCTCTTGGCAGCTGCGCTATCGTAGTCATAGTGTGCGTACTTCTTCGGCAGCCTGGGGACATAGGGAATCCACATCGTGTGGCGAATCAGCCTGTCCGTATGCTCGAACGCCTTATCGATGAGGAACCATCGCTTCTTCGGATCGCCAATCATAACGACTGTCGGCTGGTGGGTCAGTGGGGCATTACGAATGTTTTGATACCAGTCTTCTGGATCCGGCTCCTCGTAGCCTTCACTCGGATCCGGACGCCAGCCATACGACTCCCAGCAGGGGATATGACAAATCACCTCGCGCCACTGCCCATCCTCCATGGGGAGAGTCGTGAGCGACCAAATCTCATAGGAATAAGTCAGTTCGTCATAGCCATACACCTTGCAGAAGGTATGCTGGGCGATCTGGAGGTACTCCTTATCGGCAAAACGTCCGGGGATGCGGTGGATGCGATGGCGAAAATTTTCCGGTACTTGGGACAGCTTCACCGGGTGATGCGGCGTAATCATTCGTTTGGCCAGATGCGCGACCCAGTAGGGTTGATAATAGATGTAATACGGCGCAGCCTCGTAGTTCTTGGTGTACTCCATACGACGAGTTTCTTTGTGATAGATATCGTCGAACTCAAACTCTTTCATCTCGTAGGCCGCAGTAAGGATGTCGCCAGCTATCATTTTCTGCAATACGGAACCCTCCTTGATCTTACCCATCTGGATACAACGATCAAAATCGGCAAGGTAAAGTCCCTTTTGCTTCGATACAATCTCTTTGATGGGCACACCGCCTTCACTACAGAGCGCCAAAAACGCGTCTGTTTGCCTGGGGTCGATCTGAAACACCGTCCGATGCCACCAATAGCTGACATCCTCCAGCGAGCAGGGGGCGTCAAGAAAATCGGGCAAGAGCTCCTCGATTTGCTCTTCGGTCAGCTCGATAGTCGTTTTACAGCTATCGGAAACACCCGTAGGTGGGCCAAACAGTAAATCCTCTGTAGTTGCCTCGGGCACATCCCAAGGCACGGGACCGTTTTCGTTATACTCAATGATGGCCACGTTGTCGTCGTCGTCCACCATGTACCAGGCCGTGGACATGGAGTGCGTGGCGGGATATTCTTTATCAAGTAGCATGGGGTGGGGCGGATTATATAAAACGATTCTTTTGATCTGCTCCGGGGAGCCTAAAAGGGGCTTGGAAGTTTCTTCCTGGCAACCCCCAAGAGCATTTAGGTGCTTGGAAGTTTCTTCCTGGCAACCCCCAAGCGCTTGGAAGTGCTTGGAAGTTTCTTCCAGACAACCCCCAAGAGCATTTAGGTGCTTGGAAGAAACTTCCACGGGGCTAAAAGCACCGGGGGACCCTCTGGAAGAAACTTCCACGGGACTAAAAGCACCGGGGGACTCTCTGGAAGAAACTTCCACGGGGCTAAAAGCACCGGGGGACCCTCTGGAAGAAACTTCCACGGGACTAAAAGCGCCGGGAGATCCTCTGGAAGAAACTTCCACGAGGCTAAAAGCACTCGGAGGCTCCCTGAGAAGAATCTTTTTTGGGAGCCCCGAGGTTCAGGCATTGAGTGTGCGGATGCGTTCGGCCACCTCTTCCATGAGCCACTTGGGCGTGGAGGTGGCGCCGCAGACGCCGACGCTGTGGACGTCAGGCGGAAGGGGCTCGGTGATCTCGGCCGCATCGGAGATGAATACAGAGCGGGGGTTGGCCAGCCGACATTGGTCGTAGAGCATTTGCCCGTTGGAGCTTTTTTTGCCGGCCACGAAGTAGACGTAGTCGTGCCGCGCGGCGAAGTCGCGGATGGTAGAGAGGCGGTTGGAGACTTGGCGGCAGATGGTGTCGAAGTAGCGGAAGGTGACGCCCGCGGCGAGGTGCGCACGGATCAGCTCGACCGTCTGGCCGAATCCCTCGAGCGACTTCGTGGTCTGGGAGAAGAGGTAGATGTCTCGCGAAAAATCGAGGCGAGTCAGAGCCTCTTCCGGGTGCTCGATGACGATGGCCGTGCCGTCGGTCTGGCCCACCAGGCCATTGACCTCCGCGTGGCCTTTTTTTCCGTAGATAACGAGCTGCGCGGGGGTGCCTTTGATCTCGTTGTAGCAGCGGTGGATGCGCCGCTGGAGCTGGAGAACGACGGGGCAGGTGGCGTCGATGATCCGGATGCGGTGCTCGCGGGCCAGGCGGTAGGTGGAGGGCGGCTCGCCATGCGCGCGAAGAAGGACGGTGCGTCCCTCGAGCCGCGAGAGGTCGGCGTGCTCGATGGTGTGTAGGCCGATGGAGCGGAGGCGGTCGACCTCCAGGCTGTTGTGGACGATGTCGCCGAGGCTGTACAGCTCGTCCGTCTGCGTCAGTTCGCGCTCGGCGCTGCGGATGGCGTTCACGACGCCGAAGCAGAAGCCCGAATCCTGGTCGATGGTTACGTTCACCATACCTTATTCTCCATCCGTAGCCTGCCGAAAGAGCTGCAGCAGACGTTCGCGCTGCCCCTCGATCGTCAGGTGGGTGTTGTCTAACTCGATGGCGTCCTCCGCGCGACGCAGGGGGCTCTCGGCGCGCTCCATGTCGAGGCGGTCCCGCTCGCGCACATTGCGGAGCACCTCCTCCATCGACACGTCCGTGCCCTTGGCCCGCAGCTCATCGACGCGTCGCTGGGCACGCACCTCGTCCGAGGCGGTGACAAAAACTTTCAGTTCGGCCTGGGGGAAAACGACCGTGCCAATGTCGCGTCCGTCCATCACCAACCCTTTTTCGCGGCCCATCGCCTGCTGCTGCGCCACGAGTGCGCGGCGGACGAACGGCAGTGCAGAAACGCGACTGACCAGCGCAGACACCTCCATGCCGCGGATGTCGGCCTCGACGTTCTGACCGTTGAGATGCGTCTCCGAGCGTCCCGTCGCGGGGTTCACGCGGAAGGTAATGTCGATCTCGCCCATGCGCTGTTCGAGTGCAGCGGCATCGACCGCCCCGTCGGGGCTCAGCAACGCGTGCCTGAGGGCGTAAAGGGTCACGGCGCGATACATAGCGCCGGTATCTATATAGGCATAGCCGACCTCACGGGCCAGCTCGCGCGCCATCGTGCTCTTACCGCACGACGATAGGCCATCAATGGCTACAATTATTTTCTTTGTCATAGTGAGTTAGGGGGTACTTTTTCTTTGATTCTCTTTCCTCGTTGTCTTCTTTGATTCTCTCCTTCTTGTCTTCTTTTCTTCCCTTGATGGAAGAAAAGAAGCAAAAGAAGATCAAGGCCTCTGCCGAGGCCGGGGAAGTTTGGACCGGGTACTTCTTTTCCTTGATGATAATTAGCGGAGAGACTTTAGAGAGTGGCGCAGATGCAAGGCGTCCGAGACCGAAGGCGAAGGGAGTATACATGAGTATATGGCCGAGCCTGAGTTTGTCGAAGGCAACGCAGCAGATGCGCTACTATATAAAGTCTCTTATGGGTTGTCGTCATTGAGCGATATCCCCAACCCCAACATCAGCGACATCGCTGAGGGGTGATAGCGTGCAGCGGAGATGCTGACGTCGAACCGCGAGACGTGTAGCCCCGCACCCATCGAGAATCCACCGAGCCGATTGCCGCCGTCCTTGAGCCGCATATCCATGGCTTCTTTGGGGTTATAGCCCACGCCAACCCAAAAGTTGTTCGAGGGTACGAAGTCGACACCAAAGACGAGGTGCTTGGCCAGCGTAGCGACGAAGCTATCGTCCACGTTGCGCTCCGTGAGCGTCTCGTCGACGTACTTGAACTTCCATTGATTGAGATACATGCCCGTAACCGATAGGCGTATCGGGGCGTGGGCCATGCGCTTGGTGAATCCCAGCTGGATGTCCCACGGCAGGCGACTGCGACGCGAATCGTAGGCCTTGAGCTGAGCGCCGATGTTCTTCAGCGCGATGCCGACGGAGAGGTCTGCCTCCTCGTCGAAGTAGCTAAGCCCGGCGTCTGCGGCCAGTCCGAAGGCCGAGTATTCGGCGATGGCGGAGTAGAGGACCTTCATCGACAACCCACCCCGCCAACGATCCGAGAGGTCGTAGGAATAGGTGGCACTCAGGCCCGCGTCGGAGGCCGAGAAGTGGCCCGAGAGGTTGCGCTGCGCATCGGCCTCCTTCATGCTCCCGTAGTTGATGTACGAGAGGCCGACGGCCCACGCGCCGCGGTCGCCGTGGGTGCGTGTATAGATGGCGCTACCGACGTGGATACCGCCGATGTAGTTCATATAGCTCAGCCCCACCATGCCGTTCATCTCGCCCCCCAGCAACGCGGGGTTGTGAAAGACGAGGGCCGGATCGGCCTCCACGAGCGAGACCGTGTGCCCCCCCAGTGCGCCGGCCCGGGCCGACATGGGGAAACGTAAAAAGCGGAACACTTCGTTGCCCTGCTGAGCCGCAAGGCAGGCGGGAAAGAGGCATAAAAGCCCGATCAACCGTAGAATCTTCATCTTGTCTTTGTCTAAAATATCGGTGGCAAAAATAGAGCAAAGCCCCCGGGGCAGCGGTGGGCCTCACCCTTAACGGACAAAGGCGCCAGGTATTTCCTTTCGGGGCTGAAAAGAGGGGCTCGGGAGGGGCGGTCGAGGGTCGTTGGGTGAATGATCGTGAGGCAACGGCGCCAACTAAGGATCAATGGAGGTGTTTCTTTGAGTAATTTTCACCGACGACCTGCCAACGGTGAAAATTACTCAAGGAAATTCCTCCAAAAGAGGTCGGTTGGAGGAATTTACTCGGAGAAATTCCTTCAAAAGAGGTCGGTTGGAGGAATTTACTCGGAGAAATTCCTTCAAAAGAGGTCGGTTGGAGGAATTTACTCGGAGAAATTCCTTCAAAAGAGGTCGGTTGGAGGAATTTACTCGGAGAAATTCCTTCAAAAGAGGTCGGTTGGAGGAATTTACTCTGAGGAAGCGGCCCGGCGAGAGGCCTCCCTCCCCCCAGAGCGAACGTGCATGGGCTATAAATACAGCACGCTCTCGTTCCCCATATTGAAGAGCAGGTCGACGATGCTAAGGTCGGGCTGGAAGCCGTGCTTGCGCCCAAAGACTTGGTAGTAGGGCCGCGGCGGCGGCAGGTCGGGGTGCTCGGGGCGTGGCGTACGCGGCGTGAAGGCCTCGCGCAGGTCGTCCGCCACGGACCCCGGGGGCATGTACGCCTCGGTCAGGCCGACCGTCGGGCTGATGTCGAGCAGCTCGCAGACGAGCGACTGGAGCGCCATGTTGTAGTCGATCAGAAACGTGTAAGGCCGCTCATAAAACGGCGCGAAGTCGTCGGCGTAATACTCGAAAAAGGGGCTCATGCCGTAGGCCGAGACCAGGGCTTGCCAGTGCAGATGGCGCCACCGACCGTGGTCGGAGATGCGGATGTCGCGCGTAGGCGCCTTGGGGTTGTCAGGCCGTACGACGGGCACAGTGAGCGCCTGCACACCGCCGGCGGTGGCGATCAGGCAACGGTTGCGGAGCGTCTGTTTCGGGTAGTGTTCCCAGGCCTCGATGCGCACCTCGGCGGCGCGGTGCATGAGGCGGTAGTAGGGGATGGGGCCTAAGTAGGCGGTGGGGAGGAGCATCTGTTGGGGTGCAAAAAAAGAGAGCGCCCGAACGCTCATGTTCGGACACTCTCTTCTGCTTCTATCCGGTTTCTGGAAAAGACTCCGGGTGTGGGGTCATGCCTCCGAGATCACCTCGAAGGGGATCTCCACCGACACCTCCTTATGGAGTCTCACCGTGGCGTTATACGAGCCGATTTCCTTCACTGCGTCTTCCTTGATACGGATGATCTTACGATCGACCTCGAAGCCCAGCTTAGCCAGCTCTTCTGCGATTTGAATGTTCGTCACCGAGCCGAAGATCGTACCCGTGGAGCTGGTCTTGGCGCCGATGGTGAGCGATACGCCCTTCATCTTTTCGGCCAGTGCCTCGGCTTCTTCCTTGATCTTGGCAATCTTGTGAGCGCGCTGCTTGAGCACTTCTGCGAGCACTTTGCGGGCAGACTCTGAGGCGATCACGGCCTTCCCCTGCGGGATCAGAAAGTTGCGTCCGTAACCGTCCTTTACGTGTACGATATCGTCTTTGTAGCCCAGGTTGGCTACGTCTTCTTTCAATATAACTTCCATAGTTCTGTTTCGCTTTAACGGGGGTTATTTCATCAAATCGGTTACGTAAGGCAGCAGGGCCAAGTGGCGAGCACGCTTAACGGCCTGGGCCACGCGACGCTGAAACTTCAGCGAGGTGCCGGTGATGCGTCGGGGCAGGATCTTGCCTTGCTCGTTGAGGAACTTCTTGAGGAAGTCGGGATCCTTATAATCGATGTATTTGATTCCGCTTTTCTTGAAGCGGCAGTACTTCTTCTTCTTGACGTCTTTCGACATCGGGGTCAGGTAGCGGAGTTCAGACTGGTTGTTACCTGTGGGGGTGTTTGTCGTTGCCATGTGGTTTAATCCTCCTTGTTTACTGGTTAGCTTTCTCTGCCGATTCTCTCTCTTTCGATGCCTTCAGGCCGCGGCGCTTGGCTGCGTACTCAGCGGCGAACTTGTCCTGACGGAAGGTCAGGAAGCGGATCACACGCTCGTCACGGCGGAACTGCGTCTCCAACACTTCCACGGCTTCGGGTACGGCCTTGAACTCAAGCAGCCAGTAGAAGCCCGTCGTCTTCTTGTCGATCGGGTAAGCCAGCTTCTTCAGCCCCCAATTCTCTTCGTTCACAATCTCTGCCTTCACTGTCCCCAGTGCGGCCTTCACTTTGTCTACCGCTTCCTTTACCTGTGCTTCAGATAAAACGGGAGTTAAAATGAAAACGGTTTCGTAATTGTTCATATGTGTATTACTTACGCTTAAAAAATTCGGCCGCAAAGATAGATATTCGACTTACCTGCACAACCGTCAGGGTATTGTGCCACAAGATGAAGCCGCTACGATAGCTTTGCCGCCCGTATTATTTCTGATTATGCACATCACCCATTCCTCCCTCCGCCACATCCTCGCATGGATGACCCTTGCGCTTTCAGTTCACGTTTATGCAGACGAAGTCGCCGACTCTACGGCCTCTGTCCCACCCTCTGCCGGCACCTTATATAAGGTATCGTTCTCCGGCGCCGGTGCCGACGGCGGCACACCCTTCTGGATGGCCAGCCACACGCACGGACGGATGCCCATAGACATCGCCCGTTTCGGTGGCTACATGCAGGCAGGCGTGCAACACACGGGACGGCTCACCGACCGTTGGCAGTGGGAGGCGGCGATGAGCCTCGTAGCCGCCACACCACGCATCGGGCGACACGTCTTCGTCGAGGAGGCTTACGCCGCGCTCTCTTACCGCGACCGACTCGCGCTCTCCATCGGCAGTGGCGCGTGGGATGGTAACGCCGCAGCATCTCGCCCGACCAGCCCCGACCCAACGCTAAGCAGCGGCGACTTGCTCCTCTCGCCCAACGCACGTCCCATCCCCGAGATCACGCTCTACACGCCACGCCTCACGGCCGTCCCGCTGACAGGCGGATGGCTCGCGGCAGGCGGCGACTTCGCCGTGGGACGATCGTTCGACACAGACTATCTGCGCACCGCCATCGCCCCCGAGCGTCACTATGTGCAGGGCGTCCTGTGGCACCGCAAAGCGCTCTACCTCCGCCTCCGCGATCCTCGCCCTGCATCCCTTCCGCTCGCCTTCACGATTGGCATACGCCACATGGCGCAGTGGGGCGGCACATCGACCTTGCCCAAGATGGGTCGTCAGCCGCAGTCGCTGAAAGACTTTGCGCGCATCGTCCTCGGGCAATCGGGCGGTAGCGACGCCACCGTCTCGGATCAGATCAACGTGCTGGGCAATCATTACGGCACATTCGATTTCCGCCTCGACTACGCCGGCCCACGCTTCGCCATCTCCGCCTACTACCAGCACTTCTGGGAGGATCGCTCCGGAATCGAATGGTACAACGGGCTCGACGGCCTGGCGGGAATCTCCATCGACCTGCCCACCTTCCCATACGTGCGCCGCATCGTTGTGGAGCACCTCTCGACGATGGATCAGAGCGGCCCCTTCCACTTCATCCAGTATGACCACAAGAAATATCCCGGCTACGGTGGCGGTGCGGACAACTATTATAATAACGGTGAGTACACCACCGGAGCGTCCTACTTCGGACGTGCCATCGGCTCGCCTCTCCTCCTCTCGCCCACCTACAACGCCAACCGTTCGCCCGCCTTCCTCCACAACCGCATCCGCGCATGGCACATCGGCGCCGAAGGACGCATCGCCGGATCTTGGGGTTGGCGTGCCCGCCTCTCGACCCTCCGCAGCTACGGCACGCCCTACGCCCCCACGCTGCGCCCGCTTGACAACACCTCCCTCAGCCTCGACATCCGTTACCTCCTGCCCGACGCTCACAGCGCGGCGCCGTCTGGCTGGGAGTTTACGGCCACGCTGGCCCTCGATCGCGGTAGCCTGATCGGCCCCCGAACCGGCGTCGGACTGACCGTCAGCCGCTGCGGATGGATCCGGTGGGCCGGACGATAGGTCATCGGAACTCCGGCCAGAGCGCCGAAGCAATCGTCTCACGCGTACGGTCGGCCACCTGCTGCATACGCGCAAACTCATCCTCACCCTCGGCCAACGTCCCGCAATCAATCGGCGGATGAATCACCATCTCCAGGCGGTGTGGCCAGGCCAACCAACGGCCGATCGGCAAAACGTGATACGGCCCATTGAGCGTGATCGGCACCACGGGCAGCCCCCGGTCGAGCGCCACCTGAAACGCCCCCTTCTTGAAGCGTCCCATCCGCCCCGTCTTCGACCGCGAACCCTCGGGGAAGACGGCCAGCGAGAAGCCGTCCTTCAGCCGTCGCTCAGCCTCCGCGATGCTGCGGCGTGCAGCCCGCGGCGACGAATTATCCACGAAAATGAACCCCGCGGCCCGACATGCATAGCCCACCAGCGGAATGCGCTCCAGCCCAGCCTTCATCATCCACTTGATCGGGAGGCCGATGAAGCCGTAAACCAGAAAAATGTCGAACGCCCCCTGATGATTGGCCGCGAAGACGTACGAGCGGCCCCGCTGCAGATGTTCGCGCCCCCGCACATGCACCGGCGAAAGCACCAATAGGCATGTCAGCCGCGACCAAATCATGCCCGGGTAATACGAGAAAACGCGCTCCCCACCCAGCAGGCAGCCTACCGTTGTCAAGAGCGCCGTCAGCGCCGTCAGCAGGACAAACAGCGGCAGCGCGATCAGGATGAAATAAATGGGATAAAGCAATTTAGCCATCGTTTTTGTCAGTCTTTTCTTGCAACAAAGATACGTCCCTTGCCTCGTTCCCTCAGGCACTTTTTACAGCGCCCCGCGCATGCGATCTGATTTTTATCCCTTCTTTTGTGCGTAGAAATCGTAATCAATCAACAGTAATAGATCGAACTATGGGTGCTTTGAAGTATTTAGGGATCCTGATCCTCCTCATCGGCGTCGGCGTTTTGGCTGCTACCACGGCAGGCGACACAAGCAGTAACACCATGCTCCTCCTCGGGCTGGCATTGATCATCTGCGGCTACTTGGCGCACATCTTCTTCAACAAGAACAGTAAGCGCATCGAATGAAAAGCGGGCTCTTGAGCCCTGCCTCTTTAACGTCTTTCGTGCATCCTCCACCATCGCGGTGGGGGATGCTTTTTTTTGTCCCCAAACCCCGCACGACGCGAACCTCCACCCCGCTTCGTCCTCCAAAAACGCACGCCATCGGCTTCGCCCGGATCGTGACACCCCCAAGCGTTACGCCATCGGCTTTTCCCGCCCTCAGGCAACCCTCAAAAACGAATGCGAAGCAAATGTCATGGACTTTCAACCAGATGTTTTATTCATAGAAACTATATCCAAAAGTGTTTCCAAAGCGTTTATCTCATTGACGGGATCTCCCATGTATTTTATCCCTATTTCTTTCTATTGACGCCTATTCAAAAAGTGATTTCATTCTGTTTGGATGCATATCCTTATGTAGAAATAGCTCGAAATCTCGTTTATGATCAAAAAAAGCTATCTAAGAGATATATCATGCTGTCTATGACAAAAACGAGCTGAATAAAATGTTTAGAAAATTATATCGATCATAGACAAGGAGTAAAATGCGATATGCAGTTCATTTATGTCATGATCAGAATATAAAAATGAGTTACATACTTATTTTGATCGCGTACGGTATGTATAAATGATTCTATAAGTTGTTTGTTTGATAGATAGTACCTATAAAACAAAAGTAAGGCTGTATGAAACAAAGACAGATCGAGTAATGTTTTAGACTTACTGTTTATGATCAAAACAGTAAATGTAAGTTTTTGGATAGTATGTCTATGAATAAAACAGTGCCTTGAAGAATCACAGTTTTAGCCCTTGAGCCGTTTTTGGGGCCATCACGGCGGGAGTGAAACCGATTGCGCGCGTTTTTCGGAGAGAGAGGCGAATGGGAAAGGCTGTCGCCTCGATCAATGGGAGATTCGGGTCGGCGGCTACCTTTGCCGCCCGATTTTTTTAAGGTATACGATGAACGAAAAGATGAAGGGAGAGACGAAAAAGTTGTATGTGGAGACGTACGGGTGCCAAATGAATGTGGCGGACACGGAGGTGGTGGCGTCGGTGATGCAAACCGATGGCTACGAGCTGACGGCCAACCTGGAGGAGGCAGACGCGGTGTTCGTGAACACGTGTTCGGTGCGCGACAATGCGGAACAGCGGGTGGTGAGCCGGCTGCAATATTTCCGGTCGCTGAAACGCGGGGGACGGCCGCGGCTGATCGTCGGTGTGCTGGGTTGCATGGCCGAGCGAGCCAAGGAGGAGCTGGTCGAGAAGCATGGTGTGGACCTGGTGGCGGGGCCGGATTCGTACATGGACCTGCCGAACCTCGTGGGGGCGGTGGAGCGCGGCGAGAAGGCTGTCAATGTGTCACTCTCGACGGAGGAAACGTATCGCGACGTGAAGCCATTGAAGATGGCTGGGGTGCATGTGACGGGGTTCGTTTCGATCATGCGGGGGTGCAATAACTTCTGTTCGTACTGCATTGTGCCCTACACGCGGGGGCGGGAGCGGAGCCGCGATGTGGACAGCATCCTGTCCGAAATCGAGGATATGCGGGCGAAGGGATACCGCGATGTGACGCTGCTGGGGCAGAATGTGAACTCGTATCTCTATCGGTCGGCAGAGGGCGAGGAAGTGAGCTTCGCGCGGCTGCTGGAGCGGGCTGCGGAGGCGGCTCCGGACGTCAGGATCCGCTTCATGACGTCGCACCCGAAGGACATGAGCGACGAGATGCTGCACGTGATGGCGGCACACCGGAACATCTGCAAATACATCCACCTGCCAGCGCAGTCGGGCAGCTCGCGGATGCTGGCGGTGATGAAGCGAGGCTACACCCGGGAGTGGTATCTGGACCGGATAGCAGCCATTCGGCGGATCCTGCCCGGGTGTGCCATTTCGACAGATCTCTTTTGCGGCTTCCACTCCGAGACGGAGGCGGATCACCAGGAGACGCTCTCGCTGATGCGTGAAGTGGGCTACGATTCAGCCTTCATGTTCAAGTACTCGGAGCGGCCGGGGACGTATGCGGCGCGGCACCTCGAGGACGACGTGCCGGAGGAGGTGAAGGTGCGGCGGCTACAGGAGATGATTGCGCTGCAGAACGAGCTCTCGGAGGCGAGCAATCGGCGAGATGTGGGGCGTCGATTCGAGATCTTGGTCGAGGGCTTCTCGAAGCGTTCTCGGGAGCGGATGTACGGGAAAACGGAGCACAATAAGGTGGTTGTTTTCGACCGCGGCGGGCATCGGATCGGGGACTTTGTGCGGGTCGAGGTCGAGGAGGCCACATCAGCCACGCTGCTGGGTCGGGAGGTGTTCGATTGACGCCTCGAAGTCGGCTTGAGAGGTGTTTTGGAGGCTGTTAAATATCACAAAGGGGGCGAGCGGGCCGTGGATTAGCCTTTCTTTTGCGCGCTCATCATCATCCCCGCGCGCATCGCATGGCCTATAAAAAATCCGGTTCGGCATCCTTTTTCAGCTCACGTTTGACCTCCGTCATCAGCATCGCATTGGCGCTGTACATGACGGGCGTTTTTTTTGTGTTTGGGCTGTTGAGCCGCGGACTGTCGGTGTACATGAAGGAGAATCTGGCGTTCTCGGTCGTACTGAAGGACGACCTGCGCGAGTCGGATATTCGCCGCATGCAGGATTACCTCGAGGCGCAGCCGTTCGTGCGCTCCACGGAGTACGTCTCGAAGGCTGAGGCGGCGGAGGAGATGAAAGCCGAGCTGGGGGAGGATCCGGAGGTGTTTTTAGGCTACAATCCGTTTCATGCTTCGATCGGCGTGACGCTGAAGTCGGAATATGCGAACGCGGAGAATCTCCGAGAGATTGAGAAGAAACTGACGGCCGATGTGCGCGTGATGGAGCTGGCCTATCGCAAGGACATCATGCAGACAGTGAACGACAATATCCGGCGCATCGGGTTGGTGCTGGCACTGCTGATCGCGCTGCTCATGGTGATCTCGTTCGTACTAATCAGCAACACGATCCGCCTCCTGATTTACTCGAAACGTTTTCTGATTTACACCATGCGACTGGTGGGCGCTACGCCGGAATTCATCCGACGGCCATTCATCCGCAGCGCCGTAGTGAACGGTGCGGTGGCGGGTGGACTGGCCGACATGTTGCTGGCGCTGACGGCTGTCTATCTACAGAACGAACTAAGCGGACTGGACCGTATCCTGCCCGTGGGTGGGGTCGTGACGGTGTGCCTCGTGCTGCCATTGCTGGGCGTGGCGCTGTCGGTCGGTGCGGCGTATTTCTCCGTGAACCGCTATCTGTATATGGAGCGGGGGCAGCTGTATTCGGTGTAGTCCGGAGTCGTGTAAGGGGAGAGTGAGAAGTAGCGGACGGCAATACCTATTATATGTGTGATTTGAATCATGGATAAAGAAGATAAGATGAAAGATTTTGCGTTGGGGAAACTCAACTTTATGCTGATCGGGGCCGCGGTGGTGCTGATCGCTGTGGGCTTTATGCTGATGAGCGGTGGCGGGTCGACGGACGGCGTGTCGTTCAATCCTGCGATCTTTAGCAAACAACGGATCTCGGTGGCACCGATCGTGACGATGGCCGGATTTATACTGATGGTCTTCGGGATTTTGGTGGGCGACCGTAAGACGGCGTCGGACAAGGATCAGACGGAGGCATGAACGAGGCGGAAGCGATTGTTCTGGGCCTGATCCAAGGCCTGACAGAGTTTCTGCCCGTCAGCAGCAGCGGCCACTTGACAATAGCGGGCACGCTGTTCGGCATGAATAGCGGGAAGGAGATGCTGGCCTTCACGACGCTGCTCCATGTGGCTACGGTATTCAGTACGTTGGTCGTGCTGCGTAGCGAGATCGGTGAGCTGATCCGCGGACTGTTTGCTTTTCGGCGAAACGACGAGACAGCGATGGTCGGTAAGCTGTTGCTGTCGGCCGTGCCAGTGGGCATTGTGGGGCTGTTCTTCCGCGACTGGGTAGAGGCTGTGTTTGGCGAGGGATTGCTCGTCGTGGGCTGCATGTTGCTGCTGACGGCGTTGCTACTCGGCTTGGCATCGTTCATAAAGCCACGGATGGAGAAGCCTGAGATCTCGTATCGCGACGCATTCGTGATCGGCGTGGCGCAAGCCTGTGCCGTGATGCCCGGACTGTCACGGTCGGGGACAACCATTGCGACGGGTCTGGTGCTGGGCAACAAGCGTGAGGCGGTAGCCAAGTTCTCGTTTCTGATGGTGCTGATCCCTGTGCTCGGTGAGGCCCTGCTGGACGTCGTGAAAATCCTCAAGGCGGGATCGACCGAGGCAACTTTCGGTGGCATTTCACCGGCGGCGATGGTGCTCGGTTTCCTGGCTGCATTCGTGACGGGCGTCATGGCTTGCCGCTGGATGATCGGCGTGGTGAAGCGCGGCCGACTGATCTATTTCGCCATCTATTGTGTCATAGCCGGAGCGGTGGCCATCGTTTATTCGCTGCTGTGATGGACTTTCTGAAGGGGGAGATCGTAGGCTTCGACAAGCCGCTGGACTGGACGTCGTTTGACGTGGTCAACAAGTTTCGCTATGCCCTCTCACGACGCCTCAGCGTGAAGAAGATCAAGGTGGGGCACGCAGGGACGCTCGATCCGAAGGCCACGGGCGTCTTGGTGCTCTGCACGGGCGGCGCTACGAAGCGCATCGAGGAGCTGCAAAGTCACACGAAGGAATACATCGCCACACTGCGACTGGGCGCCACCACGCCCTCGTTCGACTTAGAGAAGCCCATCGACGCCACGTACACCACAGACCACATCACCCGCGAGATGGTGGAGGAAGTGCTCACGGCGTTCACGGGCGAGATCCGACAGGTGCCCCCCACATTCTCAGCCTGCAAAGTGGATGGCAAACGGGCCTACGACTTAGCTCGCCGTGGCAAGGACGTGGAGCTGGAGGCGAGGCCGATCGTCATCAGTGAGATGGAGCTGCTGGACTGCCAGTTGCCGGACATGATCCGCATCCGCTGTGTATGCAGCAAAGGCACCTACATGCGGGCCTTGGCGCGTGACATCGGCGAGGCGCTCCAGTCGGGCGCCCACCTCATCGAACTACAACGTACACGCAGCGGCGACATGACGCTCGACCGCTGCATCACCCCGGATCAGATCGGGGATTTCTTAGACCGTGCCCTCGGCGCGACGCATTCAACACGTATTTAATCACTGACCAAATACCCTTTTTACGCCACATGAAACTTTCGAGATACAAATTCACCCTGCCCCCAGAACTGATCGCTACGCACCCCGCGCCCTACCGCGACGAGTCACGCCTCATGGTGGTGCACCGCGACACGGGTAAGATCGAACATCGGGTTTTCAAAGACCTGGTCAAATACTTCGGCGCCGGCGACGTGTTTGTGATGAACAACACGCGCGTCTTCCCCGCCCGCCTCTATGGCAACAAGGAGAAGACCGGCGCACGGATCGAGGTCTTCCTGCTGCGCGAGTTGAACGAGAGCCTGCGCCTGTGGGACGTGCTGGTCGACCCTGCGCGTAAGATCCGCATCGGCAACAAACTCTATTTCGGTAAGAATGAAAACATGGATGATCTCGTCGCCGAGGTGATCGACAACACTACCTCGCGCGGACGTACGCTGCGCTTCCTCTGCGAAGGCGATCACGATGCCTTCAAAAAGAAACTCTATGAACTGGGCCAAACACCGATACCGAAGTACATGAACCGCGAGGCCGAGGATGAAGACAAGGAGCGCTACCAGACCATCTACGCCACCGAAGAGGGCGCCGTCGTAGCCCCCGCTGCCGGACTCCACTTCAGCCGCGAGCTGATGCGCCGACTCGAGATCAAGGACAGCCGCTTCGTCTACCTCACCGTCCACTCTGGGCTGGGCATCTATCGCGAAATCGACGTCGAGGATCTCTCCAAACACAAGATCGACTCCGAGCAGATGATCATTGGTCGCGAGACGATCGACGCCGTCAATACGGCCATCGACACCAACCATCGCGTCTGCGCCGTCGGCACCTCCGTCATGCGCGCCATCGAGACGGCCGTCGGTACGGACGGGCATCTCAAGGAGTTTGACGGCTGGACGAACAAGTTCATCTTCATCCCCTACGAGTTCTCCATCGCCAACTCGATGATCACCAACTTCCATCAGCCTTACTCCACACTGCTGCTGATGACGGCCGCCTTCGCAGGCTATGAGCTGACGATGGAAGCCTACGACATCGCCATCAAGGAGAAATATCGCTTCTGCGCCTATGGCGACGCGATGCTTATCCTGTAATTAGAGGGTAGAGGGTAGAGGGTAGAGGGTAGAGGGTAGAGAGTAGAGGGTAGAAGCAAAACGAAAGAGAGCGTAAAGCATAAACACTCGACCATCCGACTCAACCCCCTATCCTCTAATCTCCCCCCTACCCTCTATCCTCTATCCTCTATCCTCTACCCTCTACCCTCTATCCTCTAATCTCTACCCTCCACTCTCTACTCTCTACCCTCTACCCTCTACCCTCTACCCTCTACCCTCTACCCTCTACCCTCTACCCTCTAATCTCTACCCTCTACCCTCTAATCTCTACCCTCTATAACAATGTCTGACGTCTACCTCAGCCTCGGTTCCAACTTAGGCGACCGGCACCGACTGATCACATCGGCCATCGCGCTACTGGCCGAACGGGCTGGCAGGACGATCGCCGTGTCACGTTGCTATGAGACCGCGCCGTGGGGTTTCCAATCGGCCCACCCCTTCCTCAACGTCGCCCTCAGCCTCCGCACCGACCTCGCCCCCCTACCCTTGCTCGACCTGACGCAACAGATTGAGCGTGAGCTGGGCCGCACCGTCAAATCCTCGCCCGGGGGCACCTACGCCGATCGTCCGATCGACATCGACCTCATCTTCTATGCCGACACCTGTCTCGACACGCCCCGCCTAACCCTGCCCCACCCACTGATGCACCTGCGACGCTTCGTCCTCGAGCCGCTCGCAGAGATCGCCCCCACGATCGTCCACCCCACGCTCGGTCGCACAGTCAGCGAACTGCTGGAGCAGTGCTCGGAGTGATCCCCTGAGGGGGCGTAAACCTCCGTGCACCCCTTGCGCAGGCCGGCGCAGTGTGTGATACGAGTGTGCAACACTTGCGTAGCCCCTTCACAGTGTGCGAAACGACTATGCAACACCTGCGTAGCCCTTTCACAGTGTGCGAAATGACCATGCAACACCTGCACAGCCCTTTCACAGGGTGCGAAATGACCATGCAACACCTGCACAGCCCTTTCACAGTGTGTGGCGGGACTATGAAACACCTGCACACCCTTTTCACAGGGTGTGAAACGATCATGCAACACTTGCACCCCCTTTTCACAGGGTGTGAAACGACCATACACCCCTTGCGTAGCCTTTTCACGATGTGCGGCGTGACCATGCAACACTTGCAGGGAGTCTTGCAAGCATTTTCCCCCAAGCGATGGAGGCGCGAGGTACGCCTTTATGGTGCACCCTGAGAGGCACCGTATGAGCGAAGGCCCTTTCTGGCTGCGCACCGGCGAGGCCTTACCTTTGCGGCCATGATGAGAAAACTACGCAACATCCTGCTCACACTGCTGCTGCTCGCCATCGTGGCGCTCACCGCAGGCAGCTTCTTCTTGCTCAACCATGCCCTCCGACCGGCCGACAATAAGGGGCGCGACACGGAGGGATCGTACGCCTACATGTTTCAGACTTACCCCTTCCTGCGGCCTTGGGTGGACAGCCTCCGCCGTGCGGGTGCCCTGCGCGACACGTTCATCATCGCCGACGATGGCGTCCGCCTGCATGCCCTCTACGCCCGCGCCACACGGCCCACGCGCCGATCGGCCGTCATCGTCCACGGCTACAAGGATTGCGCTGTGCGTATGCTCATGATCGGCTATCTCTATCACCACGACCTGGGCTTCAACATCCTCCTGCCCGACCTCTACGGCGCCGGTCAAAGCGGTGGCGATTATATCCGTATGGGCTGGCTCGACCGCTACGACGTGATCCGTTGGACGTGCGTCGCCGACGAGCTCTTCGGCCCCGAGGCCACGATCGCCGTGCACGGCATATCGATGGGCGCCGCCACGACGATGATGGTGGCCGGCGAAAAGCAGCAGGCCGACGTGCGATGCTTCGTCGAAGACTGTGGCTACACCAGCGTCTGGGACGAGTTTGCCAAGGAGCTACGCGCGCAGTACGGCCTGCCCGAGATGCCCCTGCTCTACACCACCAGCATGCTCTGCCGCGCGCGTTACGGATGGGACTTCCTGCAGGCCTCGTCGCTGGCGCAAGTGGCCGCTTCGGAGCTACCCATCTTCTTCATCCACGGCGAGACAGATGACTATGTGCCCACCGAGATGGTTCACCCCCTCTACGAGGCCAAACGCCGTGGCGGCCGCGAGCTCTGGATCGCCCCCGGGTCAGCCCACGCCTTCTCCTATCACGATCACCGCGCCGAATACACCGCCCGCGTCCGCGCCTTCGTCCGGCGGTATATGTGAGCCCGACTCCCGCTATACTTTTTCAATCCTTTAGCCGTTATGAGGGGACACGTAACCAATCTCTTGAGAGGGCTTCATAGCCTAAACAGAAGCGACCGTACACCTCTCAAATACGTTTACATGTAAATGATATATCGCTCGATTATGAATACGACTCTCACGAAATCCGCTGCGTCTATTCGGATCAACTCCGGAGTGCTGAAGCAGCTGAAAGAAGAAGCCAAGAAAGAAGACAAGAGCCTAAGCAGCTACTTGGAGGCCTTGCTTTACGAGATGGGATACAGGCCCTATAACGAAGAGACCGTGCAAGCCTGTCGGGAAGCCAGAGAGGGTAAAATAGCCGGCGTCGTTAATACAACCAGTCGAGAGACAATCGAAGCCTCGCTGTTCGGAGATGAAGAAGCGGAAGATTGAATACACTGTGAGGTTCAAGAGAGACCTCAAGAAGTTTCGCCACATGCCGGAGAAGCGAGCCAAGATCACGAAGGCGATCCAAATACTGGCAGAAGGACTCCCGATTCCTTTATCCATGCGGCCTCATAAACTCATCGGCGACTATGCCGGATACATGGAGCTTCACATCGAAGGCGATCTTCTTTTGATCTGGATAGAACTTAACGCAAACAACGAAGAGATCATCCGGCTCTCTCGCATAGGATCCCATTCCGAACTGTTTGGAACATAGAATCAGCATCCCCCCTACAAGAACCACCCATAGATATATGATCGAATACATCAAAGGAGAAATCGTAGAACTGCAACCCGCACTGATGATCATGGAGTGCGGCGGCGTGGGCTACGAACTCAATATCTCACTGACCACCTACAGCACCTTCGACGGTCTCCGCGAGGGCAAGATCTACGTCCACGAAGTGATCCGTGAAGACGCCCACCTGCTTTACGGCTTTGCCAGCCGCGAAGAGCGCGAGCTCTTCCTGCTGCTCACATCCGTCTCCGGCGTCGGGCCGAACACCGCGCGCATGATCCTCTCGTCCTTCAAGCCCTCGGATCTGATCGACATCATCGCTTCTGGCGACGACGCCACACTGACCACCGTCAAAGGCATCGGCAACAAGACGGCCCAGCGCATCGTTGTCGACCTCAAGAGTAAGGTGCGTCCCGTGGCAGGACTCGACGAACGGCGTGCTGCAGCCTCGCGAGGGTCACAGACAGACACGTCCGAAGAGGCCGTGGCGGCGCTCGTCATGCTGGGTTTCCAGAAAAACGCCTCGCAAAAAGCCGTCGAGAAACTCCTCAAGGAGGATCCCAACATGCCCGTCGAACAGATCGTACGCAGTGCCCTGAAAGTGCTCTGATCGCCTTGACGCATCGTTTCCCGTCACTATTCCCCATCCGTATGAAAACAGGTTGCCCCTATCGTTCTACCCTTCTCCTTGCACTCTTCTTCGCCATACTCTGGTCCGGAGGGCGCGCCGCAGCGCAGGCTCCGGCTGACTCCGCGCGCAAGGACTCCGTCCCCCCGACCATCGCTACGCTGGGCAAGCCACGCTTCCCCGTGGCACGCACCGCTCCCCTCTTCTACCGCGACCTGACACAGCCCATGCCTGCCGACCTCCACAACCCGGACAATCTGCAAACCACCGTTGAGTACGACATCCTCACGAACCGGTATATCGTCCGTACACGCGTGGGCGACATGGAGCTCGGCACACCCATCACCATGACTCCCGAGCAATACCAGCAGTACAGCATGCAACAGTCGATGAAGGCCTATTATCGCCAGAGAAACGACGAGAACTTCCGACAGGCAAGTGGCGAAAAGCTGAACTTGATGGACATGCGTTTCAACATCGGTGCCGCTGATCGGGTGTTCGGCCCCGGAGGTATACGCGTCAAGTCGCAGGGGACGGCGGAGATGAAGGTGGGCATGAAGTCCAGTGGCACGAAGAACCCCACCTTGCCCGAACGATCGCGCAACCATACCTTCTTCAACTTCGACAACAACGTACAGCTCAACATGCAGGCCTCCGTCGGCACGAAGGTCAATTTCGGGCTGAACTACAACACCCAATCGTCGTTCGAGTTCGACGCTTCACGCTTGAATCTAGCCTACGCGGGCGACGAAGACGAGATCATCAAGAACATCGAGGCCGGTAACGTGAGCCTGAACACGGGCAACTCGCTCATTCGTGGTGGGGCGGCCCTGTTCGGCATTAAGACGGAGCTACAGTTTGGCAAACTGCGCGTCAACGCCCTCTTGGCCCAACAGAACTCCGAGTCGCGTACCATCACCTCGCAGGGGGGCGTACAGACGACGGACTTCGAGATCAACATCGACAACTATGACGAAAACCGCCACTTCTTCCTGGGTCATTTCTTCCGTGACCGCTATGACGAGGCCATGGCCAAGTTGCCCCTCGTGGCGTCGAGTGCCAAGATCACCAAGATAGAGGTATGGGTGACCAACCGCCGTGGCAATTACAATGAGGCGCGAGACATTGTCGCCTTCTCCGACCTCGGTGAGAACGTCCATATCGGCAACACGGCTGAGGTGCAGGCTTCGGGTACGGTGCGGATGACCCACAACGAGGCCAACACGCTCTACTCCCGCGTCAACGCCTTGACCGATGCGCGCAGCATTGATCGCGTCAACGGGGCACTGAGCTTCTTGGAGGACGGGCGCGACTATGAGAAGATCGGTAGTGCACGCCTACTCAGCCCCTCCGAATATTCGCTTAACGAGGCCTTAGGGTATATCTCCCTCTCGACCGCCTTGCAACCAGACGAAAGTTTAGCGGTGGCCTTTGAGTACACCTATGGCGGGCAGACGTTTAAGGTGGGAGAGATCTCGACCGACAATACGAATAACACCGGTGGATGCCTCTTCGTCAAGCTGATCAAGGGTATCAATGAGGCTCCGGGCATGCCATTCTGGGATCTGATGATGAAGAATGTCTACTCCCTCGAGGCATTCTCCGTGCAGAAGGACCGCTTCAAACTAGACATTGTCTACCAGAGCGACACGGTCGGCACTTACGTCTACAGCATCCAAGAGGGAAATATCGCCGGGCGTACCTTGCTACAGGTAATGAACCTCGACCGCCTCGACGTCAACAATGAGCCCTATCCGAACGGTTCGTTCGACTTCGTGGAGGGCTACACCATCCAACCCGCCAACGGACGTATATTCTTCCCCGTCGTGGAGCCCTTCGGACGGCACCTCCGGAAGGCCATCGGTAACAACGCCATTGCCGATCGGTACGTGTTTCAGGAACTCTATGACTCCACCAAGACCGTCGCCCAACAGATTGCAGAGAAGAACAAGTTCAAGCTACGTGGCAAGTACCGTGCGTCATCGGCATCGGACATCAACCTGGGTTCGACCAACGTAGCCCGCGGATCTGTTGTCGTCACCGCCGGGGGCGTTCGACTGACCGAGAATGTGGACTACGTCGTGGACTACGCTTCCGGTATCGTCAGTATCATCAACGAGAGCGTACTGGCCAATCGCAGTTCCATCAGTGTATCGTTAGAGAACCAGTCCGTCTACAGCATGCAACGCAAAACGATGATGGGCCTCGACCTGAACTATGAGTTCTCGAAGCACTTTTCAGCCGGAGCCACCGTGATGCACCTCTCCGAAATGCCCCTCACCACAAAAACCGCCATGGGCGAGGAGTCGATCAACAACACCCTTTGGGGGGCCAATCTGGCCTACAAGGGAGAAAGTCAGTGGTTGACGAACGTAGTGGACAAGCTCCCGCTCTTGAACCTCACCCAGCCCAGCCAGATCTCCCTCAATGCGGAGTTCGCTCACCTCATCGCCGGACACTACCAGAACGAGAACACGGGTCGCTATTCCTACCTCGACGACTTTGAGTCCACCCGAAACAGCATCGACCTACTGAACCCCTACCTCTGGTCGCTAGCCAGCACACCTTACGATAACGGCGCCGCAGCGAAGTTCCCCGAGGCCTCACTCGTCAATAACACAGAGTATGGCAAGAACCGCGCGCTCTTTGCTTGGTATTACATCGACGGACTCTTTACTCGCCGCAACTCGAGCCTCCGACCGAAGTATCTTACGGACAAGGACATCTCGAACCACTATGTCCGTCCGATCGAGTATTCCGAGATCTATCCCAACAAGGATTTGGCATACAACGAGACCAACATGCTTAACACCCTCAACCTGGCCTATTACCCGACCGAGCGAGGCCCCTACAACCTGGACGTAGATGGCATGAACGCCGATGGCACCTTAGCGAATCCGCAGCGCCGTTGGGGTGGCATGATGCGACGACTGGACCAGACGGACTTCGAGGCTTCCAATATTGAGTACATCGAGTTTTGGATGATGGATCCCTTCATCTATAACCGGGAGACAACCAAGGGGGGCGACCTCTTCTTACATCTCGGCGACGTATCGGAAGACATACTGAGGGACGGCAAGAAGTTCTTCGAGAACGGTCTGCCCGTCAACGGCAACCTGAGCCAGGTTGACACGAACGTCTGGGGTCGGATACCCCGACAGCAGAGCACTGTCTATGCCTTTGACAACACCACCGGTGCGCGTCGTGTGCAGGATGTGGGCCTTAACGGTCTCTCCTCCACCGAGGAGCGCGCCTTCCCCACGTATAAGAATTATGTGGAACGGCTGCGTGCCAAGGTCTCGGCCGACACATGGATGCGATGGGAGCACGACCCCTTCTCACCCGTCAATGACCCTGCGGGCGACGACTACCATTACTTCCGCGGTTCGGATTACGACCGTGATCAGGTAGATATCCTCACCCGATACAAGCATTACAACGGTACGGAGGGCAACTCCACCGCCTCGGAAGATTCTCCGGAGAGTTACGACATCTCATCCAAGACCAACCCCGATGTGGAAGACATCAACGGAGACAACACCATGAGCGACTTGGAGCGCTATTATGAGTATCGTGTCTCGATCCGCCCTAAGGACATGGTCGTGGGGCAGAACCATATCGTCAACGAGCGACGCGTCCGCGTTCGCCTGCCTAATGGTGACACGACATCCGTCACCTGGTACCAGTTCAAGGTACCGGTCAAGGAGTACCTCCGCCGCGTGGGCACCATTCAGGGGTACAAGAGTATCCGCTTCATGCGCCTTTACATGACTGACTTTTACGAGACCACCATCCTACGTCTGGGCACCTTCGACCTCGTTCGCGGTGACTGGCGCACCTACCTCCAGAGCCTGGCACCTATCGGCGCGCCCCCGTCCGTGAATGGCACCCTCGACGTCACTTCCGTCAACATAGAGGAGAATGGCGACCGCGAGCCGGTCAACTATATCCTGCCCCCGGGCGTCACCCGAATGACCGACCCCAGCCAGCCGCAGATCAGGCAGCAAAACGAGCAGGCCCTCTCGCTGAAGGTCACCAATCTGGCCTCGCAAGACGCACGCGCCATCTACAAGAGTACCAAATACGACATGCGTCGCTACAAGCGCCTCCAGCTCTTCGTTCACGCCGAGCGATTGATCAACGACGTCACCAGCCTGGCCAATGGCGAGCTGTCCGTGTTCATCCGACTCGGATCGGACTACAAGAACAACTACTACGAGTATGAGGTACCCCTCACCCTCACCCCTGCCGGACGATACAATAGCAGCAGCGAGGCCGACCGCTCCACCGTTTGGCCGGAAAGCAATATGATCGACTTCCCAACCGAGGTGCTTACCAATCTGAAGAATAAGCGCAACCGGGCCAAGCGTGAGGGTCGTGCGGGGGTATCGTTTGCCACGGTCTATTCCGAGATGGATCCGCAGCGGCAGATGAATAAGGTGAGCGTGGTGGGCAACCCTTCGCTCGCTGAGGTGCGCACGATTATGATCGGCGTCCGCAACAACGCTAAGGACCTCAAGAGCGGCGAGGTCTGGGTCAACGAGCTTCGCTTGACCGACTTCGACGAGCGAGGCGGATGGGCCGCCAATGGCTCGCTCAGTGTGGCCCTCTCGGACCTCGGAACGATTCAGGCTGCCGGGCGGATCACGACAGCCGGATTCGGGCAGATCGACCAATCCATCGGCGAGCGCAGCATGGATAACTACACCCAGTATGCCGTCTCTACCTCCCTCCAGCTCGGCAAGTTCTTCCCCGAAAAGGCTCAGGTGAACCTGCCGCTTTACTATGCCTATTCGCGTGAGACTATCTCGCCGGAATACAACCCGTTAGACGGCGACGTCCACCTCCGCGATGCCCTTGATGCCGCCGTAACCACGGCCCAAAAGGACTCCATCCGCAACCTCACGCAGCAGAGGGTCACCACCAAGAGCGTCGCCCTTTCGAACGCGCACGTGAACATCCAAAGCAAGACACCTATGCCTTACGACCCGTCGAACTTCTCCTTCGGCTACGCCTATAACGAGCGTGAACGGAAAGACCCAGAGACGGTCTACGAGACTACGAAAAATTATCAGGGCAACCTCAGCTACATCTATACGCCCTACATCCGACCCTTCCAGCCCTTCGAGAAGCTGCAGAAGAGCAATGGCTATACCCGCTATATCAAGCAACTGGCCTTCAATTACCTCCCCTCCACCATCACCTTCCAGACCACCATGCTCCGCAACTACAACGAGCTTCAGCTCCGCGACATGGACCACCTGGACGACGCAGCCTCCGCGACCACCCTGCCGGTCTCCTTCAGCAGCCTATTCACCTGGGATCGCAGCTTCAGCATCCGATGGAGCCCCCTGACGAACCTCACAGCCGATTTCTCCGCCGGAACTAACGCCCGCATCGAGGAGCCGCACGTGCAGGTCAACAAGAAGCTCAACCGCTCGGACTATGAGCTCTGGAAGGACTCCATCAAGCGCAGCATCGCCCAGCTTGGCACGCCCCTGCTCTACGACCAAACCCTGAACGTCACCTACAGCCTGCCCCTGCAATACATCCCCATCCTCGACTGGGTGGCGGCTAACATGACCTACAATACGCAGTACAACTGGGAGAGCGGCTCTCGCGTTGACCAGACCACCAAGACCGGTAACACGATCAAGAACCAGCGCCAAATGAATTATACCGCCGGCCTCAACCTGCAAGGCCTTTACAACAAGAGCTCGTTCCTCAAGACCGTGAACCAGAAATACGGCGCTCTGGCCGATGCGCAGCGCAGCGAGGGATCCCGCCGACGTCGCGTGAAGCAGAATTATGAGGCCACCATCCGGCTCAGCCCTGACAGTGGCACGATCGTATCGCACAGCCTGATGACGAAGAAGTTAGCCCGCGTCACGGCGCGGCGAACCGACGACAGCTCGCGCTACAACATCACGTACAAGGTGATCGACTTCGCCCGCATCCGCATTACGAATCGGGACTCGGTGGAGCTACGCATCGTCGTCGTCCCTGCCCCGCCCAAAGAGGAAACGCCCGCTTACAAGGGTCTGGAGTACGCCGCACGCTTCCTGATGATGGTGCGCCGCGTCAACCTACAGTTCTCGCAGACGGATGGCATGAAGGTGGACGGCTTCCAGCCTCAGATTGGCGACTGGATTGGGCAAGCCTCCACGGCCTACGGTCGGGCACCCGGATGGGGTTTTGCTTTTGGCGACGTCCGCGAGAGCTATGTCCGCGAGGCTTACGACCGCCACTGGCTGATGACAGAAAGCGAGCAGAACTATCTGGCCCAGATCAATAGCAGCCGCACCTTGACCGGATCGGCCACCATCGAACCCGCCGTGGGCATGAAGATCGAGCTCAACATCAATCGAGTGGACTCCCGCGACGCGGAGATTCAGTATCTCTATTCCGGCATGCCCACCATGCACCGAGGCACCTTCACGATGACCACCTCCACGATCGGTAGCGCCTTTGCCAGCCTCGGCAGCGCCACCAATGGCTACGAGTCCGGCCCCTTCCGACGTTTCGTGGAGAACCGTGCCATCATAGCCTCGCGCATCGAGCGTGAGTATGACGGGGCCACCTATCCCAGCGAAGGCTTCCTAGCCCAGTCCGAACTGGCCGGTAAGGCCCACAACGCGACGAAAAGCCCCGTCAGTCAGAACGCGTCCGACGTACTCATCCCCGCCTTCCTGGCCGCATACACCGGCCGCAGCGCATCCCGCGTGGCCCTGACCGCCTTCCCCTCCATGCTCAGCCTACTGCCCAACTGGCGCCTCTCGTACGACGGACTCGTGCAGATCCCCTTCATCCGTCGCCACTTCAAGACCATGACCCTCAGCCACCAGTATCGCTGCGTCTACACCGTCGGCACCTACCAGTCACACCTATCCTGGGTCGGCATCGGTCGCGGCGACCGCGGTTACATCAAAGACGCCTCGGGCGACCCTCGCCCGTCATCACCGTATGACATAGCGTCGGTCAGCATCACTGAGGCTTTCTCGCCCCTCATCGGAATTGACGCCATGTTCCTCAACAATGTCACGGCCGGTCTGAAGTACCAAAAGACGCGCAACCTGAACCTGAACATCACCTCTTATCAAGTCGTCGAGACCCACAGTGGGGAGTTCACGGTGAGTTTAGGCTACAAATACGCCGAGTTTAATAAGGTATTGAAGATGCGCAAGAAAGGTGACTTCAGTAACGACCTCATGCTCCGGTTCGATTACAGCCGCCGCCGCACGCAGTCACTGATCCGTAAGATCGAGAATGCCTATACGCAGCTGACCGCCGGTACGATGACCCAAAGCCTACAGTTCTCTGCCGACTATGCCTTCAGCCGTGCCGTTACCGTTCGCGCCTACTACGATCTCCAGATCAATACGCCGCTCATCTCGAACAACTCCTATCCGACCTCCAACGCTGACTATGGCATCAGCCTCCGCTTCTCTCTGGCGCAATAGCAGTCCGCGCGGCGGCGGCTAAAGGTCAAGGCCCCGCGGCCAACCGTCCCACAGACGACACCCTCCAATGAACCCCGGCTCAGTCGGGGTTCATTTTTTTGTGCTCTATGTTGAAGCTAGACAGCCCGGCGGTCGATGTTTTTCGTCCGAATGGGTAGGGGCGTATCGAATACGCCCTCCCTGGCGGCCCCGTTAAGGGGACGAACACCCGTACCGGGTTTTATCGATGGTTATTTTAGGACAACCATCCGGGCCCTATCGTGCCCGTTTGGAGGGCGTATGCGATACGCCCCTACCCTGACGGTCGAAAAAACACGTTCGTATTTTGAACTCCTGAGGGGTCGGAGTACCCTTAACACGTTCGTATTTTGAAGTACCGAGCACTATTGTATGACAATACGGCAGGTATTTTGAAGTACCGAGTGGTAGGAGTGCAAAATTCGGTGCCGTATTGTCATGCTCCACCCCTCAGGAGTTCAAAATACCTGCCGTATTTTCAGTCACCACCCCTCGGCAGTTCAAAATACCTGCCGTATTGGCAGCCCCTACCCCTCCGCAGTCCCAAATACGAACCCGTCACGCCCCCTCCGCCCCCTCCGCAGTCCCAAAAACGGACGTGACATTCCAGCCCCCATACCCGCCACCGTCCCCTTTCCGGGGACGCCTGATGGGGCGTATGCAATACGCCCCTACCCTGACGGACAAAAAACGAGAATCGGAGGCGTAAGGGCGTATTGCATACGCCCCACAATCGAGCACGATAGAGCCCGGATGATTCCCATAAATCACCCAACGAAATAACCGGGCACCCGCATTCATCCCCTTGTCGGGGACGTCCGATGGGGCGTATGCAATACGCCCCTACCCATTCGGATGAAAACAATCGACCGGAGGTGTAGGGGCGTATTGCATACGCCCCACAAACGGGCACGGCAGGGCCCGATCGCCCCCAATAAATCACCCTGCGACACAACCGGGTACCCGCCTTCGTCCCCTTGTCGGAAACGTCTGATGGGGCGTATGCTGTTGCGCCCTACCCTGACGGACAAAAAACGAGAACCGGAGGCGTAGGGGCGTATTGCATACGCCCCACAATCAGGCACAATAGGGCCCGGACAACCCCAATAAATCACCCTGTGAAATAACCGGGTACCCGCCTTCATCCCCTTGTCGGGGACGTCTAATGGGGCGTATGCAATACGCCCCTACCCTGACGGACAAAAAACGAGAACCGAAGGCGTAGGGCGATGCCCATTTTTTATCCGTCAGACCATCCGTCGACCATTGTGCGTCCGGAGGAACGGCATCGGTCCCCAAGCGCCCGGAAAGACGAGTTGCAAGGACGCGCCCGGAAATCCGAGTGTCCGAAGCGGAGCGTAGCGACGCAAGTTTTTCGGATTTCAGCGTCCGCAGCTCGTCTTTCAGCTTGGGTGACCGTAGCCTTGACCTTCTTTTGCCTCCTTTTCTTGTGTCAAGACAAGAAAAGGAGGTGGGGGCCGGTGGGGGCTAGCCCCCACCCCTTGACAGACGAAGGGTAGGGCCCGGACGATTCCCATACATATCGATATAGGCATGTAGGGGCCGGTGGGGGCTAGCCCCCACCCCTTGGCAGATGAACGGCAGGGCCCAGACGCTTCCCCATATATATAGGTATAGAGAAGGGCAGGCCGATGGCGGTCAGCCCTCCCGCCTCGCATTTTTTACCATCAATGAGTTGCAATTCAAAATACACCCTATATTTGCGGTGTCGAGAGACCCACTTTTCACATATATAAATCACATACGAGAATGAAAGACGTTAAATCCATCTCTGGAATCAATCATCACTACCCGTTGGGTATGCACATTGACATGCAGGTGCAGCTGTACGACATACTACAGCCCGTCGCCCCTGCCAAAATCCTCTTAGACGCCGCTGATCTTCCCGCCTGGAAGTCCGACATCGACAAAGAGAAAGAGTCCGTCCGTGAGCCGTCAGCTTACGCGGAGACTAAGTATCTGAAAGAGAAAGACAAGAAGCGTGACGAGATCGTCACCTCCCTCTTCCAGGAGATCCGCATGGCAGCTCGCTCGATGGTTGAGGATAGGCAGAAGGCGGGCCACCGCCTCTGCCTGATCGTAGACGCCTATAAAGGTCTGCAAAGCGAGAACATCGCCAACAAGACCGGTCACGTCACGGGCCTGCTGCTCGACCTCGGCAAACCGGAAGCCACAGCCGACCTGACGACCCTCGGGCTCGCCACCACCGTGCCTATGCTCAAGAACATCAACGACGAGTTTGTCACCCTGCGCACCCAACGCCTCAAAGCCGAGGCCGAAGACACTCAGACCGCAGGCACCGACCTAAGAGCTAAGAACGACGCGACGGCCACGAAGATCTTCCGTCACATCGAGGCCGCCTACATCGCAGCTGCCTCAGACGAGGATCGGAAGTTAGTCGGTGATCTGATCGATCGCATCAACACGGTCCTCAGCTACACCAAGACGCACTACAGCCAGAGCCTCGCCCTCAAGCGACTGGCTGCCGAGCGGAGGAAACAACCCAAAGACCCCAAGAAACCCAAGAAGCCCAAGAAGGGCACTGACCCCGAAATCCGTCTCCCGGACGACGGCCAACCCAAGACACCCGAAACGCCGAAGAAGCCAGAGGGAGGCGGCGGTGGCAGCGGTAAGCATCCCGAAGGCGGCGGTGGAGGCACCGGAGGCGGCGGTAAGCATCCCGAGGGCGGCAGCGGAGGCACCGGCGGAGGAGGTAAGCCCTCCGAAGGCGGCGGAGGAGGCACCGGCGGCAGCGGTGGCGGCCCCGAGATCCACCTCCCAGAAGAATAAGGAACGCACTTTCTTTAGTTTTTTCTTCATATCTAGTCTCCCCGGGAACGGCCTCGCCTGTCGAGGTACGCCCGGGGTTTATTTTTTGCCCCCACTCCGTCCGGCAAGGACAATCCATCAACCATCATACCCACACAGTACCCATTTTTCGTCCGAATGGATAATGCTGAAAACGTATGGGTTCAAAAAATGAACGTGTTTTTTCGACCGTCAGGGTAGGGGCGTATTGAATACGCCCCCCAATCGGGCATGATAGGGCCCGGATGGTTGTCGTGAAATAGCCGTCGATATAACCGGGTATCTGCATTCGTCCCCTTGGCGGGGACGTCAGGGGGACGAACGCAAGACACGTGTTCGCCACCGTCGGTGCCGTCTGGAGGGCGTATTCGATACGCCCCTACAACCTGGTACATCAATGGATCTGAAAAATACGATTCCTTGCCCCCTATGACAGGTATTCGATACACCCGTCCCCTGACGGTCAAAAGAACATGATCATTTTTCTAACCACAGATATGCAGCGATTTCCCATTTTTATCCGTCAAACCATCTGCCGACCATTGTGTATCCGGAGGAACGGCATCGGTCCCCAAGCGCCCGGAAAGACGAGTTGCAAGGACGCGCCCGGAAATCCGAGTGTCCGAAGCGGAGCGTAGCGACGCAAGTTTTTCGGATTTCGTCCCGTGCCCGGTTTCTTTGGATGTACCAGGCAAACTTCCCAGCCCCGGCAGGGGCCTTTTCTTGTGTCAAGACAAGAAAAGGAGGTGGGGGCTGGTGGGGGCTAGCCCCCACCCCGTAGTAGACGGAGGTTCCGGGCCCTATCGTTCCCGATCGTGGGGCGTATGCAATACGCCCCTACCCTGACGGTTCATGTTCACAAACAAGAAAAAGAGGTGGGGGCTGGTGGGGGCTAGCCCCCACCCCGTAGTAGACGGAGGTTCCGGGCCCTATCGTTCCCGATCGTAGGGCGTATGCAATACGCCCCTACCCTGACGGTTCATATTCATAAACAAGAAAAGGAGGTGGGGGCCGGTGGGGGCTAGCCCCCCACCCCCTTCATCTTACCTTCATAGACGTTTCACTTCTCAAACACACACAGATATGAAAACCACTGCACGTTTAGGGCTCCTCGCCCTGTTGCTGTCCATCGTCTGGGCAGCCTGTACACACGATCCGGACGTCCCGCCAAGGCCAGCGCCAAAGCCCGACACCACTGCCGTCGATTCTGCCTTGTTAGGCAAATGGTACCTCGCCGGCCTCGGCCGTGTCGGCGACACCACTGTCACGCCCATCGACTCGGTCAGCTATGCCTTGGAGATCTGGCGCGAAGGCTTCCTCTATGGCCATTACGTCAATGGCAGCTATACCTGGGCGGGGGACAGCATCCACATCAAGCTTAATGCAGAGGACAAACAGCGCATGCCAGATCGCATTCGCACCTATCGCGAGGCACTGCTGAGCGTCGAGAGTTACCGTGTCGATAACGAACACCAAATGCGGCTCTTCTACGACCGGGGTCAGCGCTATCTGCTCTTCAGGGACCAGCCTACGACACTGCCTAAGCAGGCTATTGTTCCGCAAGACCTGCTCACCACGTGGATCTTACACGGCCGTGTGTACTTCAAGGACGGAAATAAGGCCCTTCTCCGAAATACCGAGACAGGCCGACTCCGCTTCTACACCGATGCCACTTGGGTCTTCCAACTCTCAACTGGACAGCTCACGGGCTCCTTCCGCACCGATGGTCAGTCGATGCACTTCACCCTCACACCTCCATCGCTGAAAACTAGCCCGAGCGAAGCCTACTACCTCCGTCAGGCACTGGAACGGGTGACGAGCTATAAGATCTACGACAATGAGCTGCAGCTCTATGTGGGTGGAGAGGAGGCGTATCTCGCTTTCAAAAATGCGAAGATCGGGACAGGTCGCATCAACGGACACCTCTGCCAACCGTGGAAGCTCGTCGGGTTCGGACACACCGCAGGTGGCTCGCTGCATATTCCGGAAGAAGGCTATAACCTCCGCGACCGGTCTTTCATGCTCGAATTCCGAGCTGGCGGCTCGCTATACACCCATTCCTCAACCAATTATTTCTACGGCGAGTACTCCGTGGATGGCCAGTCGCTCCGTATGGCAGTAGGCGGAGGCACCAAGGTGAACGAAACCCAAGAGGGTAAGGCATATATCGAGGCGCTGCATACGGTGGAACGTTTTGAACTGCAGAAGGACGGACAGCTGAAACTCTTCTATAATCAAGGTCGCGACTATCTGCTCTTCCGCGATGGTCTCTCGCTCGTCTCTTCCCCGCCACCCGCTGAGCTGCTGGGGAAGTGGACACTGGCTGAGATGCGCTACTCTGCACTGCCTCCAGTCGTCTTTAAGCCTGGCGAACAGACGATAACGTTCCTCAAGAGTGGGTATATCGATGTGGAAGGATATAAGCTCTTTGGCAGCATACCTGAAGATAAGCTATACTACGGCTATCATCCGTGGGGCAAGGAGAACACCCTCTTTATCGGTTGGACGTACTTCATCTACAATCTGGAAGGCGAAACACTGACGATGACCGATAAAGCAGCCGTAGACGGTCCGAACTACGTCTTCAAACGACTAAGGAAGTGATCGCAGCCCTCCCCCTGACAACCCCATTTTTTGAACCGCGGCACCCCCGCGGTTCATTTTTCTCGTCCGTTAGGGTAACGCTGAAAATGTACGGGTTCAATTTTGGGGGCCGAACAGGTAGGGGCGTATTGCATACGCCCCATCAGACGTCCCCGTCAAGGGGATGAACGCCCGTACCCAGTTCTGCCGACAATCACCCAAAGGCAACCGCCCGGGCTCTATCGTGCCCGATTGTGGGGCGTATTCAATACGCCCCTACCCTGACGGTCGATTGTACATGATTGTTTTTCCACCGCCTGCGCTATGCAGCATCTCCCCCTACCCCCTTCATCTTAACCACATAGACATCTCACTTCTCAAACACATACTGATATGAAAACTACTGCACGTTTAGGGCTCCTCGCCCTATTGCTGTCCATCGTCTGGGCAGCCTGTACACACGATCCGGACGTCCCGCCACGGCCAGCGCCGAAGCCCGACACCACGGCCGTCGACTCTGCCTTGTTAGGCAAATGGTATCTCCTTGGCTCCGGCTGGAGGTATGATATGGACCCTCAACCCCTCGACACTGTGGCTTACGTTCTGGAGTTTGGAGGCGATGGCTCCCTGCATGGCTATGCTGTCAATGGCAGCTATACGCTGAAGGACACGGCCTTGCGATTCAAGCTCTATGCCGTGGACGAACAGCGCATGCCAGATCGCCTTCTCACCTATCGCAAGAAACTGCTGAGCGTCTATCGTTACACGATCTACTCCGACGGACTACTGCGGCTCTATTACGACAACGACACGAAATATCTGCTTTTCGACAGGAAGGAGCCGGCACCTCCCGTGCTGAATCAGTTGCCGCGAGCACTGCTCGCCACGTGGCGGATCAACGAATATCGTCTCATCGAGGATAGAGTAACGAGGGATCTCTCAAACAGTGAGCCGATCCAACTCCGGTTCAACGCCGATACCACTTGGACGCTCCAAGTCTCAAGTGGACAGACCACGGGCCCCTTCCGCACGGACAGTTGGACTATCCGCTTCAACCACAGACTCAAGCCGATGGATAGATTCGGATCACCCGACGACCGTCGCCTCTTGGAGTCACTGAGAGAGGTGGTCTGGTACGAATTAAAAGGGGATGAACTGACACTCTATTTCAGTGAAGGTGCGGGCTTCATCAGCTGCCAAAAAGTAGAGCCTGAGGCAGGTCGCATCGACGAGCACCTCTGCCAACCGTGGAAACTTGTCGGGTTTGGGCACACCGCAGACGGCTCGCTGCGTGAGTTAACCGGAGCGGATCGCCTCTCCAACAAGACTTTCTTAGTCGAATTACTAATTAATGGCATGCTGTACACGCTCTCCTCTTCCAATGAACTCTATGGCAACTTCTCCATGAATGGCCAATCGATCCGTATGAACGTAGGCGGAGGCACCAAGGTCGGCGAAACCAAAGCGGGCGAGGCATATGTCCGGGCACTGAATGCGGCGGAACGTTTCGAACTACAGAAGGACGGACGGCTGAAACTCTTCTATAACCAAGGGCGCGACTATCTACTCTTCCGCGAGGGTATCTCGATCATCTCCTCCACACCACCTGCCGAGCTGCTGGGGAAGTGGGTAATGGCGGATCTTCGCCGCTACGCAATGCCCCCAACAGGATTTAAGCTTAGCGAACAGACAGTGGATTTCCGCTCGGATGGGTTCGTCTATATCACAGGGACGGAGCCCTTTGGCACTTCACTTGGGAACAAGCTGCCTTACGGCTATCAGCCGTGGGGTAAGGAGGACAACCTCCTTGTCGGTTATATGTACTTCAGCTGTCGCATAGATGGCGACGAGCTAAGGTTAGGGCGCAATTCATCCGTAGACGGTCCGGTCTACGTCTTCAAACGGCTAAGGAAGTGATCGCCTCCCTCCCCCCGATAACCCCATTTTTTGAAGCCCTATGTTTTTAGGGTTAGCCTAATGGGATCTTTTTTTGGACCCACATTTGGGGATCGTTATCCTAACAACCCCATTTTTTGAACCGCGGCACCCCCGCGGTTCATTTTTTTCGTCCGTCAGGGTAACGCTGAAAACGTATGGGTTCAATTTTTGGGGCCGAACAGGTAGGGGCGTATTGCATACGCCCCTTCAGACGTTCCCGTCAAGGGAACGAACGTGCTTTTTTTGTTGTGTCGTTGGGTGATTTATTGGGGACTATCCGGGCACTATGGTGCCCGATTGTGGGGCGTATTCAATACGCCCCTACCCTGACGGTCGAAAAAACATGATCATTTTTTGAACCCGTATGTTTTCAAGGTTCCTATTTTTCATCCAAATGGGTAGGGCGCAAAAGCATACGCCCCATCAGACGTTCCCATCAAGGGAACGGACGTGGTTTTTGGGTTGTGTCGTTGGGTGATTTATTGGGGACTATCCGGGCCCTATCGTACCCGATTGTGGGGCGTATTCAATACGCCCCTACCCTGACGGTCGAAAAAACAGGATCATTTTTTGAACCCGTATGTTTTCACAGTCCCTATTTTTCATCCGAATGGGAAGGGGCGTATCGAATACGCCCCATCAGACGTCCCCGTCAAGGGAACGAGCGTAAACACCCAGTTCTGCCGACAATCACCCAAAGACAACCGCCCGGGCCCTATCGTACCCGATTGTGGGGCGTATTCAATACGCCCCTACCCTGACGGTCGAAAAAACATAATCATTTTTTGAAGCCATATGTTTTCAAGGTTCCTATTTTTCATCCGAACAGGTAGGGGCGTATTGCATACGCCCCTTCAGACGTTCCCGTCAAGGGGACGAACGTGGTTTTTTTGTTGTGTCATTGGGTGATTTATTGGGGACTATCCGGGCCCTATCGTGCCCGATTGTAGGGCGTATTCAATACGCCCCTACCCTGACGGTCGAAAAAACAGGATCATTTTTTGAACCCGTATGTTTTCAAGGTTCCTATTTTTCATCCGAATGGGTAGGGGCGTATTGCATACGCCCCTTCAGACATTCCCGTCAAGGGAACGAGCACCCGTATCCAGTTCCGCCAACAATCACCCCAAAGCAACCACCCGGGCCCTATCGTGCCCGTTCATGGGGCGTATGTTTTTGCGCCCTACCCTGACGGTCGAAAAAACAAGATCATTTTTTGAACCCGTGCATTTTCCGCGTTATCCTAACGGATAAAAAAAAGGAACCTATACGTTTTCAGAGTTACCCTAACAGGTATATTTTTTGAACCGAAATAGATATCCAATTCACGTAACCCATCCCTATTTTTTCTCTCGACGTTTTCAGGGTCCCTCTGACCAATCCAGAAAACAAAAAAACGACCCCACCGGCTGAAAAAACCGATGGGGTCGTTTGAAGTATGTCGCCCAGAGGATCCGGGCGACGTATGTGTCAGGCGAACTTAACGCTCGCCGGCCTCGCGTTTCGCGTCGTTGACCATCTTCTCGTTGGCGCTGATCAGCACCTCTACACGACGGTTTTGGGCACGCCCCTCGACGGTGTTATTGCTCGCCACGGGCTGATGGATACCCTTGCCCTCATAGACCATGCGTCGACTGCTTACGCCTTGGTCAAGCAGATAGTCGTAAACACTCCTGGCACGACGTTCGGAGAGACTCTGGTTGTAGTCCACTCGGCCCGTATTGTCCGTATGACCGACTATGCGGAGGTCGGTATCTGGGTTTTTCTCTAAGTTTCGAGCCAGGTCACGCAGGGCGGACTTGGACGCAGCACTCACGGTACTGGAGTTTGTGGCGAAGAGAATTCCTGAGTCGAACGTGACACGCAAAGCCGGGGCACGCCCCTCTTCCTCTACCACTTCCACCTTGGTATCATCCGGAAGCACCTTCTCCAGTTCCTTCTTCTGTTTGTCCATCTTCTTACCGATGATGGCTCCTGTGGCGCCACCGACGGCGGCACCAATGACGGCTCCGAGCGCCGTGTTACCGGCTATCTTACCGATGCCCGCGCCGACGGCAGCTCCTCCGCCGACACCGATAGCCGTACCCTTGGCCGTGTTGCTTGCCCCGCACCCGGTCAGCAGGAGCGACGCGCAGGCGAGCGCCATTGCCATTACCTTAAAGTTTTTGATCATACTGTTCATTGTTTTTGGGGTTAATAATATGAGATGTATAACTTGCTATGAAAGACGGCGCAAGGTACGACGTTTTACCGACGACCCCGGCCCGTCAGGCCCCCATGAGACGAGGCAATAGGGCTAATGGTTTAGTCGAGGCGGTCGGTAGACGTACATGATTTCGAAGACCGCCTTGGGGGGATACTGACCGAGCGACTGCTGTTCGTAGAGGTGGTCTCGGATCTGACTTTTGACGTCCTCTTCGGTTGGGCCGGTCACTTCAATGTCCGGTTTTCCGAACAGACAAGCCCACCAATAGTTCTTGTACTGCCGGATAGCGACTCTGATCTCGACGATGTTTCTGTTGCGCATGGGGGCTTTCCTCTACCGATAAAATTCCTGATGGTGAATGCGGACGATCTCGCCAAACGTGGCCAGTCGGCGCCGGTCTATGCGGTGCGCGTTTCCGACTATGACGTAGACAGGCTTACGTCCGCAGATGTGGGCTTGATAAAACCGGGTGATGTCGTCCATTGTCATCCGTCGGATGTCGTCTAAGAGCGCCCGATGGGGGTCGTCCGTATAGCCGTCACGTCGGAATTCGGCAATGCGCGTCGAGATGTCGCGAAAGGCCGGATAGGCATTATTGACCCGATTGATCTCTGTGCGGATCAGGGAGTCGATGCGCTCGGGATGTTCGGGCATGTGGTTGATGAGGGCATCAAGCACTTCGAGGGCGTCGATCGTCTTATCGCTCTGCGTGGATAGGTAGGCCACGAACCGCGTGGGGAGGTCCGACAGGCGGTAGGGCGGCAGACGGTACGCTCCCGAGGTGTAGTAAGCCAGCGAACGAAACTCGCGGATCTCTTGAAACATGAGCGACGACATGCCCTCTCCGAAATACAACGAGAAAAGGTCGGCCGTGTGCCGCTCGCGGAGGGTGGGCAGGGGCTGACAAGGCATGTAGACGTAGATGATGTTTTGGAAGACGTCAGGCATGTGGTAGAGGTAGACGCGCGGGCGGTCGTAGCTGACGAGCCGTCGATAGGGGGCCACGGCGGCAATCCTTCCGTCGGGGCCCGGAGAGAAGCAACGGAGGGTGCGATCGACTACGCGTTCGGCGGGCAGCGTGCCACAGTAATGGGCCGTACACTCGCGTCGGACGGCGTGTCGGAACAAGTTGACCAGCTCGCGCCCTTTGGTGCGCTTCACGTCACGCAGAGAGGGCCGCGTCAGGAATTGCGATTCGGGGCCGTACTGCACAAACTCGAAGAGCGCCTCGGCCACCTCATTGTTCGATTTGAAGAAGGCCTTATCGGCCACCCTTGCGTCGTCGACTAAGGTTTTGAGCTTGGCGTCGTCCGCCTTCACGCCCGACACGAACCCGGAGACCAACTCCAGCGTCTCGTCGAATGCCGTGTCAAAGCCGGTGATCTTGAGGGTGAGGCTGTACTCATCGGCTGTCAGGTCGAGCGTGCTACCGAGCGTCTGTAGGCGGGTGTGTAGCGCGTCGAAGGTGAGGGAGGCTGTGCCGAGGAGGGGTATGTATCCGGTGAGGAGTTTCAGACGCGGCTCCTCGGTGAGTCCGATCGCATAGGACAGTTTGAGGGTGAAGATGTTGTTGACCCTGTTGGGCGTGATGTAGAGCGTGAGACCGTCGGCGGGTCGAAGTGTCTGCACATCGTGCGTAAAGTCGACAAAGCGCGGCCGCACCTCCTCGACAGGCATACGGTCGAGCCAGTCGCTGTAGGCCGAGGTTGCGTCGGCATGCTTAGGCACGATGGGTGCGAAGCCCGGCTTCTTCAGCCGCTCCTTGGGGTAACGGCCGGTCTTTTTCTTCACGAATAGATAATTGGCCCCGAAATACTTATTGGCCACGCGCACCACGTCCTCTTTCGTGAGCGCCTCGGCACGTGCCAACTCCTCGCGGTAGTCGGCCCAGGTCTTGCCTTGGGAGAAGAGACGCACCATGATCTGGCTGCGCGAATCGATATCCTCGAGTTCCGTCAGGTGGCGGCGGAGCTGTTCACGCTTGAGGCTGTTGAAGATCTCGTCCGTGAAGTCCCCTTGCTTAACCCGCTCGAGTTCTCTCCAGATCATGCGCTCGGCCGAACGGCATGTATGAGACAACCGCGGCACGGCCACGATCCCGATGAAGCCCGCTTCATTGAAAGACTCACCGCCGATCATGGCCCCCATCAGGCGCCGCTCGACCATTAGGCGGTCCAGATAGCCCGTGCCATTGGAGTTGTTGAGGATACCCGCGGCCACGTCCAGTGCCGGCTGATCGGGGTGATTAGCGGGTACGCCGCGAAAGCCCAAGGCGACGGCTTTGAGTAGCGGCAAGGGGATCTTGATCGTAGTCCGCTCGCGGCCCCGGAATGGGCGGATACGGACCGTCGGCGCCGCGTCTGGCACGCCTCGCGGGATACGTGAAAAGGTGCGCTCGATGATGGGAAGGGCCCGTCGGGTGTCAAAATCGCCGCTCAGGATGAGGCCCATGTTGGAGGAGACGTAATAGGTCCTGAAGAAGCGTTTCATCTCCGAGAGCCGCGGATTCTTGAGGTTTTCCGCGCTTCCAATGATCGGGTAGGCATAGGGATGTGGGTGGAAGTACTTCTCCATCAATCGCTCGATGGAACGGTTGAGGATCATGTCGTCACGTCGGTTTTTCTCCTCGTACACGGTCTCGAGCTCGCTTTGGAACATGCGAAAAACGGGCCGTATGAGTCGCTCGCTGTTGAGCTCGGCCCACTGCTCCAAGTATTGCGGTGAGAAGAGGTTGTGATAGACGGTGTAATCGTACGACGTACCGGCATTTAGCTTCGATCCGCCGTACTTGGTAATGAGCCGATCGAACTCGTTGGGGATGACGAAATCTGCGGCCCGGATGCTGAGTTCGTTGATCTCCATTTGAATGGCCTCCCTCCGCTTGCTGTTCTTGGTTGCAGCCAGCTCCTCGTACTTGGCTTCGATGGCGTCGAGGAGGACTTTCTCAGCGGCGTAGTCTGTCGTCCCGATCTGTTCAGTGCCCTTAAACATCATATGCTCAAAGTAATGCGCTATGCCCGTGTTGGGGGAATCTTTCGATCCAGCCATCACGACAACAGCACCAAAGACCTTCGGCTGGCTGTGGTCTTCGTTGAGCCATACCGTCAGGCCATTGTCCAGAATGTATTCGTTGATCTCCGTCGATACGAGCGCCGGCGCAGTTTGCTTCATGATTGATGCGGAATGGATGTTAGGGGTTGATCTCATTTCAATTCATTCAACAGATGACCGTGCGAATGGTTCATTTCAGGCCATCATCATGGATGCCGGAGTCGTGTCAAGGTCAGCATCCGCGGCCGAGAGCGATCGCTCCGGGAAGTATGGTAGGCATCCATCTGACGATGCCCTCCCACTCGCCGCTTGTAGGGGAGAGTCCGCCGTCAATACGCTTAGCCCGACATAAACGGATGCGCTGTCAATGGACAATGGGCGTTGGAATACATATAGACCTCCATCGACTGTAAACAATAGATACCCATATATGTTTCACTCGCTTTTGTCTACAGACAAAACTGGCTTTCATATATCGCATAGCTTATCTACCATAGACAAAACACACGTATAGATATAAAAATAGCCATTGTCCATAGACAAATCATATGTATAAATATAGACTAGCTTGTTGTCTATAGACGAAAGCACTTGAAATACATATTGCGCCATATTGTCTACGGACAAAACATCTATTCATAGTTCACAGGCTATATCTGCCGCAGACAAAGCATGCGTATAGACATAAATAAGCCCGTTGTCCGTAGACAGAGAGATTCGAAATACGTATTTCATCTCTTTGTCCATAGACAACGGGCTGTGAAATGTATGGATGAACCTTTTGTCGGGCGTAGTGACTACTTATTTCGGCAGGCTGTCGACGAACTCCGTGAATGTGCCGAAGCCTGAGCCGCGGAGACTGAGGTCGTCGATCAGCTGATCGAGGCGCTCCACGGCTGCGGTGCCACTGTTACGCGTGACGAGCCGCGGCAACCCCGATATGCCTTGCAGAGGCATGAACTCCCAAGGGTGGAAGTAGAGGAGTAGGTAGCCGTCGTGGCGCAGGGTGAGGCGGGCCAGGCGGCGGTAGAGCGCGGGGGGCAGGTGGTGGAAGGAGAGCCAGAAGAGGGGGAAGCGCACGCGCGGCGTGGTGGAGGCGGGCAGCTGTAGGAGGCCCTCGCGGCGGAACCAGGTGCGCGGCTGGTTGAGGTGGTTGTAACGACCGGGGATGAGGGTCGGGTTGAGTGACGAGTTGTAGCGGTAGCCGGCCCGCAGGAGCGCCTCGTCGGCGACGTGCATCATGCGCGGCATGCGAAAGCCCGTGACCGGCTGGCCCGACATCCGCCGGAGAATCTCTCGCGACCGCGTGAGGTCGGCCTCCTCGAAGGCGCTATGCGCATAGCCGTGTGAGGCCACCTCGTGACCGCCGTCGCAGATGGCGCGCAGCACATCCGGCGCCGCCTCCGCAAAACGCGCGGTGCAAAAGAAGGTGGCCCGCACACCGTGGCGCGCCAGTACATTTAGTATATGGCCGCTCCCCTCACGCGAAACGCGGAGCTGCTCTTCCCATGAGATCGCCAGCCCGTACTCCGTCGGCAGGTCGAACTCCTCGATATCAAAACTGAGTAAGATCATGTCAAACTAAAAATGAAAAACTAAAAGTGGATCCATACGGTTCACTCCTCATAATCACGCGTCATCATCTCCCACATGAGCTTCAGCCATACCATCACGCAGGGCAATGCCTTCAGGGCGTAGGGTATGATATAATGATGATAGATGCGCCGCGGAAACAGATCCGAGGGCGAAAAGCTGGTCAGCAGCAGGGCAAAGATGAGCAGCGCCAGGTCCCATCGGCTGCGGCGCCAGGGCACCCCGACGTACCAGATGGCCACGCCGGTCAGCGCAATGATATATCCGCTGGACTCGCTGCCCGTGCTGAACAACACCACGAACAGCATGACCGATGCTAAGAACATGAGTCGGAACGCGCGGTGGCGATACTGGTCGAGCCTGAGGTAGGGCAGCGCAAAGAGGATCAGCCCGGGCACGATGAGCCATAAGTCAGAATAGTCCGCCCGGCCCGAAATCTTCCGCACCATGCCCAGCAGTGAGATGTTCTGGCGCAACGCAAAGAGATTCGCATCATTCTTCACCGTGAGCGCCTCGGCCCATGCGCCATACTGCCCCACGATGTATTCCGGCGACGACAGCAGCATAGGCAGCAGGAATAGCACCACGCTCCACCCCGCCAGCGCCCCGAGGAATCGCCCCTTACGTCGCACAAAGAAGAAGAACGCCAGCCCCACGATGCCGTACAGCTTGACGAAGGTCCCCACGGCAATCATTAATGCAGCCCAGCCCTCGTGCCCCTCCTCAATCAGCACAAAGGCGAGGATCAGCAGTGCCGCAATGGCCACGTTGAACTGCGCCATGCTCAGCGCCGTGAACAGCTCATTGGCGCAGAACCAGGCAATGAAGATCCGCCCCCGACGCTCTATGGGCAGCTTTCGCACGGCCACGAACAGCAGCCCCGCCATCGCCAACAGCCACAGCATAAGCCCCATCAGCGGCGGACAGACCGCAAACGGCGCCACGACGCAGCTGAACACTGGGCCGTAGAGATTGACGTCGTGATACACCTCCGGATAAGGCACATACAGCGGCAACCCCTCCCAAACGTGCCAAAACACATGTCGGAAGATGGTGAAGTTGTTGTTCGGGAATTTCAGTAGAGCAGCCGCAATGGCCGCCACAGCCCACACCACCCCGATCGGTGCATAGCGATTAAAAAGCGGTCGCTCAGCAAGGGCTTTCAAGCGTTCATTCCAGTTCATCATAGGTCGGTTTTGTTACCTGTTTCATTCAGTCATTATGGGAGAAAAACACCCCGGAAGGATGACGTTTCGCCCCGTTTCGCTTCATCCGTAATAGAAAATCAGAAGTCGCTGGGGAGCAACGCCGCTTTGTCCCCTTTATTGCACTTTTCGTACTCCAAACGCGGGGGTTACGGAAATATAACCTACTTTTGCGTCAAGTAATCCCCCAGAACAGTGCCCTACTTATACATCATATCCGGCTGCAACGGCGCCGGTAAAACGACCGCCTCCTACACCATCCTGCCCGAAATGTTAGGATGCAAGGAGTTCGTCAATTCCGACGAAATCGCGAAGGGATTGTCGCCCTTTAACGCCGATAATATCGCCGTAGCGGTAGAGGCCAGCCGGATCATGTACAGGCGCATCCGGGAATTGGTGGCCGCCAACAAGACGTTTGCATTAGAGACGACCCTAGCCAGCCGTTCGATAGCCAAACTGCTACAGAATGCGCAGGAAAAGAGCTATTACGTGACCCTGCTCTACTTCTGGCTGAACACGCCGGACTTGGCCGTAGAGCGCGTACGTAACCGAGTAGCATCGGGCGGCCACAATGTCACCGAAAGCACCGTTAGGCGGCGCTACACGGCGGGTATTCAGAACCTGTTCCAGCTCTACATCCCCATCTGCGACTATTGGATGATCACGGACAATTCCCTCTCGCCGATGGAGGTGATCGCTAAGGGCTTCAAGAACGGAAAGAGAGAGATCTATAACCCTGTTGTTTATAATAAATTGGAAACTTATGAATGAACGAGAGTTGAGCAAGTTTGAAGAGAACGTGGTGAAAGGTGCGAGTTTGGCCTTCCAACGTTTGGTGAAGAAGAGAAAGGAAGAGAACGGCGAGCTGGTCTTCGCTCGAAACGGACGGATCTTTAAGGTGAAAGCCGTTGATCTATAATTACTCTTTCCCTAACAAGAGGGAGATCTCGTTCTTTCAGCCCCCCTTTTTAAGGCAAAGCGTTTCTCTCCGGGGTGTCGGCGTAAGTGTTTATCACGCTTACGCCTTTTTTATGTCCGCACGGAGGCGAGATGGCCGATTATCCCGCATGTATGGGGGCGCATGAAGTGCTCCGACGGGCGTCGAAGGAGAAAACCCTCAGGGTTCACAGCTCCGACGGGCGTCGAAGGGGAAAACCCTCAGGGTTCACAGCTCCGACGAGCGTCGAAGGAGGAAACCCTCAGGGTTCACAGCTCCGACGAGCGTCGAAGGAGGAAACCCTCAGGGTTCATGGCTCCGACGGGCGTCGAAGGGGAAAACCCTCAGGGTTCACGGCTCCGACGGGCGTCGAAGGAGGAAACCCTCAGGGTTCGCGGCTCCGACGAGCGTCGAAGGAAGAGGACGCTACCGGTCCTTGTGCCGCCGATTCTTGTAGAGGGGCACGAAGACGATGACGCCCGAGGCGATGATGGTGAAGACGGTCATGAAGTCCACCGTCGGGCTGTACCGGAGGAGCATGTAGACCAAAAGGAACCACAGAAAAAGGATGCACACGGCTTGGGTGTTGCTGATCTTACGACGGGGCATGATGAGGTACGTTTTGGAGTTGTTTACGAGGGATCGAAGAGAGGAATGTGTACCCTAAAGTGGGGTTTCGGGTACATATCGATGAGAATATGTACCCCAAAGTGGGGTTTCGGGTACATGTTGCGGAGACGAATCGATCATGAAAAGGGGAGGCTGTGGTTGACAAAGAGATTGACCAGTGAGGCATTGATGTAATAATTGGAACGTCCGACTTTTATCCGTTCCAATAGTCCGTTTTCGACGATCAAATCCAAGTATTTAGCGGCCGTCTTCCGTCCCACACCCATGTCCTGCTGGAGGTACTCAATCTTGGTATAAGGATGGAAGAAAAGGTTGTTGAGCAGCTCGTGCTTGTAGGCTTTGGCAAAGAGCGGACGTAGATGCTGCTTGTATTTGGCCATGAGCATCGATATGCCTTCAACGAGCCGGATAGTCTGTTCCGAAGTAACCTCGACGCCTTTGAGCAGAAAGAGTATCCATTCCTCCCAAGCGGCGAGGTGGGCAACAGTGTCACCCTGCGTGTCACGGACATGTTGTATCAGCCGGTAGTATGTGCCCTTGTTATGGGTGATGTAACGACTGAGGTAAAGAATGGGGAGATCCAGCAGGCCGTTGATCACGAGATAGAGCACAGAGATGACGCGACCGGTACGACCGTTGCCGTCGTAGAAGGGGTGGATGCTTTCAAATTGGTGATGAATGACGGCCATTTTGATCAGTGGGTCGACGTCGTGCAGCGTGGGGTCATTGATGTATTGCTCCAGATTGTCCATCAATCGCTGAATTTCGCCGTTGTCTTGCGGTGGGATGTAGACAATTTCATCGGCATCATTCCTCAGTGTGGTACCAGGCACGGCACGAAAGCCAGCGCTGTTTTTGACCAGTTCCGCTTGTATCTGCTGTATATCATTCAGCGTGAGCAAGCCCTTCTTCCTTGCTGAGAAGAAGCCGCTTTGCAGGGATTGACGATAGTTCAGCACCTCTTTCGTCGAGGCGTTGATGACTACGTCCCTCATAGCTAAGTCGGCACGATAGAGCTCATCGTTGGTGGTGACGATGTTTTCCACCTCGGAGCTATCCTTGGCTTCTTGCAGCGTCAGGGTATTGATCAGGATTTGCTCGTTGGGGATCGTGCGGGCGACACCTTTGAGTTCAGCCAATCGACGGTGCGAGAGGCTGAGCTGCCTGAGGACGGCCTTCGTCTCCAAGTCGAAGGGAAGAGGCAGCATAGGGAGCTGATAGGTGCATGTCATTTTATCTTGTGTCATACGGTTGAGATCACTTCACCTCCGGGATGAGGCGGTGGGTGATGGCGTAGAAGGTGAGGCCGGGCGTGGTTTTGATGCCCAGCTTGGCGGTGATGTTCTTGCGGTGCGTCAGGACGGTGTTGACGCTGACGTAGAGGCGGGCGGCGATCTCTTTGTTCGTCAGACCTTCGACAATGAGGCGGAGGACGTCCTTCTCGCGCTCTGAGAGGCTGTTGCTCTCGTCGTCGATCATGGGCAGGAGGATGCGGTGGCGGATACGGTTATGCTGGCGGATGTCGCGGCCGAGGGTGTCGATAGCGAAGAGGACGGCGTAGCAGAGGTTCTCGTCGTAGGCTCCGGAGAGGTGCTTGAGCATGATATGGCGCATATCGTCGAGGGTGGCTTGGATGGCCTCGTCGTCGTCAGAGGTGGGCTTGAGACGTGGGCGGCGGCGACTCTTCGTATCGGAGGGGGTGAGTAGCAGGGGGAACCACTCTCGCTCGTCGGCCTCGATGCGTCGGCGGAGGCCCTCCTTGAAGCTGGCGAACATGTCACCCAGAAGGCGCAGGGAGGTGTTGTCCGAGGCGTGGAGGAAGAAGTGGAGGTGGCGCTCGATGTTGGGCAACTGGTTCTGGAGATAGTAGAGGTTGGTCTTCTTCAGATAGTCGATGATCTGCGAGAGGTGGAAGTTCTGGAGCTTCTTCTCCGGGAAATAGTCTTCGTTGATGAAGGTGTTGACGATGGTGAGGAAGAAGTCCGGGTCTACGTTGTACGCATCGCAGACGGCCTTGACCGTGTCGTCGCCCACGCCGAGGCGAATGCCGAAGCGATTGACGACGGGCACGAGTGCGAGGTGACTCTCTATCGCCTCGCTCATCTTCATGTTGGCGTAGACCAGGGTCATGGTCAATTACTCATTTCAAATTACACGGCGGAAGGGGGAGCATGCTACATAATAAACAGAAGAGCTACGGGGCTTTGCTGACTCTCGTAGCTCTTCTCTCTTTAATGGGCAGCGCGAATCACTCGGGGGCGTTACGCATGAACTCTTCCACCTTCTCGACCATCTTCCGACTGCCGCAGAAGAAGGGTGTACGCTGATGCAGCTCCGTGGGCTCGATGTCGAGGATGCGACGGAAGCCATCCGAAGCCTTACCGCCAGCCTGCTCCGTGAGGAAGGCCATCGGGTTGCACTCGTAGAGCAAACGCAGCTTGCCACGTGGCGATTGCGAGGTGGAGGGGTAGATGTAGATGCCCCCCTTGATCATGTTACGATGGAAGTCGGCCACCAGCGAACCGATGTAGCGCGAGGTGTAGGGCCGATTCTCCTCCTCCCGTTGGCAGTACTTGATGTAGTCCTTCACGCCCTGGGGGAACTTGATGTAGTTGCCCTCGTTGATGGAGTAGATCTTGCCGTCTTCGGGGAAGCGCATGTTGGGGTTGGAGAGGTAGTAGCTGCCCAGCGAGGGGTCGAGGGTGAAGCCGTTGACGCCGTTGCCGGTGGTGTAGACCAGCATGGTGGACGAGCCGTAGATGATGTATCCAGCGGCCACTTGGTTCGTCCCCTTTTGCAGGAAGTCCTCCAGCTGCACGGGGGTGCCGGCGGGGGTGATACGGCGATAGATGGAAAAGATCGTCCCCACGGACACGTTCACGTCGATGTTTGACGACCCGTCCAGCGGATCCATCAGCACGACATACTTGCTCAGTTCGGCGTTAGCGCCGCTCCGAATCTCAATAAAGTCGTCATTCTCCTCCGAGGCCACACCGCAGACCACCTCGCGCTGCGAGAGGGCATTGATAAAGATCTCGTTGGCGATGACGTCCAACTTCTGCTGTTCCTCGCCCTGCACGTTGCGGTTGCCCGCCTCGCCCAGCACGTTGGTGATACCCGCTTTGTTAATGAAGCGGTTCACCATCTTGGAGGCGATCTGGATACAGCTGATCAAGCGGGAGAATTCGCCAGATGAATATTTGAAATCCATCTGCTTCTCGATAATGAACTCACCCAAGGTCGGTAAACTTTGCTCTTTCATTTCGGTATTTTTTTGATTGCCGGGCAAAGAAGCGCCTTTTTTTCTCCATTGACAACTGTTAGCGGGATAAAAGCTCTGCGTCTTGGCTCATTGACATTCGTCGGAAGCCACACGTCGGCTTTTTCGACGCTCTGTCTGTAGACAAATAGCTATTTATATGCGTTTCTCAGACTATTATCCGCAGGCAGAGGCTTGAAAAACGCCTTTCAGACGCCAGCGCCAATAGTCAATGAGTCGCGCGAAGCATTTCCTGACACATCGCCTCCGGAATACTGACACATTGTCCGACCTTCAACTGCGTAAACGACTGCAATATGACACGTGCACTCGCCGCAGACATCCGCAGCACAAGGCACGGGCAAGTTTGGCATGGTATTCGCAAGAAAGGGGCCGTGTCGCTCCTAAGCGAGGCGAGCGACAAGAGAAATGAACATCATAATCAGTAACAATAAATACAGGAACAATCATGAATGTAAAGCCATTAGCAGACAGAGTGCTGGTTAAGCCAGCAGAAGCTGAAGAGAAGACGGCGAGCGGTATCATCATCCCCGACTCGGCCAAGGAGAAACCCCTCAAGGGCGAGATCATCGCCGCAGGTAAAGGCACAAAGGATGAGGAGATGGTGCTCAAACCGGGTGACCATGTGCTCTACGGCAAGTATGCCGGTACGGAGATCGAACTCGAGGGCACGAAGTACCTCATCATGCGCCAATCGGACGTTTTGGCCATCATCTAAATCACAGAATCACAAACAAAAGAGTAAGACATAACAATCATGGCAAAAGAGATAAAATTCGACATCGACGCCCGCGACTCACTGAAAAAGGGCGTAGACGAACTGGCAAATGCAGTCAAAGTAACGCTCGGCCCCAAGGGTCGCAACGTGATCATCGAGAAGAAATTTGGCGCACCGCAGATCACCAAGGACGGCGTGACGGTGGCCAAGGAGATCGAGCTGGCCTGCCCGTACGAAAACATGGGTGCGCAGCTGGTTAAGGAGGTAGCCTCCAAGACGAACGACAAGGCTGGCGACGGTACGACTACCGCAACCGTTCTGGCACAGGCCATCATCGGCGTAGGTCTGAAGAACGTCACCGCCGGTGCCAACCCGATGGACCTGAAGCGCGGTATCGACAAGGCCGTATCCAAGGTCGTAGAGAGCATCGCCGCACAGGCCGAAGAGGTGGGCTCGAACATGGAGCGCATCGAGCACGTGGCTAAGATTTCCGCCAACGGCGACGAGAGCATCGGTAAGCTGATCGCCGAGGCCATGCAGAAGGTGAAGAAAGAAGGCGTCATCACCGTAGAAGAGGCTAAGGGCACGGACACGACCGTCGAAGTGGTCGAGGGTATGCAGTTCGACCGCGGCTACATCTCCGCCTACTTCGTGACCGACACGGAGAAGATGGAGACGCAGTATGAGAACCCCTACATCCTCATCTACGACAAGAAGATCTCCGTCCTGAAGGACCTCCTGCCCATACTCGAGCAAGTTGTACAGTCGGGCCGCGCCCTGCTGATCATCGCTGAGGATATCGACAGCGAAGCACTCGCCACCCTCGTTGTGAACCGTCTGCGTGGCGGCCTCAAGGTGTGTGCCGTGAAGGCTCCGGGCTTCGGCGACCGTCGCAAGGCCATGCTGGAAGACATCGCCGTACTGACCGGCGGTACCGTGATCACTGAAGAGAAGGGCATGAAGCTCGAGGACGCCAAGATGGATATGCTGGGTACGGCCGAGAAGGTGACTGTCGACAAGGACAACACCACCATCGTGAAGGGTCATGGCAGCAAGAAGGCCATCGAAGCACGCGTCAACCAGATCAAGGCGCAGATTGAAACAACCACGTCGGACTACGACAAGGAGAAGCTGCAGGAGCGTCTGGCTAAGTTGGCCGGCGGCGTAGCTGTGCTCTACGTCGGTGCCGCTTCGGAGGTTGAGATGAAGGAGAAGAAGGATCGCGTGGACGATGCCCTGCATGCCACACGTGCAGCCGTTGAAGAAGGTACCGTGCCCGGCGGTGGTGTAGCTTACATCCGCGCCATCTCCGCACTGGAAGGTCTCAAGGGCGAGAACGAAGACGAGACGACGGGCATCGAGATCATCAAGCGCGCCATCGAAGAGCCGCTCCGTCAGATCGTCAACAACGCTGGTAAAGAGGGTGCCGTAGTTGTGCAGCGCGTGAAGGAGGGCAAAGCTGCCTTCGGTTACAACGCCCGCACGGACGTCTACGAAGACCTCAATCAGGCAGGTGTCGTAGATCCCGCCAAGGTGACCCGCATCGCGCTGGAGAATGCCGCCTCAATCGCTGGCATGTTCCTGACCACCGAATGTGTCGTAGCCGAGAAGAAAGAAGACCTTCCCCCGATGCCCCCGATGAATCCGGGTATGGGTGGCGGCATGGGCGGCATGATGTAATCCATAGCCCTCAAGCCATCCCGAGAGAGAGACTTTTTCGTATTGAAATAAGTTGGTTCAGTAAGAGCTGCCTGCCGTGCTGTAAAGCGCTGCGGGCAGCTCTGTTTTTAGAAGGCTGTTTGGAATTTATTTCGGGGGCTACCCTAGAGCATGTTTCTGATGATCTTGTTTCATCATTTGACGAGCATAGCCAGCTCGTGTGAGGATTAATGATGGAACAAAAGGGCAGAAACAGGCCTCGATAGACCCGAAACAAGAAAGGAGGATCCGCCTAAGCAGCTCCATAAAACAATCACTCAATAAATTCCCAACAGCTTCTTAGGCACACTATTTCTTCTTCAGTAGTGCCTCCAAGGCCCGACGCAGCTCAATGCCATTGTCTGTCTTGAGGACGATTGTCCCGCTACGATCGATCAGGAAGCAGCGGGGCAGTGCGTTGACGTTGTACGCCTCTAAGACACGGATGGACTGCCCAGCGGAGTCGGTGAAGACGTTCCAGTGTGTCGTGTCGGTACGCATTTGGCTACGCACGTCGCTTGGGGTCTCATCAAGGCTAACAAGAGCCACAGCGACGTCTTGGCGCGAGAAGTCGGCTTGGATCTTATCTAAGAGTAGCTTCTCCGTCTTGCAGAGGTCGCACCAGGCGGCGGTGAAGGCCAGCACTAAGTTGCGACCCGCGAAGGAGTCACGGGTGAGCGTCGCACCGTAGACATTGCGCAGGGTGAAGTCCGGCGCCTTAGCCCCGACCATGGTGTGCATAGCCCGCTCACAGTAAGCACGGAGGTTGCGCAGGGTACGCGTGTTCTCCAGCTTGGGACTGAGGGTGCCGATCATCTTTTCGGCACGCGTAGGGTCTTCGGGGTCGAGGATATAGTCGCGGATAAGGATGGCTGAGGCCTCGTCTTTGGGGTGTTTATGGATGAAGTTTTCGGCCATCTGGGCCAGCTCATGGTCGATGTTAGCCAGCCGTGGAAGGTGTTCCGCCCGACTCGCCTCGGCGGCTCGTCCCGCGTCGGCCTCGGTGAGGGCAGCACCGGAGAGCTCCGTCTTCTCCTTGAGCAGCGTGGCAGCCTGCTTACGAAAGTCGGAGAGCAAGTCGTTGGTACGCGTACCCCTCACCTGTAGGGTAAGCGGATAGCGAGCGTCGCCGGTGACGGTGATCTTTCGTCCCGGCTCCAAATAGATGGTAATGCCCTCTTTATGATTCTCGAAATAGACCGTAAGCTGGTCGAACTGCCCCTCGTCGCGTGTGATCTGCACAGGCTTTCCAGGACGATAAACGACCGTGTCGACCTGCTTGTGGTCATCCGACTCAAACACGGCGTAAAGGTTCTGTGTCTCCAAGTTGGACAGATCCAACTCCACCCGGTAGGTCGCTTTTTCGCCACATGCACACAGCAACCAGGCCACACAACTGATGATATACAACTTCTTTAACGGCATCTTACGTGAAAATTTGCCACAAAGATAGTGCGCTTTTCGGTGGAGTCGAAAAAGATATTAAAGGGAATATAGCGATATGATCGTATCGTAATGGCAGACCAAAGTGGCAGATTCGTACACGCAAAAAAGGCCGGGCACCCCTTCGGATACCCGGCCTTTCCGAAGCCTCGGAAACGTTCAGCGGCGTGTTTTGAGCCTTCCGACGCGTCGGAAACCCTCAGCGGCGCGTTTTTGAGCTTTCCGACGCGTCGGAAACGTTCAGCGGTGTGTTTTTGAGCTTTCCGAGGCCTCGGAAACCTTCAGCGGCGCGTTTTTGAGCTTTCCGACGCGTCGGAAACGTTCAGCGGCGCGTTTTGACACTTTCCGAGGCCTCGGGGGCGTCTACGGACGCCCCGTTGAATTGTTGGTTTGTTGGGGCCCGGGGGCCCGTTTGATGTTGGTTTGTTGGGGCCTTGCAGCCCGTTGGTTTGTTGAGGTGGGTACCCGTGTAGGGGCGTATTACATACGCCCTACCAAACGGGCCCCACGGGCCCGAATGGATGGACGCCGGGTATGTTCATTCATCCCTTGCGGGATGTTTGTGGGGCGTATGCGATACGCCCCTACACCGGGTACGTGCATTCGGGTCCCTTCGGGTACCCGGCCAGATTCGCCGGCGTCCGCAGACGCCCCGGCCAAACGTCTAAACGCCTAAACATCTCAACGGGGCGCAGCCCCAACAACTAAACACCTACCGAACGACCACCTTCTCCGTCAGCGGGCCGACCTTGATGATGTAGGTGCCGAGGGGGAGGGTGACGGACGTGTCGCCGGCGGGGGCTTGCCAGGTGCGGTAGAGCGTGCCGGCGAGGGTGTAGACCTGCACTGCCTCGGGCGTCGGGAGGGAGAGGTAGAGCGTCGGGCCGACGGTGTAGACCTTCGCCTGCGGGGCGTAGGGCACGGTGTTGGCGACGGTCGAGAGGACGTTCACCTCGCAGCGGGCGACGATGCCACTGCCGTCTGAGGCGGCGGCCGTGATCACGGCCTTACCCTTGCCGACGATGGTCACGAGGGCGTAGTCGTCGGCGTCGGGGGCGAAGCGCAGCTGGGGCAGTGCGGCCGACTGCTTCGGGGTGAAGACTTGCACGGTGGCCACGGAGGCGTTGGTGCTCATCCACAAGAGACCCTTGTTGCGGGCGTTGTCCGGCGAGACGATGGCGGAGATGAGCGCCGTGGAGAGGTCGCCGTTGACGGTGAGCGTGGCCGGGTCGAGCGTGACGTTAGAGACTTTCACCTCGGCGGGTGGCACGACGCTGCCGTCGTTGCCCTGCTGGTGGATGGCCACTTTCAGCTCGTCCATGCCTTGCTGCGTGCGGACGGTGATCGTGCCGTGGCGCATCTCCTTGGACGGGTTGGCGGCGAGGCGGAAGGTGAACGTGCCATTGCCGCGGCCTACGGCGCTCTCGAGGCGGATCCAGTCCTCGGTCGTGGAGCCGGCCCAGAGGCGACTCGTCGCGACGCTGATCGAGCTACCGGCGCCGTCCGACGGGCCGACGGTGATCTCTTCGGGGTTCAGCGCCAGGTCGTAGTCGTATTCCTCGGATGGGGTGCTGCCGGGGCTGGGCGTGGGCTTGCGTTGGCCGGCGCGCTGGGTGAGGGTGAAGGTGCGTTCGGCTTTGCCGTCGTCGCTCTTGACGGTGAGCTTGCCCGTGCGTTCGGCGCCGGACTCATTGCGGTCGAAGCGGACGATGACGAGGCGCGTGCCCGAGCCACGTGTGGCGTCGGGGTGCATCCAGTCGGGGCTGCCGCTGATCGTCCATCCCTTGCCGGCATAGACGTTGAAGCCGACCGTGCCGCCGCCGCTGCCCATGGTCATGGCTGCGGGGTTGAGGGAGATTCCGGTGGCGGCCACGGGTGGCTCCACGGCCTTCGCGGCTTCCTGCGTGACGAGGATGTGGCGGGTGATGGGGGTGCGGTGGCCTATCCTTCTCCTGGACGAGACCACCTGAATCGTTGCGCCGCGCTTCTTGGTGCTGGTGTTGGGGGTGACTTCCACGACGATCGTGCCCGTCTTGACGTCGGTCGTGAGCTTCATCCAGCTTGCGGAGGCGGCGCTGGCCTTGGTGTCCCAACCGTAGTCGCTCTTGACGTTGACCGTCTGCTTGCCGCCGCCGGTGGGGAAGGTGAGCATATCGGGGCTGAGCGTCAGCGTCGGCTCGGGCTTCTCCTTCTTGCCCGCCTGCGTCACCTTGAGCGTGATGTTGCCTTGGTTGGTTTTGAAGACGGCGTTGCCCGTCCGCTCGGCGCCGGTGTTCTGACTGATGAAAAGTTTGATTTCATTGCTTTTCGCTGCCGTAGAATAATAGGTATAGTTGGAGATCCAATCCGGTACTTCGAGCTGGTTGATGAGGAATTCCTTGTTGCAGCTGAGCGTGACCTCCTTCATGCCACCCTTCGCTTCCACCTTTAGCTCTTTGGGCTCGAGGGTGAAGACAGCCTTCTCCGGCTCCGGCTTTGCGCCGCCTACCTGCGTCACCTTGAGCGTCACGTCGCCCAAATCCGTTTTGAAGACGACGTCGGCCGTCCGTTCGGGGCCAGTGTTGGGCTGGAACTCGAGCATAAAGTCATAGAACCCCGCGCCGCTACTTGTTTTTCCCTCTTTTATCCAATTCGGCAGCGTCACCTTGTTGAGGTCAAAATCTTGTTTGCTGGTGAGTGACACCTTATGCTCTCCCCCCTTCGCTTCCACCTTTAGCTCCTTAGGATCGAGGGTAAGCTCGGGCTTTGCGTTGCCCGCCGCCTGCGTTACCTTGAGCGTGAGTTCGCTCGGGCCGATTTTGAAGACGATTTCGCCCGTCCGTTCGGGGCCGGGGTTGGGCTTGAAGGTTAGCTTAACAGGTTTGCTCGTATGGCCTTCGGATGAATAGTCGTAGCTTATCCAATCCGGCATGCTGACATCTATCCTTTCTATAGTTTGGGTACTGGATAGTGTCACCTTATGCTCTCCCCCCTTTGCATCCACCTTTAGCTCCTTGGGATCGAGGGTAAGCTCGGGCTTTGTGTTGGCTCCCAGCTGCGTCACCTTGAGCGTCGCCGGCCCCAAGCTGGTATGGATGACGATTTCATCCCTCCGCCGGTTGTCGCCGGTGTTGGGGTTGGCTGAAATCGATATCGGTAGCTTCTTACCTATGCCATGGCCGTAATAGGGTATAGATATCCATATCGGACAATCGTAGTTTGAAATAGAAAACTCCTTATTGCAGGTGAGTGTCACTGTGATTTGATTCCCGGCCGCATTCAGGATTACCTCCGAGGGGGAGAAGGTGAACGTGGTGGGTGTGCTGGGGCCGGTGCTTTCATGACATTGGTTGCCTGTGCTGATGCAGACTTCCGAGCAGATCTCGCCGGATGATGAGGTGACAGCGTAATACGGCGTGCCTTTGATCCTTTCGGAGGCGGCGTCTGCCGGATGCACGATCTTACATCCCGACAGCGATATATATCCCGCTTTCAATGGACCACCTTGGACATACACGTTGCTGCTACGGATGGTCAGCGCCCCCGGCAATTTAATGTCTCCGTTTACCGTCAAGGTGCACGAGGTGATATTCAGGCCATCTGACGCGGAAGAGATCCCCTCGCGTTTAGCTGAATGGATTGTCAAGTTTCCCGAGCCTGTGATGTTCGGCGAGATGGCATCTTGCGTCATTCCATCTACCACGATTCCGGTGCCGGATGTTGTTAGGGTATTGCTGCCTTGCAGCACGAGGGTGATTTGTCTTCGGATATAAATTCCTACTCCAGACGCTTCGATCGTGGCATTATTTAGCGTCAGCGTGTTGGAAGCGGGGTCAAACGTCACCGTGCCGCTCTGGACGGCCGGGAAGCCGCCCGAGGCGGAGATGTTGGTGTAATTATCGGAGGTGACGTCCACACCGCCGATCCGGATGTAGTAGTTCTCCTTCGCCGCCGCTGTCTGCGGCGCGATGGCTCCTGCCAGCCCCGCGAGGATGAGCAACAGGGCGAGGAGCATGTTCTTGTAATGTGTTCTTGAGTCCATAATTCTGAATGTGTTTGGGGGCCTTGCGGCCCGGTTGATGTTGTTGGGGGCCTTGCGGCCCTGTTGGTTTGTTGGTGCGGGCCCGTCGGGCCGCCCCGGGTACCCGTGCGCCCTGTAGGGGCGCCGGACCATAGCCCAGGGCGAAATCCTGGGCGGGCCGGGTACCCGATGCGGTCGAATACGGGCGGGGCGGTACATCCATTCGGGCCTGTGGCCCGTTTGGAGGGCGTATGCCGTTGCGCCCCGGGGTTTCGCCGCCCAGGGTTTCGCCCTGGGCTATGGTCCACCGGGCCTACAGCCCGGCCGGGTACGTCCCATTCGGGCCTTGCGGCCCGGTTGGGAGGGCGTATGCAATACGCCCCTACCGTGGTACGTGCATTCGGGTCCCTTCGGGTATCCGGCCAGCTTCCATGCCCCGGCAGGGGCCGTCCGCAGACGCCCCGAGGCGTCGGAAACCTTGAAACAACTTGTTTGGGCCTTTCCGAGGCCTCGGATTCCTTGAAACAACTTGTTTGAGCCTTTCCGAGGCCTCGGATTCCTTGAAACAACTTGTTTGAGCCTTTCCGAGGCCTCGGAAACCTTGAAACAACTTGTTTGACACTTTCCGAGGCGTCAGGGACGCCTGCCAAGTTTGCCGGGTACGCGGCCAGCTTCGCCGGGGTGTCAGGGACGGCCCCTGCCGAAGCTGGGGCCGGGCTTTCTTACGTTCTGATAGGAATAAGTGTACGTCTTCATCTTGCTTTTGCCTCCGGATTCTTGTCCGTTTGCGAGGGCAAAGGTCTATACGTAAGACGTGCGTGTCAATACGTAATATTACGTATTTCATCTCGCCCGTGCACATGGCCGGAATGTTCATTTTACAGGCGCCCTATTTACTGCCTATCAGCGCCGTATGCTTCCCGCGGTGTTCCCGAAATCCACGAGCCGTAAACAATCCTTCACGTCGCAATTAACACTTCGGAGGTCAGGTTTTTCTGGGGGCGGGGGGGGAAAACGAAAGCCGGGTACACGCTGAGGAGATCCTCAACATGTACCCGGCTTTTCGCTTTTAGGGTTCAGTGTTTAGCTTCTTAGTTCTTCGTTTCCCCCGGTCGGAGGCGGCGGGCCAGGAGCTGGTTAGACTGGCTGTTGTAGCCTCGGCGGAAGGGCAGCGGACGGACAGCACCACGACGATAGGCTGCGTATAGATCCGGCTCGAAGTGGTTGCCAAAGAGCGCAATGGGATGATCGTACATGCCGTAGAGACGGATGTCCCAGCGGCTGGGATCGAAGAAGGAGAACTTGATGCCGGAGTCGTCCTGCAGGATGACGGAGGCCTTAGAGAGCACGGTGTTGCGGATGGTGCTGAAGTAGGCCTTGTGCATGAGGTAGGTGGCGGACTTGACGTAGGTCACGCAGCCGGAGTCGATGGTGGTGAGGAAGTCACGCGTAGGCTTGTTGACGGAGAGGCCGCCGTCGGCGATGTTGGCCGAGAAGTAGGTCAGGGTGCGGAGCGTACGGTGGTCACGGTCGGTGAACTCGATCTCGACGCCCTTGCCGTATTTCTCGTCGCCGCGATAGCGTGGCGCGCTGTCGAGGTAGTGCTTACGGCCGCCGTCGGTGAACGCGAAGGGGCGTACGCGTACGATCTCCTTATCGGCCCGCGCCAGGAAGAGGAGCAGGAGGGGCGTGACGCCGTACATCTCTTGCGTCTCGTAGCGGGTGGCCATGAGTTTGGTTTGGAAGAAACTGAGGCGGAGGATACCGGAGACTTCCTGGCCGTAGGCGGCGAGGTATTGCGAGAGTCCGACCTGTCGTGCGTCAGTGCGGGGTTCGGGCACACGCCCCGGGGCCTCCATACCGAAGAGGATATAGTTGCGGGCGTTGGGGAAGTAGAGGCTGACGTTGAAGTAGTCCGGGCCGCTGAAGGGGTAGAAGACGGTGGCGATGGTGTCCGTGCCTTGGGGCAGCTCGTTGCGCGCCCACTGGCGGATGCTGTCGGCTTGTTCGCGTCGGTGGCGTGTCCAGGCCGAGTCAGCGTGTGCAGCGTAGCGTTTCCAGGTGTCGGTGTGAGCGAGTGAGTCGAGGCGGCCGCCCTCTGATGGAGCCATACCGGCGATGAAACGGGCCACGTCGGTAAGGTCACGATCGGGTTGCACCTCGGGCTGCGAGGCGGGCTCTTCGGAGCCGCTGTCGGCCTTCGATCCGAAGACGGATTCGACGCCGCGGAGTCCAGCCTCGGCGGCCTCCTTAAGGCCGGATTTCGGTCGGCAGGCCCCGCAGCATGTCAGCAAGATAAGTCCCAGAGTAAGTAGTTTTCCTGTGTTCATTTTTTATTGTTACGAGTTCGATTATTGATCCATATGAGAAGAAGAACGGGGGAGGCCCCGGGTGGGGTGGGTCGCGTTGATAACCCTCAATTCATGTGTGGCCCTGTGAATCCATCGTCACCCATTCGGCTGCCTTGAGAGCGTGAAAGGGGTGAGTCGGCCCATTCAGCGATGTCACCGCGGCGAAAGGGATGCTGTATCCGTCGTTCGTGTTGGTTTTGGGCGCGGCAAAATTCGACGAGGTGCCGTAGGAGGTCCACCAGCGTGCCACTGGGGGAATAGAAAAAGTCTTCCGCCGCCTGCTGCACCGTCGGGTTGGGGTGCTCCAGCTCACGGAGCAGTGCCTTTCGGTGTCGCACAGAGCGACGGTCGTCACTGGGCTCGACATTCTCGCCCGCCTTGAGGAAGTGGATCATTCGCACCGAAAAGCGTACGGCCCTCGAGAAGAGTCCGGGCTTGAAATAATCCTCCTTGAGGCCAAACTGCGCCAGCTTATTGATGATCGGTATCTGCGCCTCGTCCGTAGTCGACGGCTCGCCGCTGTCGTCCGTATCGCTACAGTCGCCACGATCGGCCTCTGGGTCATACGGCTCACGACCGTACACCAGCTCTTGCATGTAACTTCGGTAGCTGCGGAAATACTCCTCCTCCCGGTCGTTCGGCTTGCGATTCGGAGACTCTTCAATGTCTTCCGGGCCGTCATACGTGATCACCATAGACTTGCTTTCTTCCTGTTTTTGATATTGCGTGCTGCGGGCGGTCTCCCTGTCTCCACCGGTTCGGTGGGGTGTGATGCCCCGCAGACTGTTTGCTTGCTTTTTCGGGTTACGCGTCATTCGGGGTATGTCGCCCGTTTTTTTTTTCGAGTCGCACTTGTGTCCGCCGCTGCCATCTCGGCCACCTGCTCCCGATGTTCTTTATATCGCTTCATCATCTCCCATCCTCGGCACACGGCATAGGCCCCGAGTCCGATGCCCAGCGTAAAGATGCCCAGCACGGATTCGGACGTTTTCTCAACCAACAGAAAGACCATCGTCCATCCCGTCAGTAACAAGAAGAGAATCGGAGTCACGGGGTAGCCCCACGTCCGATAGGGTCGCTCAGCCTCGGGATAACGCCGCCTATGGACGAATACGCCCAGCACCGAGAGGAACGTGAACAGCGACAGGATAAAACCGGAGAAAGTCACCACCTGCTCAAACGATCCGGAGAGGATGAACAGCAGACTGATGGCGGACTGTACGGCCACGGCCACGGCCGGCGTGCCCCGTCGGCTACGGTGCGACAAGAAGCGGAACAGCGTATAATCCTCACCCATCACCTGCGAAACGCGCGGCCCGATGAAAATCATCGAGCTGATCGACGAAACGAGTAACAGTCCGATCACACCCGCCATCAGGCTCGCGCCGGTGGGCCCGAAGAGGTGTTGCGCGGCGATAAATCCCACCTGCAACTTTCCCTGCATTTCCTCGTGCGGCACGAGGCTGAGGAACGTGGCGTTCAGCCCGACGTAGGCTACGGCCACGATGGTCACGCCCCAGAGCAGCGATCGCGGCAGCGTACGTTGCGGATCGCGCACTTCACCGGCCACATACGCCGACGCGTTCCAGCCCGAATAGGCATAGGAGACATAGATCAAACAGACGGCAAACGCCGGGCTGAGCAGCTCCCGCCACCCCGCGCCGTCAGGCACGGGCAGGAACGGTTGCTTGTCGCCACCGGCCGCGACGCCACACACAATGAAAGCGACAATCAGCGCCAGCTTGAGCAGCGTAAAAACGTTCTGGAACCGACTGCCCCCACGCACACTCCACATATGGACGGCGGTGATGATAAGGAGTGCACTGACAGCGATCATCTGCGCCGTGACACCCTCCGGGAAGAGCGATTCGGTGTAGTGCCCCAGCGCCATGCAGGCCAGCGCCACCGGCGCGGCAAAGCCAATCGTCAGCGAGACAAAGCCGGAGAGGAATCCTACGGCGGGATGATAGATGACCGACAAGTAGTGGTATTCGCCCCCCGAACGCGGCATGGCAGCGCCGAGCTCGCCGTAGACGAGCGAACCGCAGAGGGCGATCAATCCGCCCACGATCCAGAGCGCAAGCAGAGCGAAAGGCGTGTGCAGGTCGAGCAGCTGGAAGCCGAGCGTAGTAAAGACGCCGGTGCCGATCATGTTGGCCACCGTGAAGGAGGTCACGCCCGTGAAGCCCAGTCGGGTGTCCTTGGGCGCTTCGGCGGTAGAGGCAGCGGCATGCGATTGGTGCTTGTTCATCGCTTTCTTTTGATGGAATGAGGTGTTTGGGTGCCGAAATCGAAAATCATTCGTCGCCTAAGGGAATCACCTCACCGTCGTCATCGGGCGTATCCTCGGGCGAGTCGCCGAAAGATCCCTCGAAGCGCTTCATCAGGTTCTCCGCCTGCCAAAGCAACATACCGGCGGCGTCCGTTGCCTCATCGCCGGTCAGGACTTTGTTGTTTTCGGCGTACTGTATCGGTTCGCCTTCGTCCAAGAAGAGTGTGCGTTCGACGTTATCCTGATCGCTGTCCTTCTCGTAGATATAAACGGGCTGTCCGTCGGTGTAGAGCGCCTCTCGACGGATACGTTGCTCGTCGGCCTCCACCTCTTCGGTGGCATAACGCAGGATGGGGATGACCGTCTCACTCTCCAGCTCGTAATAAAAATGAAGCCGCGCGCGGAAATGATCTGAGCCGACATAACGTCGTCCGTAAGCGTTATCGTCCAGCGTCAGGACGTACCATTTGCCTTTGGCGCCTGCACGTTGCAGGTCTGCCACATCGGCCTTGATGGCGGCGTATTCCTTGCGGATGCCGTCAATTTTCGCGTTTTGCGCCAGCGCGGCGGCGGTCAGGCAGAGCGCTGCCAAGGCCGTGATTATACTTCTTCTCATATCTATAATTAATGTAGTTAGAGGCGGGGAAAATCACTCATCGCCGCCTCCCATAACACTCAAAAATTGCTTCACCAGCCGGTTAGCCTTCATCCATACATCGCGCTGACTTTGCGCGCGAAGACCTTCCGCCGCGCCGATCTTATTCAGGGTAAAATCCAACGCGCTGTCGCCCTCCATGTAGAGACGTTGCTCCATCACAGGCTGGCCGTCCACCGTCCGCTGACTGACGAAAACGAAGGAGGCTCTCCCTCGCTCGTCATACATCGCCTCGGTATGCGTGCGCTGCGTGCCGCCCTCATACGACTCAACGGCCAACCTCAGCACGGGCGGCTCATCACCAGCGACGTCGTAATAAAAGTGCGTCTTGGAGCGAAAATGACCGACCCCTGGATAAGTAGCGCCCTGCGGATTGTCGTCGATAATCAGACAGTACATGATGCCCGTCTCTTTCATCTGTGGCAGTCGGGCGACCTCTGTTTTCAACGCGTTGTAATCCGCACGAATTTGCTCGATGGTTTTGCTTTGCGCAAAGGCAGCAAGAATGGCGAGCGACAGCAGTGCGACAAGTGTACTTTTTCTCATAACCGGTTCATATACAAAAGAGGACGTCGGGAGAAATCTTCAGCGGTCGTATCCCTTAATAGCCTTGAACTGCTTGAGCAAAACCTCGGCGTAGTCTATCAAGTTCATGCGTCTGTCGTCATCGCTCGGATAAGGTTTGACGGCGTTATTCTCTGAGTATTGAATGATCTGATCGCCCTCTAAGTAGAGTCTGCGATCGTCATCCCCATCGTAATTGTTCTTCAGAAAGACGAATGCGGGCCGATTTTCCTGGTACAGCACCTCGGTGTACATCTTTTGGTTGGCTGCTGCGTAATGCTCGATAGCCATTCGGAGCTGAGGAGCTTGCCCCTCGTAGGGCTCGTAATAGAACTGCGTTGTGGTGTGATAAGAGCCAACGGCCGGATAGCTTGCGCCGTAAGGATTATTGTCGAGGGTGACGCAAAGCAGCCCACTGCCTGCCGACCCACCCGAGGTCAACTGGGCGATGGAGGCCTTCAGTTCATTGTAATCCTTGCGGATCTGCTGAATGTTCTTGTCTTGCGCATGGATAACGGCGAAAACAAGTGTCGCCAACACGACGATGATGCTTTTTCTCATTCGATGCTCTCTGTGTAACCGGCTGCGAAATACGCTATTTTTTGCCGAATTGCAGCTGAGGATGCGGCTTACATACCGCCCGCAAACGTCTCAAAAGTCGGTATCCAAGCGGCTTCAAACCCCTTTTGAGTGAGGGCGTAACAAATACGTACTCCCGAAATACGCGATCTCCCCAAGGCCTCAGGCTGCGTGGCGCCGACGACATCCAACGACCCTCAGCCAATCGATACGTTCCCCCGAAATATGTGATCTCCCCCAAGCCTCAGGCTACGTGGCGCCGACGACGTCCAACGCCCTTCAGCCAACCGATACGTCCTCCAGAAATACGTGATCTCCCCCAAGCCTCAGGCTACGCGGCGCCGACGATGTCCAACGCCCCTCAGCCAACCGATACGTTCCCCCGAAATACGTGATCTCCCCAAAGCCTCAAACTACGTGGCGCCGACGACGTCCAACGACCCTCAGCCTACGGGCGTGTTCCCCCGAAATACGTGATCTCCCCCAAGCCTCAAGCTACGTGGTGCCGACGACGTCCGACGACCTTCTGCGCTTCGGGCGGGCGACGCACCGAGATAATTCAAATCCCGGCCTACTTTTGCGTCTCAAAAGAAACGAACCGAACGATGGATATATCAGTTGTCGTACCCCTATATAATGAAGCGGAATCCCTGCCTGAGTTGCACGCATGGATTGAGCGAGTGATGGACGAAAACCATTTCAGTTACGAGATCATCTATGTGAACGACGGCAGCACCGACGGCTCATGGGGCGTCATCGAACGCCTGGCGAGGCAGTCGACGCATGTGAAGGGAATCAAATTTCGACGCAACTATGGCAAGTCGCCGGCGCTCCATTGCGGCTTCTACCGCGCGGAGGGCGACGTGGTGATCACCATGGACGCGGATCTGCAAGACAGCCCCGACGAGATTCCCGAACTCTATCGCATGATCCGCGAAGACGGCTACGACATCGTCTCGGGCTGGAAAAAGAAGCGATATGACAATCGCCTGACGAAAAACCTCCCGTCGAAGCTCTTTAACGCCACGGCGCGCAAATTCTCCGGCATCAATCTGCACGATTTCAACTGCGGACTCAAGGCTTACCGCCGCGAGGTGGTAAAGAACATCGAAGTCTATAACGACATGCACCGATATATCCCCTACTTAGCGAAAATCGCTGGTTTCAATAAGATTGGCGAAAAAGTAGTCCACCATCAGGCGCGGAAATATGGCGTTACGAAATTCGGACTCGATCGCTTCGTGAACGGTTATCTCGACCTCATTACGCTTTGGTTTACGTCGAAATTCGGAAAGAAACCGATGCACATCTTCGGGCTTTGGGGCAGCGGCATGTTTCTCATCGGATTCGCTGCGCTCGTCATCGTCTTGGTGATGAAATTGGCCTCGATGATGGAGGGCGATTTGCGCCCCTTGGTCACGACGTCGCCATTCTTCTACATTTCGCTCACGGCCATGATCATCGGCTCGCAGCTCTTCCTTTCGGGCTTTATCGGGGAGTTGATCTCGCGTAACTCGCCGAATCGGAACAACTACAAGATCGAACAGGAAATCTGATTCGGCTTCACATCGCAGCGCATCCGTGGCCTTGCCTGCGCGCCCCGCTGTTCGGCCATGCACTCAACCATGTTTCCCCCCTCTCGGTCTTGGACGCCTTGCCGCTACACTACGCTCTCAAGCCGCCGCCCGCGTGGTTTCTCGTAAAAGTCACCCTGCTCGGCTGGCTGCTGGCTATCCCTGCCTTCATCGCGGCGCAGGAGCCTGCGGCTGTGGACACGGCCTGGCTGCGGCGGGCACGCAGCGGCGAGCTGGAGCTGAACGAGGAAACGCTGCGGGCCATCCGCTCCGGTTCGCTCCTCTCGCCCACGTCGGCGGCTCCGGCGCTGCGGCATAGTCCGGCCGACCTCCCCTTGGTCATTTCCTTCGACAGCATTCGCCCCACCGGCGGTCCGACGGCCCGCCCCGACCAGCTGCCGCCCGCGGTCTATCGGCTGTACGAGCCAGCCGCCCTCCCCCAGCCCACCGTGCCAGTGGGCAGCTATATGCTTTCGGCTACGACGGTTAGCGACCTTCGTGCGCTGCGACGCATCGGGCTGCGACGCGCTGGGCATGTAGGCACGGGAATGCTGCCGATGGGCCTCAGTATTCCGGTCAATTTCGAGAATATGCTCCGCTTTGTTTTCTGGCCGAGTTACCGGGCGAAAAAGCACAACGCGCGTCACGCTCAGGCTTATAAATCGTACAATCTGCTCCCGCCGCCGGCCGACGATTCAAACAATGAGATCGAACGCCGCCGCCTCAACGAGGCAATCAATGAAAAGCGGAGCGAGCTAAAAGCGAAAGACTAACAACAAAAAATGCCGTGCATAGGCGTCAGGCGGCAAAAGGCTGAAAATGAACGACGCGCGGCTGCCGGAAGCGAAAGACTAACGACAAAAAACACCATGCGTACGCCTCAGGCGGCAAAAAGCTGAAAATGAACAACGCACAGGAGCTGGAAACAAAAAGCCAACAACAACGAACGCCGTGCGTAAGCGTCAGGCGGCGAAAAGCTGAAAATGAACGACGTGTATAAGTCGGAAGCGAAAGACTAACAACGAAAAACGCCATGCGTACGCATCAGGCGGCAAAAAGCTGAAAATAAGCGACACGCAATTGCCGGAAGCGAAAAGTCAACAACGAAAAACGTCGTGCGTAGGCGTCAGGCGGCAAAAGGCTGAAAATGAACGACGCACGGCTGCCGAAGGCGAAAGACTAACGACAAAAAACGCCATGCGTACGCGTCAGGCGGCAAAAGGTTGAAAATAAGCGACGCGTGGCAGGCGGAAGCTAAAAACTAACAACGAAAAACGCCATGCGTACGCGTCAGGCGGTAAGAGGCTGAAAATGAACGACGTATATAAGTCAGAGGCTAAAAACTAACAACGAAAAACGCCGCGCGTAAGCGTCAGGCGGCAAAAGGCTGAAAATGAACGACGCGCGGCTGCCGGAAGCGAAAGACTAACGACAAAAAACGCCATGCGTACGTCTCAGGCGGCAAAAAGCTGAAAATGAACAACGCGCAATTGCCGGAAGCGAAAGATTAACAACGACGAACGCCATGCGTACGCGTCAGGCGGCAAAGAGTTGAAAATGAACGACACACGGCAGCCGGAAGCGAAAGACTAACAACGACGAACGCCGTGCGTAGGCGTCAGGCAGCAAAAGGCTGAAAATGAACGACGCGCAGTTGCCGGAAGCGAAAGGCTAACGACAAAAAACGCTGTGCGTACGCGGCAGGCGGCGAAAGGCTGAAAATGAACGACGCGCGGTTGCCGAGAGTGAAAAGCCAACAACGATGAACGCCGTGCGTACGCGTCAGGCGGCAAAAAGCTGAAAATGAACGACGTGCGGCAGCCGGAAGCGAAAAGCCGACAATGAAAAACGCTGTGCGTAGGCGTCAAGCGACAAAAGGCCGAAAATGAACGACGCGCAATTGCCGGAAGCAAAAAGCCGACAACGACGAACGCCATGCGTACGCGTCAGGCAGCAAAAAGCTGAAAATGAACGACGCGCGGTTGCCGGAAGCGAAAGACTAACAACAAAAACGTCATGCGTAGGCGTCAGGCGGCAAAAGGCTGAGAATGTGTGACGCGCGGCAGCCGGAGGCTAAAGACTAACGACAAAAAAACGCCGTGCGTAGGCGTCAGGCGGCAAAAAGCTGAAAATAAGCGACGCGCCGCAGCCGGAAGTAAAAAGCCAACAACGGAAAACGCCGTGCGTACGCGTCAGGCGGCAAAAAGCTGAAAATAAGCGACGCGCCACGGCCGGATGCGAAAAACTAACAACAAAAAACGCCATGCGTACGCGTCAGGCAGCAAAAAGCTGAAAATGAACGACAATCCACGGCCGGGAGCGGACAAAGGAAAATGCCGGGTATGGAGCGATAGCCTCGCTCTTGTACCCGGCATTTTTCCTCGTTCATTGTTCGCTTTCGGCTCTCACTGCTGGGGAACCGTTTCTTGTCGTCCGCTATTGGCTTACGCGCCTCATTCTTCCGGAAGGTGGATTTCCGGACCTCCGCCGCCCGTGCCACCTGTGCCACCCGTGCCAGCGCCACCCGGCTGAGGAGTCTCGGGCTTCTTACCCTCTCCAGCGCCGCCCGGTTTCGGCGTTTCGGGCTGTTTGCCGCCACCGCCGCCCTCCGGCTTCTTAGGCTGATTGCCGTCTTCCGGCAGCCGAATGTCGGGACCGTCGTCCGGCTTCTTCCTCGGTTTTTTCTTCTCTCCGGGCTTCTTTTTGTTATCTTTCCGATGAGAGGCCGTGAGGGAGCGCTGCATCGTTTTGAAGTCTCGCGAAGTCTGGTTCATTCGGTCCACGAGCTGATCGATGAGCGCGCGATCGTCGTCCGAAGCGGCACTGAGATAGGCGGCTTGGATATACTGGCAGACGGCATCGAACGCCGCGTCCGTCTGCGGACGGATCTCGATCGCCTGGGGCAGCTTCCCGTCGGCGTCGCCCGTCCGACGGCGGACGTGCAGCGCCTCAAACTCGGTGTTGATCTTCTTCAGATTCTCGAAGGCCTCGGTGAGGCCCAAGGCAGTGATCTCGGCCGTCATCGTTTTGATGTCGTCCTCCATGCTCAGCAGGCGGCCGCTCTCCATTTCGTAGGGCAGTTTGTAGATCTTCTCGTACGGATGGAGCGTGGCGGCGAGTCGAAGGGCAGCGTCTCGGACATCTTCCTTATGCGACCGTTCCTGGGCGCGTATCGTGAGGAAAATGTGGATCAACTGGTCTTTTCGCTCCGCATCCTTCTGCTTGAGCTTGGCCGTGTCGGCTGAGAGCGCGGAGTGCTGGTCGATCTTCGTTTCATACGTGATTCCCGTATTCCACTTCTCCGGCAGGTCGGCAGGCAGCTTCAGCTTCGTTTTGTCGACGGCCATGACCAGATCATACTGTTTGCGGTGATACTGCACGTGCAGCGAATTGTTCAACTTTGTGTTGTTAGCCTTGACGAAGGTAATCGTGCGAGGCACATTGATTTGAATCTTTTCCATCGGGATTTATTATGTGGTTATTGTAATTTTTATACAGGTATCATGCCGCAAACATACGCCTTTTTCTTTACCGCCAAACGTTCGGCGCTCTTTTTTTTCAATCTTTCCACTGCGCACCGCTCGCGGCCGACGTAACGCAACGATTCGAACGACTTAAAAGCCTACGGCTATACCTTATATATATAAGCGGACGACCCACAGCCTTCCGCCGTCAGGCAGCTAAAAGCCCTCGCGAGGGCTTGACTTTCTTTTGCCTTCTTTTCTTGTGGCAAGACAAGAAAAGAAGGTGGGGGACAGGGGGCAACGCCCCCTTATAGCTAAAGGCGGAGGGCTGAGGGTCATATCCGTATATATATAAGGTATAGTCGCAGGTTGGGATGCGCCTTTCGGCCGGTAGATGTAGGGGCGTATGGCATACGCCCCTCTCCTCGATCAGTTCAAGGAAGCCGAAAGATAGCCGATCCAAACAGACGAAAACACAATGCCGTCTTACTCTTTTGCTATCTATCTCCTTGTTTTACCTAAACGCCTGAAGCTATGCATCGAATCTATACGTAAACGCCCGAAAGCCTTAGGCAAATAAGCGTTTTCACCGTCGAGACGCCAAAGCCTTAGGCAAATCGTTGTTTCTCGCTGGAAATGTCGTTTTGCCTAAGGCATTTTGCTGTTTCCAATTGGAAATGCCGTTTTGCTTGAGGCTTTTTGATGTTTCCAACTGAAAATGCCGTTTTGCCTAAGGCATTTTTGTCTCGCCGAAGTGATTTGAGCTTTTGCCTGAGGCTTTCGGGTGTAAACATTGGAAACGTTCATTTGCCTAAGGCTTTTAAGCGTCAACAATGAGAAAAGATCAATAGCCTCAGGCTTTCAGTCAATTCAAATCAAAAAAACACCCTTAGCCTTCCGCCTTTAGGCAGCTAAATGCCCTCGCGAGGGCTTGACTTTCTTTTGCCTTCTTTTCTTGTGTCAAGACAAGAAAAGAAGGTGGGGGACAGGGGGCAACGCCCCCTTATAGCTAAAGGCGGAGGGATATGAGAAGATGGGGAACGTTTTTGCGGCGCGGCCGGAGGCTATCGGCTGTATTTCCAGCGGCGATGGGTCCAGAGCCAACCGGCGGGGTCGCGCAGGATGGTACGCTCCATGCGCCGGGTGTATTCTTCGGTGATCCAGTTCTCGGACTTGGAGCGTGGGGCGTCGGTGAGGAGTTGAAAATCAACGGTATAATGCCCGCGGCTTTCGCACCGCACGTCGGCGTAGATGACGGGAAGATTCATCTTGACGGCCAACCGCTCGGGGCCGTTGAGCACGGCGGTGTCGCGGCCGAGAAACTGGGTCCAGTAGTGCAGATTCGCGCGGCTGGGGGTCTGATCGGCAATGAAAACGAAAAGCGCGGGGGGCGACGTGGGGCGGGCGGTGCGGATGAGTTCGCGGACGACGTCTTTTTTGGGCACGCAGCGGGCGCCGAAACGCGTCCGAAGGTGGCGGAAGAGTCGGTCGAAGGCGGGGCTATCCAGCGGGCGGTAGATCTGGCACACCTCCAGTAGCTCCCCAAAACGCGAAGGAAATCCGGTGAACCATTCCCAATTGCCGTAGTGGCCCATGACGAGGATGAGCGATTTATGGCCGGCTTCGAGCAGCGGGCGGACCATCTCCGGATTGCGCAGGTGAGCCCGCCGCAGCAGCTCCTCGTGCGAGATCCCGGCCAGCTTGATGGTCTCGACGATGTAGTCCGAGAAATGGTGATAGAAACGGCGCTCCAGCCGCAGGCGTTCGTCCGGCGAGAGGTGCGGGAAGGCGCCCTCTAAGTTGCTGCGGACTATACGCCGACGATAGCCTACTAACCTATAGATGAGGAGGTAAAACATATCCGACAGCACGTAGAGCACGGCCATTGGGAGCAGCGCATGGAGACGCACCACGGCGTAAAGCAGCGCATAGATCAGCGTGTTCGCGAAGGCTTTCATGGGCGGCTGAGGAGTGTGGCCGTGAGCGCCGTACCGTCCGCGTTCCACCCGTCGAGGTGGACGGGGGTGAGGCGGTTGGCGAGTGCGCTGTCGTACGCCGTTTCTACCTTAATATAGTTCGCCGTGAACCCGTACATGCGGCCGCCTTTGCGGGCATGCTCGAAGAGGACGGTGGCCTCGCGACCGATGTGGGCGTCGTAAAACGCATGGAGTTTGCGGTCCGACAGGTCGAGCAGCATGCGGCTGCGGGCGTGCTTGACGTCGGCCGGAACGACGGGCGTAATCCGCAGCGCCATCGTCCCCGGCCGCTCGGAATAGCTAAAAACGTGAAGCTGTGAGAAGGGTAAATTTTCAAGAAATTCGTGGCACTCAGCAAAACACGCCTCCGTCTCGCCGCGGGTACCCACGATCACGTCCACGCCGATAAACGCGTCCGGCATCAGGCTGCGGATCCGCTCCACGCGGCGGCGAAAGAGCGACGTGTCGTAGCGTCGGCGCATCAGCTCGAGGACGGTGTCGCTGCCGCTTTGCAGCGGGATATGGAAGTGCGGCATGAAGCGGCTGCTGGCGGCCACAAGCTCGATGACCTCATCCGTGACGAGGTTCGGCTCGATGGACGAAATGCGGTAGCGCGCAATGCCCTCGACCCGATCCAGCGCGCGGAGGAGGTCCAGAAAAGTCTCGCCCGTGGAGCGCCCGAAGTCGCCAATATTGACGCCGGTGAGGACGATCTCCCGCCCGCCTTCGCGCGCCACCCCTTCGGCCTGCGCCACGAGGTCGGCTATGCGGCCATTCCGACTGCGTCCGCGCGCAAACGGGATGGTACAGAAAGAACAGAAATAGTCACAGCCGTCCTGCACCTTCAAAAAGTGGCGCGTGCGATCGTCCGCCGAGCAGGAGGGGGTGAAAGCGCGAATGCGTTTCGTGTCGGTCGTCACCGCCAGGCCGGCCGTCCGCTCGCGCAGGTGACGCATCACATCTCCCTTCTGCTCAGCGCCTAAGACCAGATCGACGTGATCGATGGCGAGCACCTCGTCCGGCTTCAGTTGCGCGTAACATCCCGTGACGATAACGAACGCCTTCGGGTGTTGGCGGCGAATGCGTCGGATTAATTGGCGACACTTTTTGTCGGCAAGCTCCGTCACGGAGCAAGTGTTCACCACACAGACGTCGGCCTGTTCCCCGACGCGCGCACGTCGGATACCATGATCGGCCAGTTCGCGGCCGATGGCGGACGTTTCGGCGAAATTGAGCTTGCAACCCAGCGTGTAGTAGGCCGCCTTTTTATCTTCAAAATAAGCACTATCAATCATCTTTGGAGTCCCCTTTTTTAGGGGGCGCAAAAGTAAGAGGCTGCGTACACATTCGCTCCGTTTCGGTCCGCAGGCCATAAGATTTGAGGTAGATACGCACTTTCGAGGAGGACTATCTTGAGGCCGTTTCGAGTCGCCGAAGCGCTTCTTCACATAGCCGAAGGCCATCTGTAGAATAGCTTATTTTTCTTCAGCGCGTTTTGGGCTTGAGGCAGATACACACTTTCGAGGAGAAGTATCTTGAGGCCCTTTCGAGTCGCCAAAGCGCTTCTTTACATAGCCGAAGGCCGTCTGTAGAACAGCTTATTTTTCCTCAGCGCGTTTTGGGCTTGAGGCCGATACGCACTTTCGAGAAGAAGTATCTTGAAGCCATTTCGAGTCGCCGAAGCGCTTTTTCACATAGCCGAAGGCCGTCTGTAGAACAGCTTATTTTTCTTTAGCGCGTTTTGGGCTTGAGGTAGATACGTATTTTCTGGAAGGGGTATCTTGAAGCCGTTTCGAGTCGCCGAAGCGCTTTTTCACATAGCCGAAGGCCGTCTGTAGAATAGCTTATTTTTCCTCAGCGCGCTTTGGGCTTGAGGCCGATACGTATTTTCTGGAAGGGGTATCTTGAAGCTGTTTCGAGTCGCCGAAGCGCTTCTTCACATAGCCGAGGGCTGTTTGTAGAACGGTTCATTTTTCTTCAGTGCGTTTTGGGCTATAAGACGCATCTTTTGGAAATTTACACCCTATTCGCAGCCCTCACGCCCTATTTCTTTTATCTTTGTTACAGCCTAAAGCCGACAGCCCGAGGCGAATGGCCGGGGCACATCTCCGGGCGCTGGAGAGGCTTTTTGCAGGGGATTGACCAAAAGCTGAAAGCTGGAGGGGCCTTTCGCGGAGTATCGACCAAAAGCCGAAGGCAGTCTGGTATAAACGTTTTTCAGGACACATCTCCAAAGGCTGGAGGGACTTTTTGCGGGTTATTGGCCAAAAGCCGAAGGCTGTCTGGAGCTGCTCTTTTTCGAGCTATCGCAGCGGGTCACTTGAGTGGTTTTCCGCAGAGGATTGACCAAAAGCCGAAAGCGGACGGGCGTAAACATTTTTCCGGGGTACATCTCCGAAGGCTGGCAGGGCTTTTCGCGGAGTATCGACCAAAAGTCAAAGGCTATCTGGAGCAGCTCTTTTTCGGGTCATCGCAGCGGGTCTCTGGAGAGATTTTTCGAAAAGGATTGACTAAAAGCTGGAAGCTGTCTGGAGCTACACTTTTTCGGGTTATCGCAGCGGGCCGCTGGAGAGATTTTTCGAAAAGGATTGACCAAAAGCCGAAGGCAGTCTGGAGCTGTACTTTTTCGGGTTATCGCAGCAGGTCGCTTAGGGTGCCTCACGATCGGTGGGAAAAGGCAGCCGGAGGTTGTCTGGCCGGAACGTCTTTTCGGGGTACATTTCCAAAGGCTGGAGTGGCTTTTCGCAGGGTATCGACCCAAAGCCGAAGGCTGTCTGGAGCCATACTTTTTCGAGTCATCGCAGGGGGTCACTTGGGGAGCCTCGCGGTCGGTGGGAAAAGGCAGCCGGAAGCGGACGGGCGCTAAAACTTTTTTAGGTCTACTTGCCGATGATTTTTGTTATTTCGTGCTACTTATTCCCAGCTTACTTCACGCTCTCTTTCTCTATTCATTTTATTCAAACGCTTACCGAATCATGAAGACTGAAACGATTTTTCGAGTTCTGCTGTGGAGCCTCTTTATGGCCACCGGTATGGTGGGGCTTCGCAGCGCGGCGCAGACGGATGCGCCAGCACGTAGACCGTACGCCACCGTCAGCGGAACGGTGCGCGATACCCGCACGAACCGTGTGCTGCCGGCGGTGCATGTCGCCGTGCCAGGTACGGGCATCGGCACCGTGACCAACGCCGACGGTTATTTTTCGCTCCATGTGGCTGACTCCCTCCGGGCCGATCGGATCGAGTTTTCGCACATCGGCTACGCGCTCCTTACCTATCCGATTCGACCGGGTACGCAGGTCGAGGCGGCCTCCATCCAACTGACACCGAACGCTAACCTCCTGGAGGAGGTGACCGTCATGGGCGGTGATGCGCGCGACCTCGTGCGCCAGGCTGTGGATCGCATCACGGACAACTATCCGCAGCGGGCCAATCGCCTGACTGGTTTTTATCGGGAAGTCATCCGCAAGGGGCGGCGCTACATCGACATTTCGGAGGCCATCGTCGGGCTCTACAAGACGCCTTACAATGGCGTGGGCACAAACGCCGATCGGGTACGGCTCGAGAAGGGGCGGAGGCTGCTCAGCCAACGGCCGGGCGACACGCTCATCGTGAAATTCGAAGGCGGCCCGACGCTCTCCATCTTTCTCGATGTGGTGAAAAACAGCGATTTGATGTTCGCCCCCGACGAGATGGAACACTACGCCTTCCGCTACAATCGCACCACACTGATAGACGATCGTCCGCACGTTGAGATCCGCTTCATGCCACGTGTCGTCTGCCCTTATGCGCTCTACGAAGGGCTGCTTTACATCGACAGCGAAACGCGGACGATCTCCCGCGCGGAGTTCAGCCTCGATATGACCGACCGCCTCAAGGCCACGCAGGCCATGCTCCGCAAGAAACCCGCCGGACTGCGCTTTCGCCCCGAGCGATTGGCCTTCCTCGTCACCTATCGGCGACAGGCCGACGGTCGCAGTAGCCTGGCTTACGTGCGCTGCGAAACGGCCTTTCGTTGCGACTGGCATCGGCGGCTTTTCGCCACATCGTACGTCGTGACGTCGGAAATGGCCATCACCGATCGTGACGAGACACACGCAGAGAAAATCCCCTACCGCGAGGCGTTTCGCTCACGTGACGCCCTGACCGACCGCGCAGCTGACTTCTATGACGCCAATTTCTGGGACGGCTATAATATCATTGAGCCGACGGAGTCTCTTGAAAATGCCGTGGGCCGACTGATGAGGCGGCGGAACCGCGACTAAGCTCCGCCAACGGCGGACGGATGCAAACGAAACGTCCTGCCGGACGGAAGGAATCGACCGGATCCCTTTCGCCCGACAGGACGTTTCTGCGGTGCCTCCCTAAGTCCGAGAGGCCAGAGTGACGCTCCTCCGGCTGTCAGCCGTTCATGGAGGCCAAAAATTCGGCGTTGTCCGTGGTGCCCTCCAAGCGCTTCTTGACGAACTCCATTGCCTCGACCGTATTCATGTCCGAGAGTACGGTGTTGCGGAGTACGAATAGGCGGTTGCGGATGTTCTCGTCCTGCAGCAAATCGTCGCGACGCGTGCTGGAGGCCTGGATGTCGACCGCAGGGAAGATGCGACGGTTGGCCAGCTTACGGTCGAGTTGCAGCTCCATGTTGCCCGTACCCTTGAACTCCTCGAAGATCACGTCGTCCATCTTCGAACCCGTTTCGGTGAGAGCCGTAGCAAGGATGGTGAGGCTACCGCCGTGCTCGATGTTACGCGCAGCACCGAAGAATCGCTTCGGCTTCTGGAGGGCATTGGCCTCCACGCCACCCGAAAGCACCTTGCCCGAGGCCGGTTGCACGGTGTTATAAGCGCGGGCCAGGCGGGTGATGGAGTCGAGCAGGATGACTACGTCGTGGCCACACTCGACCATGCGTTTGGCCTTATTGAGGACGATCTCGGCGATCTTCACGTGGCGGTCGGCCGGCTCGTCGAAGGTGGAGGCGATGACTTCGGCGTCTACGCTACGGGCCATGTCGGTCACCTCCTCGGGGCGTTCGTCGATGAGCAGGATGATCATGTAAACCTCCGGGTGATTGGCGGCGATGGCGTTGGCGATATCCTTGAGGAGCATCGTCTTACCAGTCTTCGGTTGTGCCACGATGAGCCCGCGTTGCCCCTTGCCGATGGGTGCAAAAAGGTCGACTACGCGGACGGCGTACGGGTCGTAAACCTTCGGCGAACGGCGGTCGGTGAGTTTGAATTTCTCTTCGGGGAAAAGCGGTGTGAGATGGTCGAAGGGGACGCGGTCGCGGACCTCTTCGGGCAGTCGGCCGTTGATGGTGTCCACCTTGACGAGCGGAAAATATTTCTCGCCTTCGCGCGGCGGGCGGATGGGACCTTCGACGAGGTCGCCGGTGCGAAGTCCGAAGAGCTTGATTTGTGAGGCCGAGACGTAGACGTCGTCCGGCGAAGCGAGGTAATTATAGTCCGACGAGCGGAGGAAACCGTAGCCATCGGGCACGATTTCGAGGACGCCGGCGGCGGTCAGTATGCCGTCGAAATCGTAGATCGGCGGGGGCGGCACGACGGGAGCATTTTCGCGTAGGTTGGGATTGTTGGGCCGATGATTCTGTTGGGGGCGTTTCTTGGCTTCGTTCTGCTGCTTGTCTTTGGGCTGCGGCGCGGGCGGCTGCATGGGCAGCACCTGATCGAGGACGGAAGGCGTGTCGGTGGCATGCTTGAAGATGGTGCGTTTCGGTTCCTCGGGCGCGGGGGGAGTGGCGGGTGTCGCTGTTGGCGCCTCGGGCGACGGCTTCGCTTCATGAGCGACGGCGGGTGTTTGGGGCGTCGTTTCAGGTGCGGCGGATGGAGGAACGACGGGCGATACGGGGGCAATGGGGGCAGCCACGGGCGCTTCTACGGGCATCTCTTCGGCTTCGAGCATCGGCTCGGTGGCCAGGATCGGCTCCGTTTCGGCGATGGAGGCGGGTGTCTCAGCGACGGGTGCTGCCGCCGACTTGCTTTTCTTCGGACGACCCGGGCGGCGTTTGGCGGGTTTGCTTTCCGCTGCCTCGGCCTCCTCCTTCGTCTCGGCCTTGGGCGCGGCTTCCGTCGTCTCGGCCTTGGCTGGAGACGCTGGAGCGGCGGCTTCCGTCGGCTCTGCCGCTTTGTTTTTCTTCGGGCGGCCCGGGCGACGTTTGGCGGGTTTGCTTTCCGCTTTTTCGGTCGTGTCGGCTTTGGGTTCCTTTTCGGAGGCGGAGGCCTCAGCGGCGGATTCGGCCGACTTGTTTTTGGGTGGACGGCCGGGGCCGCGGCGTTTCTGTTCGGATTTCTGAGCTTCTTTTTCCTTTTGCATACCGGCTACCGATTCGGCTTGTCGGTCAAGAATCTGATAAATCAGGGCTTGTTTTTCGACACCTTTAATGTCCGTGAGTCCCAGATCGGTTGCGATGGTTTGCAGCCGGGGGAGATCCATGTCTGTGAGTTCGACAATGTTGTATTTGACCATGTTGTTATGTGGATAAATGGAGAATTAGCGGGGGTACGCGGGGCAGAAGCGGACATGTATACGCAGCGTCCACGCGCCACCAGGCTCTTCGCTTATGATGTAACTATCAATTGTATATATCGTGAGGATTGCTTTTTCGTCCGGCCCTCGTTCCCGGGGTTAATGGGTGCTATTTGAAGGGGGGATCAAGCGGGGGCAAATATACGCCAATCCGTAAGACGCCAAAATCGAACACTTTATCCGGAAACAGCACAGCGGCGAAATGTCGCAGGTTGGTTAGGCCTCAAAATTCACAGCGATAATAAATCGCATGCATGTTTCTTAATGTCGCACACAGCGCCAGTCAGTTTCCTGCATGTGTCTTAGTATCGAACACTTTGCTAGTCAATTCCCTGCGTGTTTCTTAGTATCGCATACAGCGACAATCAATTTCCTGCATGTTTCTTAGTATCGCATACAGCGACAGTCAGTTCCTGTCATGTTTCTTAATATCGCACACAGCGACGGGCCGTTGCAGACTTGCATGGCTCCGAAATACACTATTTCCGGTCGCCGCAGGTTTTGCAATGCCCGAAATACACTATTTCTGGCCGCCGCAGGTTTTGCAACGCCCGAAATACACTATTTCTGGCTGCCGCAGGTTTTGCAACGCTCGAAATACACTATTTCCGGTCGCCGCAGACTTGCATGGCCCCGAAATACACTATTTCTGGTCGCCGCAGGTTTTGCAACGCTCGAAATACACTATTTCTGGCCGCCGCAGATTTGCATGGCTCCGAAATACACTATTTCCGCCCCCCCGTGTCCCCCAGAAATGGAAAAGCGGCCACCCGACACGGTGTCGGAGCGGTCGCTTTTCAAAGAAAATGGTAGGCGATAGTTTAGAGCGCCTTCAGCTCGCGGATGGTGGCCTCGGGGTCGGGCGAGCGGAAGACGTAGCTGCCGGCCACGAGCACGTCGGCACCAGCATCGAGGAGCACGCGGGCCGTCTCGGTGTTCACGCCGCCGTCTACCTCGATGAGCGTCTTTAGCTCGCGCTCGCGGATCATGCGGCGCAGCTTGGCGGTCTTGACGACGGAGTGGCCGATGAAGCTCTGGGCGGCAAAGCCGGGGTTGACGGACATGAGGAGCACCATGTCGAGGTCCCCGAGGATGTCCTCGAGGAGTGTGACGGGCGTATGGGGATTGAGGGCCACACCGACGCGCATGCCGGCGTCGCGGATGGCGTGGACGGTGCGGTGGAGGTGGGTGCAGGCCTCGTAGTGGACGGTCATCATGTAGGCGCCGGAGTCGGCCACCTCGCGGATGAATTTCTGGGGCTCGACGATCATCAGGTGCACGTCCGTGGGCTTGTGGCAGACGCCGCGGAGGGCGTTCATGACCGGGAAGCCGAAGGAGATGTTGGGGACGAAGACGCCGTCCATGACGTCGATATGCAGCCAGTCGGCCTCGCTGCGATTGATCATCTCCACGTCGCGGCCGAGGTGCATAAAGTCGGCCGAGAGGAGCGATGGGGCTATGAGATGGTTCATTGTGCGCTATATATTATGAGCGAGGCGGGCGTCAGTTGGCGATGGGGAGGGCGGGGTTGGGCGCGTTGTCCGGCGTATAAATGCGGGCGAACCAGCTGAGCAGGGCGAGGGTCTCGGGGCGAGGGCCGAAGGATGGGGGACGGTTGGAGGGGTTGTCCTGACGTTCGGCGGGGGCGGAAGGGGTAATCTTTTTCATAGGCAGAAAAATGGGGGGATGTTTGTTGTGTATGGGTGTATGTATGTGCTATAAATGAAGTTTTCTTTCTCTGTATTTGGTGGGATGGAAACGGGCGAAACGGGGGGAATATTGCTTGATGGAGAATATTACTATGGGTGGACACATCGGCCTACCTCTTCTTCTTTTCTTGTCTTTCCTCCTTCTTTTCTTGCCTCTCCTTCTTCTTTTCTTGCCTTGACGCAAGAAAAGAAGCAAAAGAAAGTCAAGGCCCCACCGGGGCCGGGGAAGTTGGCCGGGTACCTGTGGGGTGTATGCGATTCGTCTCTACTCTGGGTGCGTCCTTCGCTTGATGTATTCGTAGGTGGCTTGCTGGGCGCGAAGGGGGGGGCGTCGTTGTGGATGTAGATGTTGCGCAGCTGGCCGTCGATGTGGCAGGCCTTGACGTTGTCGCGCAGCTGGATGTCGAGGAGGTCGAGGATCTCGCGGCGGACGTCGGGCGAGAGGATGGGCACGGCGGCTTCAATCCGTCGATTGAGGTTGCGCCGCATCCAGTCCGAGGAGGTGAGGTACATCGTCTCTTCGCCATCGCCGCGGAAGTACCAGAGGCGGGCGTGCTCGAGATACATGTCCACGATACGCGTGACGCGGATGTTGGGGCTATAGCTGCGGTCGGGCGTCAGGCAACAAATGCCGCGCACGAGCAGGTCGATCTCCACGCCCGCCTGACCGGCCTCGTAGAGTTCGTCGATCATCTGCTTATCCTGGAGGCCGTTCATCTTGAGAATGATTCGCCCTCCACGACCGGCACGCGCTAGGTCGGCCTCACGTCGGATCAGGCGGATCAGCTCCGGCACCATGTTGAAACGCGCCACCAATAGGCGGTCGAAGTGTGGCTCCGCAAGGCGCCCCTCTAAGACCTCAAAGACACGGCAGACGTCGCCCACGATGGCTTTGTCGCAGGTCAGGAGGGCCATGTCGGAGTAGCCCTTGGCCGTCTTCTCGTTGAAGTTGCCCGTGCTGAGGCAGGCAAAGTCAGCGGCCTCGCCACGACGCAAGACGACGGCCACCTTGGCGTGCACCTTCAGCCCGGGTATGCTGTAGATGATCTTGATCCCCGCCTGACGCATCTCTTCGGCCGTGCTCATGTTGTTCTCCTCATCGAAGCGCGCCTTAAGCTCCACGAAGACCGTCACGCGTTTGCCATTGCGCGCGGCACCGATCAGGGAGTGGATCACGGCCGAGTTTTCCGCCACGCGATACTGCGTGATCTTGATCTCCTCCACGTCCGGATCGAACGACGCCTCCATGAGAAAGCGCAGCAGATAGTCAAACGATTGATAGGGGAAATGCAGCAACACGTCGCCCCGCTCCACGGCGCGAAACATGGATGCCAACTCCTCGAGATACGGCACCCGCAGCGGCGCAGGGGGCGTGCGCACCAGCTCCGCCCCGATGGGGTTCGGAAGGCGGATCATGTCTTGCAGGTTCATGTAACGCCCACCCACGACGAGGTCGTCGGCCGCGATGTGGAACGACCGTCGCACGAAGGCCAGCACATCGGGCGGCATCTCACGGTCGTACATGAAGCGGCTCAGGGCGCCGATCTTCCGCTTGCCCACCTTCGTGCGGATAGACTGGAGGATGCTCTGCGGCGTCTCTTCGTCGACATAGATATCGGCGTCGCGCGAGATCTTAATCCCGTAGCATCCGTCGGGCACATAACCGGGAAAGATGGCGGGCAGGTTGTAGCGGATCATGTCGTCGACAAACATGAAGTAGTGCATGCCCTCATGCTCGGGTAGGGCGATGAAGCGCGGCACATTCGAGTGCGGTATTTTGATCAGCACATAGAGCGGTTCACGCGTCTCGCGCTTGAGGATGCGGGCGATGAGGTAGAGCCGGCGGTCGCGGATGAAGGTGCGGAATCCTTCATGGAGCGTGACGGGCGAGAGGTAGGGAAAGATCTCTTCGTCGAAATAGCGGCGGACAAAGTCGCGGTGGAAGGGCAGCGGCTCGTGCGTCTGATAGAGGTAAACGCGCTGGCGACGCAGCTCGGGCAGGATGCCGTCGTTGAAGATGCTGTAGAAATCCTGCTGCTGACGGTTCACCTCGGTGGTGATCTCGTTGAGCGTCTCCTCGGCCTTCTCAGAATTGTCGGCGCGGTAATTCTTTTTCATGATAGCGCCGCGCTGATCGGCCACGCGTATCTCATAGAACTCCTCCAGATTGGAGGCGTAGATGGAGAGGAAGCGGATCCGCTCATAGATGGGTAGGGTGGCGTCTGCGGCCTCCAGGAGGACGCGATAATTGAATGACAACCAACTGATGTCTCGCTTGAAATAACCGTATTTCTTTTCCATGTGCGGGCAAACATAAGTCGCTGATTTCATTGCCCCTCTCCCACCCCATCTATTTTTGCGCGCGCATCATTCGCCCCCCATACAACTTCACACGCCCTCTGACTACCCCATAACCACCTCTTGACTACCCCCATAACCACCTCGCAACCCATGCTTTCCACCGTCCAAGCCTACATCGCGCAACACCAACTGCTCCGGCCCGGGGCACTCGTCATCGTCGGACTGAGTGGCGGCGCAGACTCTGTCGCCCTGCTGCATATCCTCACCCGACTCGGCTACCCCTGCGTGGCTGCCCATTGCAACTTCCACTTGCGCAACGACGAGTCCGACGCCGACGCCGACTTTGCCCAACAGACCGCCGAAGCGCTCGGCCTCCCCTTCCGTCGCATCGATTTCGACACGGCCGACTATGCCCGCCAAAACGGCGTCTCCACGGAGATGGCTGCCCGTACCTTGCGCTACGAATGGTTCGAGACGCTCCGCCGCGAGCTGGGGGCTGAGGCCATCGCCGTGGCTCATCACCGCGACGACAACGTCGAGACCGTCCTCCTCAACCTCATCCGCGGCACGGGCCTCAGCGGGCTATGCGGCATGCGGCCCCGCAATGGGCATATCGTCCGGCCGCTGCTCTCGGTCGACCGCCACCAGATCGTCCGCTGGCTTGCCGATCGCCACCTACCCTTCCGCACCGACAGCTCGAACGCCTCTGACGTCTATCGGCGCAACTTCGTCCGCCTCCGCCTGCTACCGCTCATGGAGCAACTCAACCCGTCGGTCCGAGACGCCATCCTACGCATGGCCGGCCATCTCACGGATGTCGAAGCCATCTATCGCAACGCCATCGATAGCCACCGCGCGCACCTTATCGACGCCGACGGCCGCATATCGATCGACGCCCTCCTCCGCACGCCCGCCCCGCAGGCCGTGCTCTTCGAACTGCTCACGCCTTATGGCTTTACACCCTCACAGTGCGCCGACATCGCCCGCGCCCTCAGCGGCGAATCCGGTCGCTCGTTCGTCGCCCCCGGCGGCCGATGGCACCTCCTCAAAGATCGCCTCCACCTGATCCTATACCCCGCCGACGAAGTGTCCGCAGACGCCTTCCCCCTCGCTCCGGGCAGCGAACTCACCGCGCCCATCCGCCTCAGCCTCGAGGAGCGCATCGTCGACGAGGCGTTCACCATCAGCCGCAGCCCCCACGTGGCCACCTTCGACGCCGATCGCATCGCCCTGCCACTCACCCTCCGGCGTTGGCGCGCTGGCGACAGCTTCGTGCCCTTCGGCATGACAGGTCGCAAGAAGCTGAGCGACTATTTCTCTGACCACAAATTCAGCCTCCTCCGCAAAGCCGCCGCGTGGATCCTCTGCGACGCCTCGGGGCGGATCCTTTGGATCGTGGGCCATCGCACCGACAACCGTTTTCGCATCACCTCAAAGACGCGCCGCGCACTGATCGTCACGCAACGCTGAACGCGCCTCATGCTTCCGCCTCCGTCGTCGTTTGAAGTCGTTTTCATCTAAAAAAGTGGGTGGGGGCAATGCTCGAAGCCCCGTCATGCGACACGAAATGGCTTTTCCAGTCGGAAATGCCCCGTCATGCGACACGAAATGGCTTTTCCAATCGAAAATGCCGTTTCATGCGACATGAAATGACTTTTCCAGTCGGAAATGCGGTTTCATGTGACACGAAATGACTTTTCCAGTCGGAAATGCGGTTTCATGCGACATGAAATGGTTTTTCCAATCGAAAATGCCGTTTCATGCGACATGAAACCGCATTTCTATCGGGGCACAAAAAACGCATCCTCCCGACAGCGAACCTTTTTGAGAGAGGCCCCTGTCGAGAGGATGCTTAGCGTTACGGCTATTAGGCGACGCCTACTTTGTGCCGAAAATGCGGTCGCCCGCGTCGCCCAGCCCAGGCAGGATGTAAGCTTGCGGATTCAGTTCGCGGTCGAGCGAGGCGGTGTAGATGTCCACGTCCGGGTGGTTCTTCTGTACGTAAGCCACCCCCTCAGGCGCCGCCACGAGGCACATGAGGCGGATGTTGGTGCAACCCTTCTCTTTGAGCATACGGATCGCGTCCGAGGCACTACCACCGGTGGCCAACATCGGGTCGGTGACGATCACCATACGGCGGTCGATGTCCTCCGGCAGCTTGCAGTAATAAAAGACGGGGCGGTGCGTGTCGTGATCGCGATAGAGGCCAATGTGCCCCACCTTAGCCACGGGCAGCAGGCTCAGCAGTCCGTCCACCATGCCGAGGCCGGCGCGGAGGATGGGCACGATAGCCAACTTCTTGCCCGAGATTTCATACGCCACGGTGCGCTCCATCGGTGTCTCGATCTCGACCTCCGTCAGCGGCAGATCGCGCGTCACCTCGTAGCCCATCAGCATAGCAATCTCGCGGAGCAACTCGCGGAAGTCCTTCGCACCCGTGTTCACATCCCGGATCCGCGTCAACTTGTGGCAGATCATCGGGTGATTAATGATATGCAGTTCACTCATATATCTATAGGTGTTTTGTTTTCAAACGGCGCAAACGTACTTAAAAGGGATCTTTGGAAAAGGTCAGCCCCGGCCCTGCATCTAAGCCACGCCCCCAATCCGCCTTCACCTCTCCAGCCAAAGCCTGGAAAACGCCTTTCCTTAGAAAAAGGCTGATTGATTGTATATTTGCCCCCGAAATTACGACGGGGGAACACTTTGGTTCCCTTTCTTTTTGCACAATAATGATCGAACGAAATACAGTGATGCGTCTGGCTGAAGCCGCCCTGGCCGACTCGGCTTGCTACCTTGTGGATGTCGTCATCGGTGCCGACAACGCCATCGTTGTGGAGATTGACCACGACGAGGCCGTCAGCATCGACGATTGCGTGGCCCTGAGCCAATATATCGAGCAGCACCTCGACCGTGACGCCGAGGATTACGAGCTGGAGGTCACCTCCGCCGGCCTCGATCGCCCCTTCAAGATCGTCCGCCAATACCGCAAGCATATCGGCAGTGAAATCGAGCTCAAGCCCCGCGAAGGTACCCTCCGCACGGGTATGCTCAAGGATGCTGACGAGACGGGCGTCACGCTCACCGTAGCCAAAAAGGTAAAGCCCGAAGGTGCCCGTCGCAAGACCACCGTGTACGAAGACGAGACGTACCGATATGATGAGATAGCATACGCGAAAAGTAAAATCCGATTCAAATAGAGAGAAGACAAGAGAATATGGCCAAGAAACAGGAAACAGTCAGCATGATAGACAGCCTTCAGGAGTTCAAAGACCTGAAGAATATCGACAAGGAGACGATGATCAACGTGCTCGAAGAGTCGTTCCGCAACGTGATCGCTAAAATGTTCGGCACGGACGAGAATTACGACGTGATCATCAACCCCGAAAAGGGCGACTTCGAGATCTGGCGCAACCGCACCGTGGTGGAAAACGGACACGTCAGCGACCCCAATTTGGAGGTCTCGCTACGCGATGCGCAACAGATCGACGCCGACTGTACCATCGGTGAAGAAGTGACCGACGAGGTGCACTTCGCCGACTTTGGCCGGCGCGCCATCCTCAACCTCCGACAGGCGCTGGCCTCGAAGATCCTAGAGCTCCAAAAGGACAACCTCACAGCCAAATATCGCGAGCTGATCGGCACCATCGTCGTGGCCGACGTCTATCAGGTATGGAAGAAAGAGGTGCTGCTACTCGACGACGAAGGCAACGAGCTCCTGCTGCCCAAATCGGAGCAAATCCCCGGCGACTTCTATCGCAAGGGCGAGGCCGTACGCGCCGTCGTGCAGCGGGTAGAGACGGATAACAACACGAAGATCTACCTCTCGCGTACCGACAAGGCCTTCCTGCAGCGCCTCTTCGAAATCGAAGTGCCCGAGATCAACGACGGCCTGATCACCATCCGCTCTATCGCACGCATCCCCGGTGAACGCGCCAAGATCGCCGTCGAATCGTACGACGAACGCATCGATCCCGTCGGTGCCTGCGTCGGCATGAAGGGCTCACGTATCCGCGGCATCGTCCGCGAGCTGCGCAACGAGAATATCGACGTCGTAAACTACACCACCAACACCGCACTCTATATCCAGCGCGCACTCAGCCCGGCCAAAGTCTCCTCCATCCGCGTCGACGAAGAGGAGCATAAGGCGGAAGTCTTCCTGCGCCCTGAAGAGGTTTCGCTGGCCATCGGTAAGAACGGACTCAACATCAAGCTGGCCAGTATGCTTACGGACTACACCATCGACGTCTTCCGCGACATCGATACGGCCGACGAGGAGGATATCTATCTCGACGAGTTCGCTGACGAGGTGGAGCCTTGGGTAATCGAAGCCCTCAAGGAGATCGGTTGCAACACCGCCAAAGCTGTGCTTGCCCTCGCCCCCGAAGAGATCATGGAGCGTGCCGACCTGGAAGAGCAGACCGTGGACGACCTGCTGCGTGTCCTCTCAGCCGAGTTTGAAGACGAAGCTCAACCGGCACCCGACGATTATGCTCCGGAAGAGGAACAACCCGTCGACGAACAGCCCGTTGACACAACCGACGCATCCGAACCCGTCGACGAACAGCCCGCTGAATCCACCGACGAACCGGACGAGACACCGACAGAAGATGAACCGGAAGAAGACGACGCCGACGAAGAAGCGGACGACGACACCCCTGAAGTGTTTCAAGAAGACGACACCGACGAAAAAGAGGAGGATTAAATCAGAGATAACTACACGAGGAAGAGAGATATGCCTGTTAAATTGAACAAAGTATTGAAGGACTTGAATGTCGGCTTGCAGACGGTTGTCGACTATCTGCGCGGGAAGCGTTTCGAGGTCGAAAGCAACCCCAACGTCCGCATTCCCGATGAGCAGTACACCCTGCTCGTTAAGGAATTCGGCAAAAACCTGCCGGAGTCCGAACGAAGTCGTCTGCTCGAAAAAGCTGCACCGACAGAAACGCACGTGAAACCAGAACCAAAGCCGGAACCCGTAGCTCAGGAACCCACCAAGACGGAACCGGATGTGATCAAGACCGAGATACCGGACGACATCCTCCCCAAATTCGTCACCAAAGGCAAGATCGATCTACCCGAAACGAGCGGACACGGATCGTCGCACTCCCGGCGGCGTAAACACAGTGGACATTCTGCGACCACACACCACACGGAGACAAAGCCTGCTGCCCCTGCTCCAGCGTCCTCTGAGGGAGAGGCTAAGCCGGAGACTCCTGCCGTAAGCGCTCCAACCGTTGAGGCGCCTGCCCCCAGCGTAGAGCAACCGAAGGAAGGGACAGCCCCCGTAGAGATCAAGGCGGAGGCCTCTGCACCCACAGCGCAAACGCAGGAAGCGCCTGCACCCATCGCTGAAGCGCCCGCAGAACCAGCTCCGACCGTTGCCGAAACGCCCAAACCGGAGGTATCGGCCGACAGCACGGCGCAGACGGGATCGACGGAGAAAAAGGAGGACGAGGTGTTCCGTCTGGAGACACCTCGCTTGGAGTCGAACATCAAAGTGACAGGCAAGATCGACCTCGCCACCATCAACCAATCCATGCGCCCCAAGCGCAGGGGCTTCGAGCGTAACCGTGACCGTCGGCGGCAGCAACCGCAGGCTTCCGCTACCCCAGCTAAGCCCGCTACATCTGCGACGCCTCATGCCCCCGCCACCCCATCGGCCGCCGCATCCGCCGACGCCAAGAAGAAGCGTAAGCGCATCAAGAAAGACCGCATCGACATCAACGCCGCCGTCAATACGGGTGCACGGTCGAACGACAACAAGCGATCGAACGATAACAAGCGCCCCAAACGCCCCGTGCATACGGAGGTAAACGAGGGCGATGTGCAGCGTCAGGTGAAGGAGACACTGGCCCGTCTGACCAGCAAGGGCGCCAAGAGCAAAGGCGCCAAGTATCGCCGCGAGAAACGTGACGCTGTGGCCTTCCGCGAGCAGGAACTGCTACGCGCCGAAGAACGCGAAAGCCGGATTCTGAAGCTCACGGAGTTCGTCACCGCCAACGACCTGGCCAACATGATGGACGTCTCCGTCTCCGAGGTCATCTCCACCTGCATGAGCATCGGTATGATGGTCTCCATCAATCAGCGACTCGACGCGGAGACGATCAACATCGTAGCCGAGGAGTTCGGCTTCAAGACGGAATACGTCAGCGCCGAGGTGTCGGAAGCCATTAAAGAAGAGGAGGACAACCCCGAGGATTGGGTGCCGCGCCCACCAATCGTGACCGTCATGGGCCACGTGGACCACGGTAAGACGTCGCTGCTGGACAACATCCGCAACGCCAACGTGATCGCCGGTGAGGCCGGTGGCATCACGCAGCACATCGGTGCCTACAGCGTGACCCTGCCCGACGGTCGACACATCACCTTCCTCGACACCCCGGGCCACGAGGCCTTCACCGCCATGCGTGCACGTGGCGCCAAGGTGACGGACATCGCCATCATCATCGTCGCAGCCGACGACAACGTCATGCCGCAGACCGTCGAGGCCATCAACCACGCCTCCGCGGCCGGTGTCCCCATCGTCTTTGCCATCAATAAGATCGATAAGCCCGGCGCCAATCCGGACAAGATCAAGGAGAAGCTCTCGCAGATGAATTACCTCGTCGAGGAGTGGGGCGGCAAGTATCAGAGCCAAGACATCTCGGCCAAGAAGGGCATCGGCGTGCAAGACTTGCTCGAAAAGGTGCTGCTCGAAGCCGACCTTTTGGAGCTGAAGGCCAACCCGAAACGTCGCGCCACGGCCTCCGTCATCGAGTCGTCGCTCGACAAGGGGCGCGGCTATGTGGCCACAGTACTGGTGAGCAACGGGACGCTGCGCCAAGGCGACATCGTGCTGGCGGGTACACACTACGGACGCGTCAAGGCCATGTTCAACGAGCGTAACCAACGCGTGGAGAGCGCTGGGCCATCGGAGCCGGTGCTGATCCTCGGCCTGGACGGTGCGCCACAGGCGGGCGACACGCTCAACGTCTTGGAGACCGAGCAGGAGGCGCGCGAAATCGCTGCACGCCGCGAGCAGTTGCAGCGTGAGCTGGGGCTCCGCACCCAGAAGCGCTTCGGACTCGAGGAACTTGGGCGCCGCCGTGCACTGGGCGACTTCCACGAGCTGAACCTCATCGTCAAGGGCGACGTGGACGGCTCCGTCGAGGCGCTCTCCGATACGCTCATCAAGCTCTCCACCGAAGAGATTCAGGTCAACGTCATCCACAAAGCCGTCGGGCAGATCTCCGAATCCGACGTCGAGCTGGCCGCCTCATCCAGCGCCATCATCATCGGCTTCCAGGTGCGCCCAGCCCAGGCCGCCCGTAAGTTGGCCGACAAGGAGGGCGTCGAGATCCGCCTCTACTCCATCATCTACGACGCCATCGAGGAGGTGCGCTCGGCTATGGAGGGCATGCTCTCGCCCGAGATTCGGGAGGAGATCTGCGGCAACCTCGAGGTGCTGCAAGTCTTCAAGATCTCGAAGGTGGGCACCGTGGCTGGCTGCCTCGTGAAGGAAGGCAAGATCAAGCGCGCCAACAAAGTGCGCGTCATCCGTGACGGTATCGTGATCCACACCGGCGAGTTGGCCTCACTCAAGCGCTTCAAAGACGAGGTGAAGGAGGTCGTGGCCGGACAGGAGTGTGGCCTCTTCATCAACAACTACAACGATGTGCAAGAGGGCGACATGATCGAGCCGTTCGACGAGATCGAGGTCAAGAAGACGCTCTAACCCACAGCCCCCCAGACGCGCATGACCTGGCTGGATATCGTGGTCTTAGGCCTTGTCGGAGGGGGCCTCGTCAAGGGCTGGCACGACGGATTCGTCCGTGAAGTGGCCGTTCTTGGCGCCGTCGTGGCCGTCATCTATTGCTGTTCGCGCGTGGCCCACTGGCTGCGCGCGCTCGTTCTGAGCGCAGGGTGGGTGTCAGAGGGCAGCGTGACGTTCGTCAGCTACATCGGCGCCTTCGTCCTCATCTTCGCCACCGTCCGCCTGGCCGGTCGATGGATAGACCACTGGGTAGACGAGAGCGCGCTCAACATCCCCAACCGCCTGGCCGGTGCGCTCTGTGCCGCCAGCGTCGCCCTGTTCATCAGCAGCTTCACGCTGAACTTCGTCGAGGGGATCGACCGCCACGGCTTCCTCCTCACTGAGGAGACCAAGAGCCGTTCGCGCACCTATCCCTTCATCCGCGAGACGGTACCGACCCTCTTTTCGCCCAAGTTCTTCGTCTGGCGAGAGCGGGATCTACAGGAGTCACATCGCCCCACCCCGACAAGCCGTGGGGGGCGCCCATCTCCAGCCCGGGGTTTGTGCGCAGGGCACCCCAGAATCTGATTCCGGGCCATTGCAGACCGTGCAATTCTTCCAGAATCTGATTCTGAGCCATTGCAGACCATGCAAATCCTCCAGAATCTGATTCCGGGCCATTGCAGACCATGCAATTCTTCCAGAATCTGATTCTGAGCCATTGCAGACCGTGCAAATCCTCCAGAATCTGATTCTGAGCGATTGCAACGCCTGCAACGGCTTAAAAACCCGGTTTTGGACGATTGCAACGCCTGCAATGGCATAAAAACCCGGTTTTGGACGATTGCAATGCCTGCAATGGCATAAAAACCCGGTTTTGGGCGATTGCAATGCCTGCAATGGCGTAAAAACCCGGTTTTGGGCGATTGCAACGCCTGCAATGGCGTAAAAACCCGGTTTTGGGCGATTGCAACGCCTGCAATGGCATAAAAACCCGGTTTTGGACGATTGCAATGCCTGCAATGGCATAAAAACCCGGTTTTGGGCTTTACACGACGTGACGGAGGTAAAACTTGGCACGTTTTTAGCACGCGTGAGGCGGAGCAATCCTCTCCCTGCCCCACCCAAACGAGACATCAACGGCCGCCGCAAGGCACAGCCGACTACATATCACCCTCACACAAACAGACAAATGGAGAAAACAAAGAAGAATACCGACCCGCTACTGGACGAGATCACCGGCAGCGAATACAAGTACGGCTTCACTACGGACATCGACACGGAGCTGCTGCACCGCGGACTCGATGAGGACGTGATCCGTCTGATCTCACGCAAGAAGGAGGAGCCCGAGTGGCTCTTAGACTTCCGCCTCCGCGCCTTCCGCCACTGGCAGACGCTGGAGATGCCCCAATGGGCGCACCTCAACATCCCGCCCATCGATTATCAAGACATCATCTACTACGCCGCCCCGAAAAAGAAGGCCGGGCCCAAGAGCCTCGACGAGGTGGACCCGGAGCTACTCAAGACGTTCGACAAGCTGGGCATCCCGCTCCACGAGCAGAAGATCCTCAGCGGCATGGCCGTCGATGCGGTCATGGACAGCGTCTCGGTGAAGACCACCTTCAAGGAGGTGCTGGCCGAAAAGGGCATCATCTTCTCCTCCTTCAGCGAGGCGGTGAAGCACCACCCGGACCTTGTCCGCAAATACCTCGGCACGGTGGTCGGTTATCGCGACAACTTCTTCGCCGCACTCAACTCGGCCGTCTTCTCCGACGGATCGTTCGTCTACATCCCCAAAGGCGTGCGTTGCCCGATGGAGCTGAGCACCTACTTCCGCATCAACGCCGCCAACACGGGTCAGTTTGAGCGCACCCTCATCGTGGCCGACGACGACGCCTACGTGAGCTACCTCGAAGGTTGCACCGCGCCCATGCGCGACGAGAATCAGCTGCACGCCGCCATCGTGGAGATCATCGCCATGGATCGCGCGGAGGTGAAATACTCCACCGTGCAGAACTGGTATCCGGGCGACAAGGACGGCAACGGCGGTATCTACAACTTCGTCACCAAGCGCGGCATGTGTAAGGGTGAGAGTAGCAAGATCTCCTGGACGCAGGTGGAGACCGGATCGGCCATCACGTGGAAATACCCCTCGTGCATCCTGGCCGGCGACAATTCCGTGGGCGAATTCTACTCCGTGGCCGTGACCAACAACTATCAGCAGGCCGACACGGGCACGAAGATGATCCACCTGGGCCGCAACACCCGCAGCACGATCGTCTCGAAGGGCATCTCCGCCGGACATAGCCAGAACAGCTACCGCGGCCTCGTGAAGGTCACCCCGCGCGCTGAGGGCGCCCGCAACCACAGCCAGTGCGACAGCCTGCTGCTCAGCTCCACCTGTGGCGCACACACGTTCCCCTACGTCGACATACAGAACGAGACGGCCGTCGTGGAGCACGAGGCCACAACGAGCAAGGTGAACGAAGAGCAACTGTTCTACTGCAACCAGCGCGGCATCGACACGGAGAAGGCCGTCAGCCTGATCGTCGGCGGGTACGCCCGCGAGGTGATGAACAAGCTGCCGATGGAGTTCGCCGTCGAGGCCACGAAGCTGTTGCAGATCTCTCTGGAGGGAAGCGTGGGATGAAACGGCGTCGGCTCCTCCTGTTGCTGTCCATCGTGGCGGTGGGCTGGATGACAGCCTTCGGCCAAGACGATTGTCGGCGCCGGTGGGCCATCAACGCCGGCGGATCGCCCTTCGCACAACCGGTGCAGACGGGCAGCTACCCCCGCGCTATCGTCGTGACGCATGGCACGGAGTGGTTCGTGACCGGCGAGCTCGCACTGCCCGACAAGTGGGCCGTCGAAGCGGGTTACTTCCACACGGAGATCGTTTACGACAACGACGCCGCCCGCACCATGCAGGGCCTGCGGTTAGGGATGAAGCGCTACTTCCTGCCCGACCGCTTCCCCGTGCAGCCCTTCCTCGCGGCCTCGGCCTGGGGCAACTTCGACGAACGCGTCCGTCGCACCACGGCGCCCTATTTGGACAGCCACGCGACGTATTACTTCCGCAACCCGCGTCTGTCCCTTTCGCCCGGCATCGGGCTGGACTGTTACCTCTTTTCGTCCATCGCCCTCACGCTGCGCTACGACTTTGTCATCGGCCTCGGCGCCCGCACGGCGATCGACCAGCCCGGTGGAGGCATCGACATGGGCTCCAGCTATGCCGACCGCGGCATGTATCACGACCTCAGCGTCGGCCTCAAGGTCAACTTCCCCTTCTGCTTCCGCGAGGGCGACGCCTGGACACTTTTCTATATGATACTCGACAACATCCTCTACTAAGTTGGGCGCGGCCCTCCCCTGCCAGGTACCCGGCCAGCTTGGCCGGCCTCCCTGAGGCCTTGATCTTCTTTTGCTTCTTTTCTTCCATCAAGGGAAGAAAAGAAGGACCAGAGAAGAAGCAAGGAGCAGAGAAGAAGCCCCCAACTATTTCACCCTACATACATATAACCTACCCCTTATCACCCCCTACTATGTTATTAGAGATAAACAACCTACATGCCGGCATCGACGGCAAAGAGATATTGCGAGGCATCGACCTCCGCGTGAACGCCGGCGAGATACACGCCATCATGGGCCCCAATGGCTCGGGCAAGAGCACACTCAGCAGTGTGCTGGTCGGCAATCCAGCCTTTGAGGTGACTCAAGGCTCAGTGACCTTCCAAGGCAAAGACCTCCTGGAGCTGGCCCCCGAAGAGCGCAGCTGCGAAGGCATCTTCCTCAGCTTCCAGTACCCCGTAGAGATCCCCGGCGTGAGCATGGTGAACTTCATGCGTGCGGCCGTCAATGCCCGCCGCGAGTACCGTGGCGAGGAGCCCGTTTCAGCCACCGACTTCCTCAAGTTGATGCGTGAGAAGCGCGAAATCGTGGAGCTGGACAACCGCCTGATGAACCGCAGCGTGAACGAGGGCTTCTCCGGCGGCGAGAAGAAGCGCAACGAGATCTTCCAAATGGCCATGCTCGAACCCACGCTCGCCATCCTCGACGAGACGGACAGCGGCCTCGACATCGACGCCCTCCGCATCGTGGCCAAAGGTGTCAACCTGCTCCGCCGACCGGATAACGCCACCATCGTCATCACGCACTATCAGCGCCTCCTGGACTACATCAAGCCCGACGTGGTGCATGTACTCTACCACGGACGCATCGTCAAGACAGGCGGCCCAGAGCTGGCGCTCGAGCTGGAGAAGAAGGGATATGATTGGATCAAGGAACAGAACGATTGACCCGCTGCTGACATGAACTCCGAACAACAATACATCGACCTCTACTTGAGTCACCGCGACACGGTGCACCGTCATGCACCGGCGTGCATGAACGCACCGCGTGACCGGGCTTTGGAGGATCTGCGCCGCGGGGGATTCCCGTCGACAACAAGCGAGTACTACAAATACACCGACATGCAGGAGGCCTTTGCGCCGGACTATGGCCTGAACCTCGACCGCCGACCGGTAGCTATCGAGACGGCCGACCTCTTCCGCTGCAATGTGCCCAACCTCAGCGCCACGCCCTGCTTCGTGGTCAACGACACGTTCTACTCTGACGGCCGACTCGAGGCTTCCCTCCCCGCAGGCGTCTACGTGGGCAACATCGCTGGCTTTGCCGAACGTCACCCCGAGCAGGCCGCGCGTTACTACGGGCAGGCGGCTCACACCAACCACGATGCGATCGCAGCGCTGAACACACTCTTCGCGCAAGACGGCCTCGTGGTCTACGTGCCCGCCGGCGTCACTCTGGAGCGGCCCGTGCAGCTGATCAACCTCTTCCGCAGCACGGAGCCTATCATGGCAAATAGGCGCATCCTCTTCGTCGTAGAAGATGGCGCCTCAGCCAAACTGCTCGTCTGCGATCACAGCATGGGCGACACCGATTTCCTCTCCACAGAGGTGATCGAGATCATCGCCGGCCGCGACGCAGTAGTCGACTATTACGACCTCGAGGAGAGCTCCATCCGCACGCGCCGCTTCTCCTCACTCTTCGTCACACAGGAAGCCGGAAGCAACGTGCTCGTTAACGGTATCACGCTCAACAACGGCCAGACACGCAATAACTACCGCGCCCGCATCAATGGCGAAGGCGCCGAGCTGACCCTCTGCGGTATGGCCATCGAAGACCGCGAGCAGCGCGTGGACACGTACTCGCACATCTCGCACCGCGTGCCCCGCTGCACCAGCAACGAGCTCTTCAAGTACGTCCTCGACGACCGCGCCGTGGGTGCCTTTGCCGGTCGCATCCTCGTCTGCGAGGGCGCCGACAAGACGGAGGCTTACCAGACGAATCGCAACATCTGCATGACGCGTGAGGCTCGCATGTACAGCAAGCCACAGCTGGAGATCTACGCTGACGACGTGAAGTGCTCGCACGGCATGACCACCGGCCAGCTCGACGAGCAGGCGCTCTTCTACATGCAGAGCCGCGGCATCCCCCTGTCCGAAGCGCGCATGATGCTGAGCGTGGCCTTCACCTCCGACGTCATCGACCGCGTCCGCCTCGAGCCGCTCAAGGAGCGCTTGCGCACGCTTGTAGAGCGACGTTTTCGTGGTGAGCCCGCCCGCTGCGCCGGCTGTGAACACGCCAATGGCGGGAGTGTGAAAGGGTAATTTCGTTTTTAGACTTCTCACTTATGATCCTCATCGCCGATAGTGGTTCCACCAAGACACAGTGGAACGTCATCCGCCGCGGACAGCTCGTCTGCGAAGTCTTCACTAAAGGCCTGAACCCCTACTTCCAAACGTCCGAAGAGATGGGGCGGGAACTGCGCAGCGCGCTACTCCCCCACATTCCAGCCGGGCCCTACGCCGCTGTCCGATTCTTCGGCGCGGGGTGTACCCCGGAGAAGATCAGCGGCATGGAAGAGATGCTCCGGGCCAACCTGCCCGTGGATGGTGGCGTTGTAGAGGTAGGCAGCGATATGCTTGGCGCCGCGCGTAGCACCTGCGGCCGCGAGGCGGGCATCGCCTGCATCCTTGGCACCGGCTCCAACTCCTGCTTCTACGACGGCACGGCGATCACGGCCAACGTCTCGCCCTTGGGCTTCATCCTCGGCGATGAGGGTAGCGGCGCCGTGCTCGGCCGACTGCTGGTGGGCCTGCTGCTGAAGAACCAACTGGGCGAGGAGCTGAAGGAGCGCTTCCTCAGCGAATACGGTCTGACAACGGCCGACATCATCGAACGCGTCTACCGACAGCCCTTCCCGAACCGTTTCTTGGCGAGCTTCTCGCCCTTCATCACCCGCCACCTCGACGATCCACGCATGCGGCAGCTCGTCCGCGGCGCTTTCAAGGACTTCTTCGCCCGCAACGTGATGCAATACGACGGCTATACGGATCACCCCGTGCACTTCGTCGGCTCCGTAGCCTACCATTACCAGCCACTCCTCCGCGACACCGCTGAGGGCCTTGGCCTACGCGTTGGCACCATCGCCCAAAGCCCGATGGAAGGACTCCGGGCCTATTATTCATCGAACTACCTATGACAGCATTTACGAAGATTACGGAGCAAGATTCGCTCTACGACAATTTAGAGAACAAGAGCGTCCGCGAACTGCTGGACGACATCAATCGCGAGGACCGCAAGGTGGCCGTAGCCGTCGGCGAGGCTATTCCGCAAGTAGAAAAACTGGTCGAACAGATCGTCCCGCGCATGCAGCGTGGCGGGCGCATCTTCTACCTCGGTGCCGGCACCAGCGGACGCCTCGGTGTGCTCGACGCATCGGAGATACCGCCCACGTTCGGCATGCCGCCCACACTCGTCATCGGACTCATCGCCGGTGGCGACACAGCGCTGCGTAACCCGGTGGAAAACGCCGAGGACGACACCCAGCGCGGTTGGCAGGAGTTGCAGGAGCGTCACATCACGGCCGACGACACCGTGGTCGGCATCGCAGCCTCGGGCACGACGCCCTACGTGGTTGGTGCCCTACGTGCAGCGCGTCAGGCGGGCATCCTCACGGCTGGCATAACGAGTAATCCCGGATCGCCCGTGGCTACGGAGGCTGAGATACCGATCGAAGTCGTCCTCGGCCCGGAGTTCGTCACCGGAAGCTCCCGCATGAAGTCCGGCACGGCGCAGAAGATGCTCCTGAACATGATCACCACCTCGGTCATGATCCGCCTCGGCCGAGTGAAGGGCAACAAGATGGTGAACATGCAGCTGAGCAACCAGAAGCTCGTCGACCGTGGCGCGCGCATGCTGGTGGGCGAGCTCGGCCTCTCCTACGATCGCGCCCGTACCCTGCTCCTCCTCCACGGCTCGGTCAAGAAAGCTCTCGACGCCTTCGGTCGGGAGGGAGGGGACAAAGAGCAGACGAGGTGAATCATCGCACGAACACACCGCTCCTCGTTGCCCTCCGTGAGCAGAAGGCCACCCGACTGAAGGGGGGCATCTATCACCGCACACAAGTGGATCTGACTTACAACTCGAACCGTATCGAGGGTAGCCGCCTGACGCACGAGCAGACGCGCTGCATCTTTGAGACGAACACGATCGGGCTAACGAATGACGCGGTAAACGTGGACGACATCCTCGAAACCGTCAACCACTTCCGCTGCGTCGATCGGATCATTGACGAGGCTGACCAGCCGCTGACGGAGGCCTTCATCAAGGAGCTCCATGCCATGCTGAAGCAATCCACGACGGACAGCCGACGGGAATGGTTCGCTGTGGGCGACTACAAGCGACTGCCCAACGAGGTGGGCGGTATGGAGACTTGCCCTCCTGAGGAGGTGGCGGATCGCATGCAGTCGCTTCTGGCCGCATACCGCGCCGATCCTCACCCGACGCTCGAGTCACTTATCGACTTCCACCACCGCTTTGAGTCCATCCACCCCTTCCAAGACGGCAACGGGCGTGTCGGCCGACTGATCCTCTTCAAGGAGTGCCTCGGACAGGCCATCGTCCCCTTCATCATCACCGACCGCCTGAAGCCGTTTTACTATCGCGGCCTGCGGGAATGGGGACGGATGAACGGTTACCTGCTCGATACCTGCCTCACGGCACAAGACGAGTATCGCGCACTGATGCAGTATTTCCGGATTGGGGAATAGCATAAGTATCCCCCACCCGACGTTGGAACTACGACAGCCTCTGAACCGCCTCCCATTGTCAGCCGTCAGAGGCATGCTCCCGCGGGGATTCAGGGCATTGACAACCGTCAGAGGTATGCAAAACGCGTTTTACACGCCATTGACAACAGTCAGAGGCACTCAAAACGCATTTTGCATGCCGTTGACAACAGTCAGAGGTACCTAAAACGCGTTTTACGCCCCACGGACAACAGTCAGAGGCACTCAAAATGCGTTTTGCATGCCATTGACAACAGTCAACGGGTCATCTGTTAAGAAATTTCACACTTCGACACCCGGCAGAGGCCGCCAAACGCCCATCCCCTCCCTTTTTGCACTACTTTTGCCCTCGTCTCTTCCGAAGAGATGCACCCCCCAGGATGAAGCGATTGTATATTTTCCTACTCAAAACATTCCTACCGTTGTTCTTCATGACCTTCGGTATTTGTCTTTTCATCGTACTCATGCAGTTCCTGTGGAAGTACGTGGACGATATGGTCGGCAAGGGCATCGGTATCGGCGTCCTTGCCGAGATGTTTTTTTACGCCGCCCTCTCCTTCGTGCCCATGGCCCTGCCGCTGGCCATCCTACTGGCCTCGCTGATGACGTTTGGCAACCTCGGCGAGCAGCTCGAGCTCCTGGCCATGAAATCCGCCGGCATCTCCCTGCCCCGCATCATGCAGCCTTTCATCGTCCTGCTCGCCTTCGTGGCCGTCGGGGCGTTCTTTTTTCAGAACAACATCATCCCCCTCTCGCAGGTCAAGATGTACACCCTGCTCAGCTCCGTGCGCGACAAGTCGCCCGAGCTCGAGATCCCCGAAAGCACCTTCTACAGCCAGATCTCAGGCTTCAACGTGTACGTCAAGAAGAAAGATCACGACGGCCTGCTGCACCACCTGATGATCTACGACTACTCCGACGGATTCAACAACGCGCAAGTCATCGTGGCCGACTCCGGACGGCTGAAAGTCTCCACCGATAAGCAGTTCCTCGTCCTCTACCTCTTCGACGGACGCATGTTCAAGAACCTCCGCGATCAGGGCGAAGCCACCGAAGGCGGCGCAGTGCCGTACCAGAAAGAATCGTTCAAGTCACGCGAGATCCTCATCCGCTTCGACTCCGAATTCCACCGCGCCGACGAGTCCGCCATGCAAGACCGCTACGTGGGTAAGAACCTCGCCAGCCTCCGTACCTCCATCGACTCCATGACCGTACGCCTCGACAGCGTCAAGGAGTCCAACGCCCGCGAGGTCTACGCCCACTCCTACCGCCGCGACCTCAACCCCACCGTCGACACCTCCGCAGCCCACGCACCTGCGCCGCAGCCCACGCCCGAAACCTTCGACAGTCTGCTGGCCGAGCTATCGCCCGAACGCCGCACCGCCTACATACAGAGCGCCCGCAACACCATCGAAATGATCAAGGCCGACAACGAGTTTCAGGCCGACATCCTGGCCAGCGACGAGAAAGAGATGCGCCGCCACCACACGGAGATGCACAAGAAGTTCACCCTCTCCTTCGCCTGCCTCATCTTCTTCTTCATCGGCGCCCCCTTAGGCGCCATCATCCGCAAGGGTGGCCTAGGCATGCCCGTCGTCATCTCCGTCTTCCTCTTCATCTTCTATTACGTCATCGACAACATCGGGTTCAAGATGGCCAGCAACGGCATGTGGCAACCCTGGCAGGGCATGTGGCTCAGCTCTGCCGTACTGCTGCCCCTCGGCATCTTCTTGACCTATAAAGCATCGAACGACTCGGCCATCCTCAACGCCGACACCTACACCGAGGCCCTCAAACGAATCATCGGCAAGCGCCCCACGCGAAAGGTGGAGAGGAAGGAAGTCATCATGTACGCCCTCGACTACGCCGCATGGAGCCGCCGCATCACCGCATTAGACACCGACATCAAGGCCTACCTCCAAGGCTCCCGACGCTGGCTGCCCTACTTCCGCTTCTGGCGTCAGGGCGGCCGCGATCCAGAGGCGGAGCGCATCGCCCGACAGCTGGAGGACGTCGTCGAGGAGGGCCGCAACTCCGACCGTCACTTGGTGCTCAACAAGCTGATGGACTACCCCATACTCAGCGGATACGACCTCGTCGATTTCCGCATGAGCCCACGTGCAGGGCGCATCATGGCGTGGATCTTCCCCGTCTCCCTGCCCATCTATCTACTCTCTATGATCCGACGCAAGCTGCTACTTAACGACCTGCGCACCACCCTCCGCGTCTCGGGTGAAATGCAGACGCTCATCCCTAACGATAACTCGTAAATACACCCTCATATAAAATGAACCGATTGAACACAATCAAAGAAGCGATCGAAGACTTCCGCGAAGGCAAGTTCCTCATTGTTGTCGACGACGAAGACCGCGAGAACGAAGGCGACTTCATCATTGCCGCCGAAAAGATCACCCCTGAGAAAGTCAACTTCATGCTCAAGAACGGTCGCGGCGTGCTCTGCGCCCCCATCACGGAGGAGCGTTGCGAGGAGCTGGGCCTGGGCATGCAAGTGGCCCATAACACCTCCACGTTAGAAACGCCCTTCACCGTCACCGTCGACCGGCTCGGCATGGGCTGCACTACGGGCGTCTCCATCTACGACCGCGCACAGACCATCCGCGCACTGGCCGATCCGACTACGAAACCTACCGACCTCGGTCGGCCGGGGCACATCAACCCGTTGCGGGCCCGTTCGCGCGGTGTGCTGCGTCGCGCTGGACACACCGAAGCCACCGTCGACATGGCTCGCCTGGCCGGACTCTATCCCGCCGGCGCACTGATCGAGATCCTCAACGAGGACGGCACCATGGCCCGCATGCCACAGCTGATGGAGGTGGCCGAACGTTTCAACATCAAGATCATCACCATCCGTGACCTAATCGCCTACCGCCTCCGCACCGAGTCGCTCGTGGAGGAGGGCGTCGAGGCGAAGCTGCCCACCGAATACGGCCCCTTCCGTATCATCCCCTTCCGCCAGAAGAGCAACGGCCTGGAGCACGCGGCGCTGATCAAAGGCAACATCGGCGAACGCCCGGACGAACCCGTGCTGGTGCGTGTACACTCCTCCTGCATGACGGGCGACATCTTCGGCTCCCTGCGCTGCGACTGCGGCGAGCAGCTCCACATGGCTATGCGCATGATCGAAAAAGAAGGGCGCGGCGTGGTGGTCTACCTCAACCAAGAGGGCCGCGGCATCGGGCTGATGGACAAGATCCACGCCTACAAGCTGCAAGACGAAGGCATGGACACCGTCGAGGCCAACCTGCACCTCTGCCATAAGGCCGACGAGCGCGACTACGGCGTGGGTGCACAGATCCTCAGCCGCATCGGCGTCACCAAAATGCGCCTCATCACCAACAACCCCGTCAAGCGCGTCGGACTCGAAGCCTACGGGCTGGAGGTGGTCGAGAACGTGCCCATCGAAGTCGCCCCCAACGAATACAACGCCTTCTACATGCGCACCAAGAAGGAACGCATGGGCCACACGTTGACTAACGTAGAATGAGGGCTGCGCCCTCAGGTAGTTACGGCCTTCGGCCGGGTAGTTAGAAGGAAGTTAGAGGTAGTTAGAAGTAGCCCTGTAACTCCCCCCTACTACCGCCTCCGAAGGAGGCATAACTACCCTATGACTACCCTGTAACTACCCTATAACTACCGCACCGAAGGTGCATAACTACCCGGCCGCAAGGCCGTAACTACCGCCTCCGAAGGAGGCATAACCACCCTATATAACAACCAACCATAAATAGAATCAACAATGGAACATCTTTCTGTTCGCCTGACGAGTCTCTCGTCGTCTGCCACACTGGCCATGTCGCAGAAAAGCAATGAGCTGAAGGCACAAGGCGTCGACGTCATCAACCTGAGCGTCGGCGAGCCCGATTTCTTCACCCCCGACCCCATCAAGGCCGCGGCGAAGAAGGCCATCGACAACAACTTCTCGTTCTACAGCCCCGTCCCGGGCTTCTTAGACCTGCGGAAGGCCATCGTCGCCAAACTCAAGCGGGAGAACGGCCTCGACTACACCGTCGATCAGATCATCGTCTCCAACGGCGCCAAGCAGTCCATCTGCAACACCCTGCTCTGCCTCGTAGATCCGGGCGACGAAGTCATCGTGCCCGCCCCCTACTGGGTAAGCTACGTGGAGATGGTCAAGCTGGCCGAGGGCACGAACGTGATCCTGCCCGCCGGCATCGACCAGAACTTCAAGATCACGCCCGAGCAGCTCGAGGCCGCCATCACGCCCAAGACCAAGGCGCTCATCCTCTGCACGCCCTCGAACCCCACGGGCAGCGTCTACAGCCACGACGAGCTGGAGGCCCTGGCCGACGTCCTGGCGCGTCACCCGCAGGTGGTCGTCATCTCCGACGAGATCTACGAGCACATCAACTACGTCGGCCGCCACGCCAGCATCGCCTCCTTCCCCGTGTTGCGCGACCGCGTGGCCGTCATCAATGGCGTCTCCAAAGCCTACGCCATGACCGGCTGGCGCATTGGCTTCCTGGCCGCCCCGCTGTGGCTGGCCCGGGCCGCCAGCAAGCTGCAAGGACAGTACACCTCGGGGCCCAGCAGCATTGCGCAGAAAGCCGCCTGCGAAGCCTTCTCCGGCGACCAGGCGTGTGTCGAGGAGATGCGCGTGGCCTTCAAGCGTCGGCGCGACCTGATCTGCCGCCTCTGCCGCGAGATCCCCGACATGCGTCTGGCTGTGCCCGACGGCGCCTTCTACATCTTCCCCGACGTCAGCCGTTACTTCGGCCGCAGCGCCGGCGATCGCAAAGTCTACGACTCGGCCGACCTGGCCATGTACCTCCTGGAGACGGCCCACGTGGCCACCGTCGGCGGTCATGCCTTCGGCGCCCCAGACTGCATCCGCCTCTCCTACGCCGCCTCCGACGAGGCCATCATCGAGGCCATGCGCCGTATCACCAAAGCGCTGTCTGAACTCAAATAGAACCGTGGGGGCTTTGCCGCGTAGCGGAGAGTCTTCATTACACACGCTTGTATGTAGCGGGGGTGCGGGATACGGTCTCGGCCCCCGCTCTTTGTTTTTGGGCCATTGCATGCCCTGCAATCCTCGTAAAACCCGGTTTTGGGCCATTGCACGCCCTGCAATTCTCATAAAACCCGGTTTTGGGCCATTGCACGCCCTGCAATCCTCGTAAAACCCGGTTTTGGGCCATTGCACACCCTGCAATCCTCGTAAAACCCGGTTTTGGGCCTTTGCACACCCTGCAATTCCTCTAAAACCCGGTTTTGGGCCTTTGCACACCCTGCAATTCCTCTAAAACCCGGTTTTGGGCCTTTGCACACCCTGCAATTCCTCTAAAACCCGGTTTTGGGCCATTGCATGCTCTGCAATTCCTGTAAAACCCGGTTTTGGGCCATTGCACGCCCTGCAATTCCTCCAGAATCTGATTCTGAGCGATCGCACGCCTTGCATTTCCTCCAGAATCTGATTCTGAGCGATTGCACGCCTTACATTTCCTCCAGAATCTGATTCTGAGCCATTGCAGACCTTACAATTCTTCCAGAATCTGATTCTGAGCGATTGCATGCCTTGCATTTCCCCCAGAATCCGATTCTGAGCGCTGCCCCATCTATGCAACGCGCGTCCCCTCGATCATCTCCAACAGCCGCCGCGCCTGCGCCTCGTTGGAAAAGGCGGGGAGGAGCAGTCGGCGACGCGCATCGAGTTCGGCGTCGCGAAAAGGGACGTCCATCAGGCGGCGACACGTGTCGACCAGCTCGTCGGGCGTGGCGCCGATGTGGCAGAGGCTGTCCAACCCGCTTCCCGCCAGCATCGTCGGGTTGACCACCACGTGTCGGCCGGCAAAGAGGCTGTTGAGCAACTTCAGCTTCAGGCCCGTGCCCTGAAACGTGACAAGCAGGTGGATCTGCGCCTCGCGGATCAGGCTGTCCATGCGCTCGGACGTGGGGTTGGCCTCGACGGTGATATGCGCCTGGCACGCCGCCTCACGGAAGAGTGTCGGCGTGGGATCCATGCCGGCGATGATGCAGCGCGCGGGGGCGAGGCGGGGGAAGACGTGGCGGATGAGGTACAGCGCGGCCTGCTCGTTCTCCTTCACCGAGAGCTTGGCGTGATAAAGGATGAAGTCCGAGCGGCCGGGCACGGTGCTGACGCTGTCGTGGGCATGGAAGCAGGGGATGAAGGTGACGCGCGAGTCGGGCAACAGGCGGCGCAGGGCGTCGGTGTCGGTGGTGGAGACGGCTGCGACGAGATCGGCCGCGGCGGCGTGGGGCAGGTAGCGACGGAAGCGCCACGCCTCAAGACGGTAGAAGAGTCGGCGGAGCGGATGGCGCTCAGCCTGGCCGATGGCCCGGTAATAATCGTGCTCGATGTTGCACGAGCGGAACACTTTGACGCGCCCCGCCAGGCGTGGGTCGTCGATGCAGAAACACGTGTGCAGGCCCTCGAAGAGGATCGGCGCGTCGTCCTGCAAGAGGCGTTGCACGAGTCGTTCGTTGCGTCGGCCGGCCACGTTGTAAGGCTCCAGCGTGAGGTTCGCAAGCATCCCCGTGCGACGCGGGTAATAGTGCACCTCGGCGCAGATGCACTCCAGCTCCGGGGCGCGCGGGCGCTCGTATTCGTAGCAGTGCAGGATGAGCCGTACGCCGAGCCGGTGGAGCGCCAGGAGCTTATAATAGATATCGATGACGCCGCCGTAATTCGGGGGGTACGGGATGTTGAGGGCGATGACGTGGAGGGTGAGCATAGAGGGTAGAGGGTGGAGGATAGAGGATAGAGGGTGGAGGGTGGAGGGTAGAGGGTAGAGAGTGGAGGGTAGAGAGTAGAGGGTAGAGAGTAGAGGGTAGAGGGTGGAGGATAGAGGGTGGAGAGAGGAGAGCAGGGGAGAGACAAATGATGTACCCGGCTCTACCCTCTACCCTCTAATCTCTACCCTCTATGACAGGTACCCGGATCTACCCTCTACCCTCTACTCTCTACCCTCTATAATCCGTGCGAACTGTCCGGCTTGTGCGCGGCGGGAGAAGCGGCGGACGGCCGCGCGGTCGGGATCGGCGGAGGTGAAGCCATCGGTCTGCCAGCGGCGGTAATGATGGAGCAGGAAGCGGTGCACCTCCTCCTCGTTGTGGGCCGACAGCCCGGAGCGCGTCTCGGCGATGGTCTGCTCCAGGCACCCCTCGTCGCCACGAACGCAGAGGATAGGTTTCTCTACGGCCAACGCCTCAAAGAACTTCGTCGTCATAATGCCCTGCGGACCGTCGGGCGCGGCGCGGTTGGTGAGCAGCAGCAACACGGAACTCTCGTTGAGTACATCAGGCACAGCCGTGGCGGGCACCATGCCGGGATAGTCCATGAACGGTGCGCAGTCGTAGCGCTCGGCCTCCTGTTCGATGATGCGCCGGGAGGCCGCGTCGGTGAACCAGCGGATGCGGAACGTCTCGGGCGTGATCTCACCCTCGGCCGCAAGTCGGGCGACGGCCCGCAGCAGTAGCTCGGGGTTACGCATGGCCGTGCTCAGCAGGCGACCGGTGTACGTGACGCGAAACTGCGGCGTGCGGACGGTGCGCGGGGCGAAGAGTTCGGGGTCGTAGCCATTATAGATGAGGTGCACGTGCGGGTTGCGTTGGCGGAGCACCTCCACATGCCACGGCGAGATGGTCGTCACAGCCTTCGCCTCCTCCAGCGCGCGGTTGCGGATAGCGAGGCTGCGCGCGCGGAAGAGTCGGGCGACGATCCGCTCCACGCCGAAGAGTCGGGGCAGCGGGTGCGACAAGTATTCGTCGCCCGCATACTGCTCGATGATGTCGCGCAGGTCGACGACGAGCGGCAGGCGGTGACGGCGCGCGATGCGTCGGGCGGCATCCAAGGGAAACTCGCGATAGGTGCTGCACAGCACGACATCGCACGGCCGCTCCGCCAGCTTTCGCTCCGCCGCACGCTCCAGTCGGGCTGTCTTGCGACCGAAGAAGACGTCGGTCAGGCTGGCCATGCGTGACGCAGGGACATAGGTCACGTCTACCCCTTCGCGCAGGAAGTCGAACGTGTCGCCCGGCACCTGCTCGGTCACTACGACAGGCGTCCATCCCTCACCCGCGAGGTACTTGCAGAGGTAGCCCATGCGGGGGCCGAAGGCGGGGGGGAAGAGGTCGCAAAGAATGAGTACGGATTTCATTTGTAGAGGATAGAGGGTAGAGGGTAGAGGATAGAGAGTAGAGGATAGAGGATAGAGAGGAGAGAGGAGAGAGTGGAGCAGGAGAGAGACAAATGATGTACCCGGCTCTACCCTCTACCCTCTACCCTCTAAAACAACGCCCGAACAATGTGCTCCGCCGCATGGCCATCGCCAAAGTCGGCTATCTCGTGGCGCGTGGGCGACGGCTCGTACAGGGCACGGAGGATGCGGTCGGGGTCGCAACCTACGACGCTGTTCCAACCGGCCTCGACCGTCTCCGTCCACTCTGTCTCGTCGCGCAACGTGACGCAGGGCGTGCGGTGGAAGTAGGCTTCCTTCTGGATCCCGCCCGAGTCGGTGAGGATGGCGGCGGCGGACTGTTCCAACCGCACCATATCCCAGTAATCGACCGGATCCGTCAGGCGCACCGCGTCGCTCAAGGGGGCAAGCAACCCGTAGGCTTCGAGGCGCGACCGCGTGCGGGGATGCAACGGCCAAACGACGGGGCACGTGGGCGTGGAGGCCTCGATGAGGGCGCGGACGATGGCCGTGAGACGCGTGACGTCGTCCGTATTCTCGGCGCGGTGGACGGTGGTGAGATAGAACGCTTTCGGCGTGAGGCCAAGCGATTCGATGACAGTCGAGCGACGGGCGGCGAGGCTCCCGAAGATGAGGGCGGCGTCATACATCACATCGCCCGTGTGCATGACGCCATCGGTGATGCCCTCGCGGCGGAGGTGGTCGATGGCGGCATGCGTGGGGCAGAAGAGGCGGTCGGCCAAGTGGTCCGTAAGCACGCGATTGATCTCCTCGGGCATGCGTCGGTTGAAGCTGCGCAGACCGGCCTCGACGTGTGCCACGGGGATATGCAGCTTGGCGGCCGTCAGTGCACCGGCGAGCGTGGAGTCGGTGTCGCCGTAGACAAGGACGCGGTCGGGGCGCTCGTCGAGGAGCACGCGCTCGATGCCCGTCATCATGCGCGCCGTGGCCTCGGCGTGACTGCCGATGCCGCCACATTGCAGGTTCCATGCGGGGCGAGGGATCTCGAGGGCACGAAAGAAGACGTCGCTCATGTTCGCGTCGTAGTGCTGGCCGGTGTGCAGGATCTTTTCTTCGATCTGAGAACTATCGGTGGCGCGGCGGTTATGCTCGACGATGGCACGGCTGACAGTCGCGGCTTTGATAAACTGGGGACGTGCCCCGAGGATGGTGATGAGCTTCATGTATGGGTGGAGTTACAAGTGACGAGTGACGAGTGACGAGTGACAGGCGTCATGGATAGGCTTATTGGGGACTTTGTCCCCTGACCCCTACCTTCTTTTCTTCCCTTGATGGAAGAAAAGAAGGCAAAAGAAGATCAAGGCGCCAAGGGGCGCCGGCCAAACTGGCCGGGTACTTACTATGCACTTGTAACTCGTAACTAAAGACTTTACATCCGCTCTGGCATTTCGATGCCGAGGAGCGACATGCCGGTGAGAATCACCTTGGCCGTCTCGGCCGACAGCGTCAGGCGCAAGGCGCGCACGCGTTCGTCGGCCTCGCCGAGGATCGAGTAATCGTGATAGAACTGGTTGAACTCCCGCACCAGATCGTACGTGTAGTTAGCGATGCAGGCCGGGCTGTACGTCTCGCCCGCCTCACGCACGACGTCGGCAAAGTCGGCCAGCGACTGCACCAAGGCTTGCTCCTTGGCGTTGATCGGCGTATCGGCGGGCAGCGTGGCGGGGACGGTGAGCCCTTGCTCGGCGGCCTTACGCAAGACGGAGCGGATGCGCGCGTAGGTGTACTGAATGAACGAGCCGGTGTTGCCATTGAAGTCGATCGACTCCTTGGGGTTGAAGGTCATGTTCTTCCGCGGGTCGACCTTCAGGATGAAGTATTTCAGGGAGCCGAGGCCGATGATGCGGATGATGTCGTCCGCCTCTTCGCGGCTGAGGCCGTCGAGCTTGCCCAGCTCGTTGGAGATGTCGCGCGCTGTGGCGATCATCTCGTCCATCAGGTCGTCCGCATCGACGACGGTGCCCTCGCGGCTCTTCATCTTGCCCTCGGGCAGCTCCACCATGCCGTAGGAGAAGTGGATCAGGCCGCGGCCGAAGGCGAACCCGAGCTTGTCGAGCAGGAGAGAGAGGACTTGAAAGTGATAGTTCTGCTCGTTGCCGACGACGTAGATCATGCGGTCGATGGGGTAATCGTCGTAGCGGAGCTTGGCGGTGCCGATGTCTTGCGTCATGTAGACCGACGTGCCATCGGCGCGCAGGAGGAGCTTCTCGTCGAGTCCGTCGGCGATGAGGTCGGCCCAGACGGAGCCGTCGGGGCGACGGTAGAAGAGTCCGCGCGAGAGGCCCTCGAGCACTTTATCGCGCCCCTCAAGGTAGGTCTGCGACTCGTAATAGATCTTGTCGAAGCCGACGCCAAGGCGGCGATACGTCTCGTCAAAGCCGGCGTAGACCCAGCTATTCATCGTGGCCCAAAGGGCGCGCACCTCCTCGTCTCCGGCCTCCCAACGGCGCAGCATCTCGCGCGCCTCGGCCATGAGTGGCGACTGGGCTTCGGCCTCCTCACGGGTCAGCCCGGTGGCCTCGAGCGTGCGCAGCTCCTCGCGGTAATGCTTGTCGAAGAGCACGTAGAAGTCGCCCACGAGGTGGTCGCCCTTCTTACCGGTCGACTCCGGCGTGGCGCCCTCGCCCCACTTCTTCCACGCGAGCATGGACTTGCAGATGTGGATGCCGCGATCGTTGACGATGTTCGTCTTGACCACCCGGTTGCCGTTGGCCTCGAGGATGCGAGAGAGGCTATAGCCGAGCAGATTGTTGCGCACGTGGCCGAGGTGGAGGGGCTTGTTGGTGTTCGGCGACGAGTATTCGACCATGACGAGGGGCGACTCCGCCGTGATGGGGCGTGTGCCGAAGGCGTCGTCGGCATGGATGGCGCCGAGCGCCTCCACCCAGCGGCTGCCGGCGATGGTGAGGTTGAGGAAGCCTTTGATCACGTTGAAGTCGGCCACGGCGGGCTCGTGCTCGCGGAGGTACTGGCCGATCTCGCGGGCCGTCTCTTCGGGCGACTTCCGGGATATGCGCAGGAAGGGGAAGACGACAAGGGTGAGGTGGCCCTCAAACTCCTTCTTTGTCTTTTGCAGCGCGGTTTGTTCGGGCGCCACGGTGTGGTTGTAGAGCGCCTCGATGGCAGCCCGTACGGCCGCCGAGAGTTGTTGTTCGATCATCTTTATAGAGGTCATATAATGTAGTTAGGAGTAGTCAAAAGGAGGGAGAAGTAGCCGTTCAACGAGCGCCAGCCGCTCCTTTTTTGACGGGGGCAAAGGTAAGTCCGCGGTTTACGCAGTCCAAGGCGGGCGGAGGCGGGGGCTGCGAAGTTGGGCCGGGGGCATCAGGGATGCCTGCCAAGTTTGCCGGGTACTCGTGTAGGGGCGAATTGCATTCGCCCCCAGACATCCCGCAGGGATGAATGATCAGGCGGCCGGGAGCCAAAGGGGAATTGCCAAATCTTTCTACTTTCGCCGACGCTCTTCGGGAGGGGGCATTTCCCGACTAAGGAAATGGGGCCAACCTTCGGGAGAGGCCATTTCCCGACTAAGGAAATGGGGCCAACCTTCGGGAGAGGTCATTTCCCGACTAAGGAAATGGGGCCAACCTTCGGGAGAGGTCATTTCCCGACTAAGGAAATGGATCCAACCTTCGGGAGAGGGCATTTCCCGACTAAGGAAATGGGGGCAACCTTCGGGAGAGGCCATTTCCCGACTAAGGAAATGGGGCCAACCTTCGGGAGAGGCCATTTCCCGACTAAGGAAATGGGGCCAACCTTCGGGAGAGGCCATTTCCCGACTAAGGAAATGGGGCCAACCTTCGGGAGAGGTCATTTCCCGACTAAGGAAATGGGGCCAACCTTCGGGAGGGGGCATTTCCCGACTAAGGAAATGGATCCAACCTTCGGGAGGGGGCATTTCCCGACTAAGGAAATGGGGCCAACCTTCGGGAGGGGGCATTTCCGAGGCTCGGGCAAACTCAACTCTCGGGGAGTAAAGCGAACTATCAACACGTTTAATCATTTAACAAAGGAGGTCCAATGAAAAAGACCGTAGTAATCAACAAGCCGGGGCTGAGAAAGTATGACAATCCCCTGCATGTACAATTTCACAGCGAGACGTACGACATCGTGCACGCCGTGGACCCGACGAAGCTCGGTATGCCCGACGACGTGATGCCGGAATGGCGCGGCAACATCGACACCGAAATCTCGAATAATCGAGACGCGCAGGCCGACGCCAATACGGCGTTAATGATGGAGAAGGACGAGGAGCGCGACCGGCTGGTGCTGTTCATCATCGCCTCGGTGCGCAACGCCCTGCTGCTGAGCGACGCCGACATGGTGGCCGCTGCCAAGCGCCTCTCCGTTATGACCCGCCGCTACGCTGGCATTCAAAAGGAATCGTTCGACCGCGAAACGGCTGACATCTTAGGATTCTTGGCCGACCTCAAGGACGCCAAATACACGGCCGACGTCACCAAGCTGGGGCTGGATCCGGTGGTCACCAAGCTGGAGGCCGTCAACACGGAGTTCCGTAAGATCTATAAAGAGCGCCGCGAGACAGAAGTGGAAAAGACTCACCTGCCGCCCTCTGGCAAGGTGCGCCCCGAAACGGATGCACTCTATGAACGCGTGATTTTGGTGTTGCAATGGAATTACGTTTATGGCAAAGCGCCGGTCGACCCGAACGTTATTGCCCAAGTGGCTGAAGCGATGAACAAGCAAACCGACCGCATCGAAACAGTTTATCGCCAGAGCCTCGCCCAGCGTAAGGCCGCCGGGGACAAGAAGCCGAAGGAACCCAAGACTCCCAAAGAACCGAAGGAACCTAAGCAGCCCAAGGATCCCAAGCCTACGCCCGACCCGAAGCAACCGGAACAGCCGAAGAAGCCGGACGAGAAGCCGAAGGATCCGAAGAAACCGGACGACGGCAATCCCGACATCAAGCTGCCGGAGGAATAACGCTATGGCTCACTAAGAATAGCCGGATACAGATGCCCGCCCTCTCCCCACCCGTGTCCGGCATTCTTTTTTTCACCCGAAACCTCATTCCCCATATTTCAAATGAGAAAATACATTCATCCCCTGGCCGCCTGCTCCTCTTTGCAGGCGCCTCATCATTCACTCTTCAAGCACAAGGCACAATGAACACGAACAAAACGGCAAGTTCTCCTCTCGATGAGGCTTTGTCACTGACTTCAGAATGGGACAAAGTGTTCCCTCAAAGCGACCGTGTGGAGCACCGCAAGGTGACTTTCCACAACCATTTTGGCCTCACCCTGGCCGCCGATCTCTACATGCCCAAAGGCGCTACGGGCAAGCTGCCCGCCATCGCCGTCTGCGGACTTTTCGGCGGCGTCAAGGAGCAGTCCAGCGGACTTTACGCACAGACACTCGCCGAGCGCGGCTTCATCACGCTGGCCTTCGACCCCTCTTTTACGGGTGAGAGTGGCGGCCATCCGCGCGACGTCTTCTCGCTCGACATCAACACGGAAGACTTCCAAGCCGCCGTCGACTACCTCTGCAACCTCGACGGTGTCGACCCCGCACGCGTCGGCATCCTCGGCATCTGCGGCTGGGGCGGCATCGCGCTCAATGCTGCCGCTAACGATCCGCGCATCAAAGCCGTCGTGGCGAGCACCATGTACGACATGCCACGCATCGGAGCCTGGGGCTACAACGACAGCGGCACGGCCGACGACCGCTATCGCGCCAAGCAGGAGATCGCAGACCTCCGCACCAGCGAGTACGCCGCCGGCCTCACAAAACACGCCTTCACGACCATCCCCGTCGACCAGCTCACAGGCAAAGAGCCGGACTTCGTCCGCCAGTATTCGGAGTACTACAAGGCTCCGCGCGGCTATCATCCCCGCTCGGTCAACTCCAACCTTGGGTGGATGCAACAGGCCATGACGGGCTGGATGAACAACGCCCTCCTCTCGCACCCCGAAGACCTCCACGCGCCAGTCCTCATCGTCCACGGCGAGAAGGCGCATAGCCGTTACATGGGCGAAGACATCTACCGTCGCCTCAAGGGCGACAATAAGCAGCTGCTGATCGTCCCCGGCGCTACGCACACGGATCTCTACGACCAAACGGACAAGATCCCCTTCGATCGCATTGCCGATTTCTACCGTACGAACCTGAAGTAGGGGGGCATATCCCCGGGGTACCCCCTTGGGGATGTCCTTCTTACTTATGACAATGCCGGATACACGCCTCTCGCAGCGTGTACCCGGCATTTTTCATTTTCGGCTCTTCTCCGAAGTTTACCAATCAGAGTCCGCGGCCGTGACAGTTCTTGTACTTCTTGCCGCTGCCGCAGGGGCAGGGGTCGTTACGGCCCACTTTCTTCTCCACCCGGACGGGCTCCTGCGGCTGACGCGGCGCGGGACCCGCGGGCGGCTGCGGCTGTGTGCCCTCCGAGTCGGCGCTGCGCGGAGCCGCGTCGGCGTCGTCCTTCTCGGTGCGATAACGGCTCATGTCGGTGCGGCGCTCGGGGACGGCCTGACGCACTTCAGGGGCGGCCTGACGCTCCTCGTCGGGTGCCTCTTGGACGGGAATCTGGCCACGCATGAGGATGGCGACCGTCTTGCGGTTCATCGTCTCGACCATCGTCTTGAAGAGGTTGTAAGCCTCGAGTTTGTAGATCAGCAGCGGGTCTTTGTTCTCGTAGCTGGCGTTCTGAACGGACTGGCGGAGGTCGTCCATGTCGCGGAGGTGTTCCTTCCACGCCTCGTCGATGGTGAGCAGCGTGACGGCCTTTTGGAAGGCCTTGACGATGGCGCGCGAATGGGTGTCGTAAGCCTCCTTGAGGTTGCACGAGACGTTGTACATGCGCTTGCCGTCGGTCACGGGGATCATGATATTCTCGTACATGGCGCCTTGGTTCTCATAGACCTGGCGGATGACGGGGTCGGCCACCTGCGCCATGCGCTCCATGCGGCGCTTGTATTGCTCCATGACGGCCTTGAAGACTTGGTCGGTGAGAGCCTCAGTCTTGGCCTCGCGGAAGGTCTCTTCCGTGACGGGGCACTCGAGGGCGAAGGTGCGGAAGAGCTCCAGCTTGAAGCCGTCGAAGTCGCCGCCATCGCGCGCCTGCTCGACGAGGGCCACGGTGGCGTCGTAGAGCGTGTTCATCACGTCCAGCCCGATGCGCTCGCCCATGAGGGCGTGGCGGCGGCGGGTGTAGATGACGTTACGTTGGGAGTTCATCACGTCGTCGTACTCCAAGAGGCGCTTACGGATGCCGAAGTTGTTTTCCTCCACTTTCTTCTGGGCGCGCTCGACAGACTTGTTGAGCATGCCCGCCTCGAGCACATCGCCCTCTTTGTGGCCGAACATGTCCATCGCTTTGGCGACGCGCTCGGAGGCGAAGAGGCGCATGAGGTTATCCTCGAGGGAGATGAAAAAGACCGACGAACCGGGGTCGCCCTGACGACCGGCACGTCCGCGGAGCTGGCGATCGACGCGGCGACTCTCGTGGCGCTCGGTGCCGATGATGGCCAATCCGCCGGCGTTACGCACGTCGGGAGAGAGCTTGATGTCGGTACCTCGACCGGCCATGTTCGTGGCGATGGTGACGGTGCCGAGCATGCGTTCTTCGGTGCGCTCCGTGCCGTCGGGGTCGGTGATGGTCGTGGTGCCGAGCGCGCTCTGTCCAGCTTGGGCGACGATGTCTGCCTCGCGGCGGTGGAGCTTAGCGTTGAGCACGCTGTGCGGGATCTTGCGGATGCTGAGCATACGACTGAGTAGCTCGGAGATCTCGACCGACGTGGTACCCACGAGCGAGGGCCGTCCCTCGTTGCGCGTACGGACGATCTCGTCGATGACGGCGTTGTACTTCTCGCGCTTCGTCTTGTAGATCCGGTCGTTCATGTCCTTACGAATGACGGGCTTGTTGGTGGGGATCACGACCACGTCGAGCTTGTAGATGTTCCAAAGCTCGCCGGCCTCCGTCTCGGCCGTACCGGTCATACCGGAGAGCTTGTGGTACATTCGGAAGTAGTTCTGGAGTGTGATCGTGGCGAAGGTCTGCGTGGCGGCTTCCACCTTGACGCGTTCCTTGGCCTCGATGGCTTGATGGAGCCCGTCGGAATAGCGGCGGCCCTCCATGATACGGCCCGTCTGCTCGTCGACGATCTTCACCTGTCCGTCGATCACGACGTACTGGTCGTCTTTCTCGAAGAGGGTGTAGGCCTTCAGCAGCTGGTTGATGGTGTGCACACGCTCGCTCTTGACGGAGTAGTTCGTGAGCAGCGCGTCCTTCTTTGCTTGGCGTTCAGCGTCGCTGCCGGGTAGGTTGCTGATCTGGGAAAGCTCGGAAGCGATGTCGGGCAGGACGAAGAATTGCGGGTCCTCCATGTTGCCCGTCAGCAGGTCGAGGCCTTTGTCGGTAAGTTCGATGCTGTTGTTCTTCTCGTCGATCACGAAATAGAGCTCGTCGGTCACGATGTGCATGTTGCGCATGTTGTCCTGCATGTAGAACTCCTCGGTCTTGAGCATGCTTGTCTTGATGCCCGGCTCGCTGAGGAACTTGATGAGGGCTTTGTTCTTGGGGAGTCCCTTGAAAGAACGGAAGAGGAGCAGGGAGCCTTCCTCCTGCACCTTCTTGTCGTCGCTCTTCATCTTCTGCTTGGCCTCAGTGAGGAGCTTGGTGCAAAGATTCTTCTGCGCATTGACCACGGTCTCCACCTTCGAGCGATACTCGTCGAAGAGTTGTTCCTCGCCTTTGGGCACGGGACCGGAGATGATCAGCGGCGTACGAGCGTCGTCGATAAGCACGGAGTCAACCTCGTCGACGATGGCGTAGTTATGCTTGCGCTGCACGAGGTCTTGCGGGCTGATGGCCATGTTGTCGCGCAGGTAGTCGAAGCCGAACTCGTTGTTCGTGCCGAAGGTGATGTCCGAGAGGTAAGCCTTGCGGCGCTCGTCGGAATTGGGCTGGTACTTGTCGATACAATCCACGGAGAGTCCGTGAAACATGTAGAGCGGTCCCATCCATTCGGAGTCACGTTTGGAGAGGTAATCGTTGACGGTGACCACGTGCACACCTTCGCCGGTAAGGGCATTGAGAAAGACGGGGAGCGTAGCGACGAGTGTCTTACCCTCGCCAGTGGCCATCTCGGCGATCTTGCCTTTGTGGAGCACAACGCCGCCGAAGAGCTGCACGTCGTAGTGGATCATGTCCCACTTGATTTCGTTGCCACCGGCCATCCAGTGGTTCTGGTAGATGGCTTTGTCGCCGTCGATACGGACGAAGTCGTGACGCGTAGCCAGATCACGGTCGAAGTCGGTGGCGGTGACAGTGATCTCTTCCTTCTCAACGAAGCGGCGTGCCGTATCCTTCACGATGGCGAAGACGTCGGGCAGCACCTCATCGAGCACCTTCTCGTATTGGTCGGCGATCTTCTTCTCGATCTCGTCGACCTCAGCCCAGATGGCCTCGCGCTCTTCAAGCTCCTTCTCGTCGATGCCTTGGCGGAGGTCAGCGATGCGCTTTTTGTCTTCGGCCACGTAGTCCTGAATGTGTTGGCGGATCTCGGCCGTCTTGGTGCGCAGCTCGTCGTCGGTCAGCTTCTGAATAGCCGGATAGGCGGCCTTCACGCGGTCGACGTAGGGGGTTATTTCTTTCAAATCTCGCTGCGACTTATTGCCGAACAGCTTAGTGAGTATCTCATTAAATCCCATGAGTGTATGATGTGTTGACTATTTGTATAAACGTATTGGGGGGAGGGGGAAAGTGCCACGGTGTGGCAAAAAAGGTGCCACCCTTTCGGGGGTGGCGGACTGTTCGCTTTGAGTTGTGAGGGCGCTTCCGCTTACCGGATCTCCGGTATCGGAAGAGCGTCGCCCGCGTTGGGCGATCGGATGCGCATGACATGCGTGACAGTCGGCGCGATCTCGACGGCCTCGACTTCGCGGTAGATGTGTTGCGGCTTAATACCGTTGCCGAAGAAGATGACCGGCGTGGGTACGGCCTGATTGCGGACGACCTTGGGGCGATCTTTCGCGTTATCGTCGTTGACGACCGTCCAGCCGGGGCTGAGCGCCAGTATGAGGTCGCCGCGACGGCCGTGATAGGTGCCGCGACTGAGATCAATCACGTTCTCGTTCCACACACCGGAGCGCAGCGTCATGTCGGTCGTAACGCGCTCCACGCCACTGAACTCCTGCAGGAAAGTGGCGGCTCGTGCTTGTATTTCGCCCAGGTCGATCTTGGCTTCCTCGATCGCTTTGCGGTTGAGGTAGACTTGATTGTTGTAGAACTCGCGCACCCAATTCTTCTGCCCGTAGATGGCCATGAGGTACATGTTCAGCAGCGCCATGCAACGCTTGGGGTGGAACTCGCCGCCGACCCAACGGGTGCCTTCGGGGCGGACCTCCTCGCTCGTAAAGTGGCCCGTACCGGTGAGCACGAAAAGCACGTACTGCAGCCCGACTTTCTTCTCGACGGCATCGATGAGTCGCTCTAACTCTTTGTCCAAGCGGTGATAGAGGTCTTGAATCTCACGCGTGTTGCCGGAGTAGCGAATGCCACGGTAGTTGCCAGCGTAAAAGGTGAGCGCCACGAAGTCGGGCGTGGGGCGGGTGCCGAGGGCACCGTACTCGAGGAATTGGTTGAAGAGGCGGCTGACCTCCTCGTTGCCGAAGGGCGATGTCTTGAGGTCGGGGTAGCAGCCGGCGGTGTTGGCCTTGAAGGTGTACTGGAAAGTGTTCGACCCCGAAAGGCAGGGCAGGGCGTCGTATTTGTCAGCCGAGAGGGCGGGTTGCCAGACACGCGTGCCAAGTCGGGCTGGCAGCGATTCGTTGCCGTTGTTGTACTTCTCGACGTACCAGGGTACCCCTTTATAATAAGTCGTGGTGGCCCAGCGGCCGTTGTAGTTGTCGATCCAGAAAGCACCGTTGGCGGCATGACCTGCGGAGAGGATGGCGGCTTCGGCGTCGGGGGCGATGGCGTAGACCTCGCTGCGTCCGCCGGAGACAATCTTCAGTTCGTCGCCGATCGTGGCGGCCAGCAGGTTGCGGGGGGAATAATTGTCGCGGGTGAAGTTGCCGAGATAGTCGGCGTCGTAGAGTTGGGAGACCTCTTTGGCCATCTCGAAGCTGTAGGTCCTGAGGCCAGTGACGCCATGAACCGATGGATAGGCGCCGGTGAAGAGGGTAGCGAAGGCGGAGGCTTGGTTGAGATTGGCGAAGCCGTAGCGGACATTGTGGCAGACGGCACCCTCAGCCAACAGGCGCTTGAAGCCGCGCTCGCCGAAGGTGTGTTGGAAATATTCGATGTAATCGCCCCGCAACTGATCGACCGTGATGAAGATGACCAACTTGGGCGCGCGCTGTTGTTGCGCCTGAATCTGCGTGACGGCCAGTAGGGTGAGTAGGGAGGATAGGATTCGCCTCATTGATTATTCAAACCGGATTTTCTTTCTTCTCGTCAAATATCTTCCCGAGCGCATGAGCAGGGTCAGCATCAGGGGGAAAAAGGCGGCGTTGAAATGCTGCGGGACGATGACGTATCCGACCCCTGCCGCCAAAAGCGCGGCGAATGTAAGCAAATGATACACATAGCTCAGGCGTTTACACCGCTTCACGGCCATGCAGACGGCGCCGATGAGATGGAGCGGATGAAGCCAAAGGAGCGTCACATTGGGCCACATGGCGGGGTGAACCGAAAAGAAGGCCAAGAAGGCCAGAACGCAGCCGGCCATCCCCGCCACGAAGAAGAGCAGGAAGTCCAGCCAACGGAACGAGGCCTCGCGCCGCACCTCGATGAGGGTCAGCAGCGCCACGACGATGAAGAGCAGCAGGCTACACACGAGCGGCGTGAAAAAGTCGGGCACGATCTCCGGGGCGGTACGCTCCGAGAGCAGACGGGTGGAGGAGACTAAGCGACGCTTCGACCCGTCGGGCGTGATGATCCATGCGCCGTCGAACGACTCGCGCAGCCGCTCAGGAATGAAGAATGATTCGCGCAGGTGCATCGGCCGATCGGCGGGAGCACCCACCACGAGGTCGCAGCCGAAAGTGAGCCAGGGATGGCGACGGGTGCAGCCGTTGATCAGGTCGCGAAACGTCTCCACCTCGCGCCGCTCCTCATAAGCGATAGATCCGTTGACGGCGCGCTCAATCATCGCGGCCGGACGCGTCGCGCAGTTATCGAAGAAGAAGTTGTAGCGATACGTGCGATTCTCCGGCAGGGCGTTCTCCACGAGGGCATCCAGGAGGCGTTGCCGCTCGGCGGAGTCGAGGGCCAGCGTCTGCTCGCAGACCTCACTGCCGCGGGCACGGTAGGCGGCCAGGAACTGCTCAAAATCGTTTCCTCCGAGCATATAATCCGTCTCACCGCGGGCAAAGCGGTAGATGAAATGGGGCTTGGAGAAATCGAAAAGGCCGTAGTTGAACACGAAGTCGATCGGGCGCATAGAGTCGCTCGCAGGGTGGGGGTCACGCACTCGGATGGCGGTGTGGCCATAGAGCGTGTAGGCCTCCTCGTCGGAGGGTGAACAGGTCAGGAGGCTGATCTCAGCGGCGTCGCTCAGCCGCACGTTCTGCCCGGAAGCGCTGAAGGTGATGGCTGTAAGGAGGCCTATCAGGATCGTCTGCCATCGATGGAAAAATCTCATTGTCATCGTTTCGTTTTTGTGGGGGAAAGTTGCGTCCGGAGGGTCTGAGCCGTGACCAGCGCATGGGTTGATGCATGAATGTGCCTTGAAATCAAGGCGCGGCAAAAGTAATACACCCCCATCACCTCGCATGATGGGAGCCATTTTCACGATCACACCCTTATCCCCTCAGGGGATGAGGCGTTATTTCACGATGACACCCCTATCCCCTCAGGGGATGAGAGCCATTTTCACGATGACACCCCTATCCCCTCAGGGGATGGGAGCCATTTTTACGATTACACCCCTATCCCCTCAGGGGATGAGAGCCATTTTCACGATGACACCTCTATCCCCTCAGGGGATAAGGCGTTTTTTCACGATGACACCCTCACCCCCTCAGGGGACGAGGCGTTTTTTCACGATGACACCCCTATCCCCTCAGGGGACGAGGCGTTTTTTCACGATGACGCCCCTATCCCCTGAGGGGACGAGGGTGTACCCGCAGAAAAACGACTCGACGACAATCTATAACGAGAGTCTCAGCGTCTGGGCACAGCTATCTGAGGCCTTCTCGCAAGATTTCGACCAAGATCGGCCGGGCACCACCCACGAAACACTCCACAGCGATGACCATCAGTATCAGGCCCATGAGTCGCATCATGACGTTGTTGCCGGTCTCCCCCAGAAAACGCACCAAGTGGGTGGAGAAGCCGAGGATGATGTAAGCAAAGAGGTAGATGAAGGCGATGACGCCGATCAGCACGCCTTTCATCTCGAGCGTGTGGGCGTCTTGCATTAGCACGATGGCGTTGGCGATGGCACCGGGGCCACAGAGTATGGGGATAGCCAGCGGCGTGATGGAGATATCGTTGGCGTAGGTCTTGATTTCCTCCTTTTTGAGGCGCAGCGAGGTGTAGCGCGCTTGGAGCATGTCGAACCCGACTTTGAAGATGATCACGCCACCGACTATACGGAAGCCGTTCGTGGAAATACCGAAGAATTTGAAGAGGAATTGGCCCGAAAAGGTGAAGACCAGCACGGTGATAAAGGCTACGATGGTGGCACGACGGACGATAGCGCGGCGCTGACGCTCGTCCAGACCGTTCGTCATGGTCAGAAAGACAGGCATGGTGCCCAACGGGTTCGTCAGCGTGAAGAACGATGTAAAGCAGAGCAGTGCGAAGGAGAGCAGTGAAGTATCCATGAGGGGCGTTGTTTGATGATTTTCTCTGGCTGTATTTCGTGCGGATCGGCCTGAGGGTAGTTGCTCTGTGCTCAGGCGGAAGGTCGGGCTATGATCTGGACACTAAAAAAACAGAGGCTCTACAAAATCGTTTTGTAAAGCCTCTGCCACCCAAATCTATTAAACTTAAAGAGCGGAAGACGGGGCTCAAACCCGCGACCCTCAGCTTGGAAGGCTAATGCTCTATCAACTGAGCTACTTCCGCATGGTTGCATTGCGACAGCTTTTCATTCCCCAGTGGGGTGGGCAGTGATGGATTCGAACCACCGAAGGCGTAAGCCAGCAGATTTACAGTCTGCCCCATTTGGCCACTCTGGTAACTGCCCGTTTTTCTGTCAAATGCGGCGCAAAGGTAGATCTATTTTCGAGCCGTGCAAATCCGGCGAGCGAAATCGACCATTTTAATGGCGGTCACCGCCGCCTCATCGCCTTTATTGCCGTAGCGACCGCCACAGCGATCTTCGGCTTGCTTGAGGTTCTCGGTCGTAAGCATGCCGAAGATGAAGGGGATGTCGCCCTCGAGGTTCAGCCCAGTGACACCCTGTGTCACCCCCGAACAGACGTAGTCGAAATGCGGCGTATCACCCCGAATGACGCAACCGATGACAATCACGACGTCGACGTCCTGCGACTGGGCCATCATCTTGGCGCCGAAAGTGAGCTCAAAGCTACCAGGCACGCGCTCGATGTGAATGTTTTCCTGCTTGGCGCCATGACGCTCCAGCGTGTTGCAGGCGCCTTCCAAGAGTTTTTCGGTGACGTTCTGATTCCACTCTGAGGCCACGATCCCGAAGCGCATTTCGGAGGCATCGGGGACGGTCTCGAAGTCGTATTCCGACAAGTTGTGATAGATAGTTGCCATGCTTCCGGTGTCTTATTTGGATTCGGAGAGGAGTTTGACGCGAGTGATGTACTTATCGATGTCCATTGCCTCCATCGACTGGTTGTATTTGTCGCGGATGGTCTCGTAGGCCTTCAGGGCGTTGGGGTATTGCTTGAGGGACTCGTAGGCGAGGCCGGCCTTCTTCAGATAGATGGGACTGATCAGGTCGTTATTGGCTTTCGAGGCAGCTTTCTCGAAGTAGCTGATACCTTCCTTCGTGTTGCCCGTGGTGACATAGCAATCGCCAATCAGTCCGATGATGGTGGGGGCTATTTGGGCGTCGTCACCCTTGTAGGCTTTGAGTCGCTGAATGGCTTTTTCGGGATCACCGAGGTGGTAGTAGCAGATGCCGGCGTAGGCCTTGGCCAGATTACCGGTCTTGGTGCCACCAAAGCGATCGATAATGGCCTCGAAACCGTCGTAGTCGACACCGTTTCCGTTCAGCGCCAAGGCGAAAGAGTCCATGGCCAGATATTGCTCGCCCTTGAAGATGGCCAGCTTAGCCTTCTCGGCTTGTGGCTTGGCATAGAGGTAGTGGTAGGCCAAAATGAGGCCGACCACAACGGCTATGGCCGACACTCCGGCGATGATTTTCTGCTTATGCTTTTCAATAAACTGTTCCGATCGGGAAACGATTTCTTCTACTTCTATTTCCTTCTCCTCGTTTGTTGTCTTTTTCGCCATAACGATCCTTTTTTCTTTCTGTTTACTATTCGTTTTTGCTTCTTGAAATTCGAGGCGCAAAAGTAATTTTTTACCCGAAAGGCCTACTTCGGTCTCTCCCCAATTTATTTTTGCCCCCGCACACAGCACCCTCCACATTCCCCCTACCTATTTATTCGTATGATATTGAACAAGCTCTCCGTCCTGAACTATAAGAACATCCGGCAGGCTGACATCGTTTGCTCGCCGAAGATCAACTGCTTCTTCGGCAATAATGGTATGGGCAAGACCAATCTGCTCGACGCCATCTATTATCTCTCCTTCTGCAAGAGCCACGTCTACACCACCGAAGAGCGACTCCTCCGACGAGGCGAGGATCTCTGCGTCCTACAAGGTGAGTACTTCTTTGGCGACCGCACAGAGTCCATCTTTTTCGCCCTCCCACGCGGCCAACGCAAGCAATTCAAACGCAACCAAAAGCCTTACCCACGGTTGTCGGACCACATCGGGCTGCTGCCGCTCGTCATGATCTCGCCGTCGGATGCGGAGTTGATTCGCGGAGGGAGCGACGAGCGGAGACGGTGGATGGATATGATCCTCTCGCAATATGACGGTCTTGCCATGCATGCCCTCATCCGCTACAACAAGGCGCTGCAACAACGCAACCGTATGCTCCGCGAACAGAGCACCGACACTGCCCTTTACGAGGTGCTGGAGATGCAACTCGCGCAACACGGCCAACAGATTTTTGATGCTCGCACCCGCCTCATTGAGGAGTTCCTCCCCTTCTTCGACGAGTACTATCGCGCCATCGGGCGGGACGACGAGGCCGTGGGGCTGCGCTACATCTCGCAGTTGCAGACGGTCGATTTGGAGGCGGAGCTGGCACGCCACCGCGAGCGTGAGCGGCGTGAGGTAGGCTATACCACGACGGGTGTCCACAAGGACGATCTGGAGATGACGCTCGACGGCCTGCCCATCCGTCACCTCGGTTCACAGGGACAGAACAAGACGTGCCTCGTGGCGCTCAAGCTCGCGCAATACTCCTTCCTCTCGGCCAAGAACACCACGCTACCGATTTTACTGCTCGACGATATATTCGACAAGCTGGATGCCACGCGTGTGGAACACATCGTCCGGCTTGTTGGCGAGGAGCGATTCGGGCAGATCTTCATCACCGACACCAACCGCAAATACTTAGACAGCATCCTCGAGTCTATCCGTAAGGAATACGCCATGTTCCACGTCGACGTTGGAATGGTGACCGCCATGGAGGAAGGCCGATGAAACGCGTCAACGCCCAATCCATCGGCGATATTCTCCGTGAATTTTTTACCCAAAATCCCGAGATCGGTCGTCGATTGGATGAGGTACGCATCATCCATGCCTGGCGAGAAGTGCTTGGCCCGGGCGTGGCACAGGCTACGCGCGAAGTCTACGTGCGAGGCGCCACGCTGCACGTTGTGCTCGACTCCGCCGTCCTACGCAGCGAACTGATGATGTGGCGCGACCGCCTCGTCCATGCCCTCAACGAGCGGGTGGGTACCGACGTCATCCGAGAGATCCGTTTTCGGTAGCCCCCACCCAACACAACGCCGGCTGCCCTCCCCTTCTCAAGCGGAAAGCAGCCGGCGTTTGATGAACGCTCCCAAAGAGATCAGTTCACGCGATCAATCTTCCGATCCCCGCGTAGGAAGCCGATGACGTTGTTACACAGCTCATGCACCATCTCCACGCGCGAGTCGTACGTCTGCGTGCCAATGTGCGGCGTGAGCGAGACGTTCTCCAGCTCGAAAAGCTCGGGCGAGGGCACGTCGTTCTGCTCGAACACATCGAGACCTGCGGCGGCTATCCGCCCATCCTTGAGCGCTGCCACTAACGCCGGCTCGTCCACCACAGCTCCACGCGCCGTATTGATTAGGATCGCCGTAGGCTTCATCATCGCCAGCTCGCGGGCGCCAATCAGGTGACGCGTCTCGGGCGTCAGCGGCGTGTGAAGCGACAGCACATCGGCGCGACGGATCACCTCGTCTTTCTCCGCATACGTGATGCCCCGTTCACGCTCCTCCGCCTCACCGTAGCGGGTGCGTTTGTTGTAGAGCACCGTCATGCCGAAGGCCTGACAACGCCGCGCCACCGCCGCACCGATATTGCCATAGCCCAGGATGCCGAGCGTTTTACCGTAGAGGTTGACGCCGAGTCGGCAGAGTCGTCCGTGCTCGATCGCATCGCGATCACGGCGGAAGGCGCGATCCCACTCCGCGATGCGCCGCGAGCAGCTCAGCAGCAGCGCCAGCGCCAAGTCAGCCGTTGGTTCGATCACCGACCGCGGCGTGTTCGTCACCACGATCCCCTTCTCGGCCGCATAGGCCGTGTCGATGTTGTTGTAGCCCACGGCGTAGTTCGCAATCAGCTTGAGCGAATGGCCGCAGTCGATCAGGTCACGGCCGACGGGGATGTCAAAAACGGAGCAGAGCACATCGCAATCGCCAATGCGTTCGGCGATCTCGGCCTGCGTAAAGTCGCGCCCACGAGGCGGAAAAATCACTTCATGTTCAGAGGTAAGCGCTTCGAAGCCTTCGCTTACCGTGTCGAATGCCACTAAAATCTTTGCCATTTTCTTTCTTGTGTTTATCGGTCAAACCATCTGTTTTCTGTCCACGCAAAAGAAGCAGAAAAGTGCTAGCTCTGCACACTTCTTACTCTTAATGTGAGTTCGATGTAAGCATACAGTCAGCAGAGAGCCTCTACGGAGGCTACGCGAGGGCCAAAACGCTTTTGGAAACGCTTGCAGAAGTCCTGCAAAGGCCATTTTCTCCATTTTGACGCTTGCAGAAGTCCTGCAAAGGCCATTTTCTCCATTTTGACGCTTGCAGAAGTTCTGCAAAGGCCATTTTCTCCATTTTGACGTTTGCAGAAGTTCTGCAAAGGCCATTTTCTCCTTTTTGGCGTTTGCAGAAGTCCTGCAAAAGCCATTTTCTCCATTTTGACGTTTGCAGAAGTTCTGCAAAGGCCATTTTCTCCTTTTTGGTGTTTGCAGAAGTCCTGCAAAAGTCATTTTCTCCATTTTGACGTTTGCAGAAGTTCTGCAAAGACCTTCTCCAGGGGCAAGACGCCTCATGCCTTCGTCGAACTCACGTATCGAAGAGGCAGAAGCCGTCTGCGACGGAGGTTATCTTTGGCGCCGATTCCAAACGATGACAGATGAAAAGATGGATTACGGCTGCGATGATCGTGTGTGCGATGGCGGCAAAAGGACAGATATATGAGACGGCCGTGCGGTCGAACCGTGTGGGGGCGCTCGAGGTGCGAGTGGCTGGGGAACGGCTGTCGGAGCCCTATGTGGAGCTGGGCGGAGAGCGGCAGATCGAGGTGACGTTTGACATGCTGAACCCGGAGCCGGGCGAGCGGCTGGCCTATTCGGTGGTGCATTGCGACGCGGACGGCCGACGGTCAGCGCTGGTGCCGATGGAGTATATGGATGGCTTCGACGGGATGGAGGTGGACGACGCATCGCCTTCGTTCAACACCACCGTGCCGTACATGAATTACCGCCTGAGGCTACCTAACGAGCAGGTGCGGCTGAAGGTGTCGGGGGTGTATGCGGTGGAGATCTACCCCGAGGGGCGGCGCAATGAGGTGCTGCTGACGGCGCGTTTCAACGTGGGCGAAGGGCTGGTGGGGATCAGCGGCGAGGCAACGGCAAATACGGACGTGGCGCTGAACCGGGGTGTGCAGCAGGTGAACTTCGCAGTGGACACGAAGGCGCTGACGGTGAACTTTCCGCAGCGGGAGCTGAAGGTGTTTGTAGAGCAAAATCGGCGGCCGGACACACGGGTGGGCGACCTCCAACCGACCTCCATCGGAGGCACGAGGTTGGGCTACGAACACGACCGGCGACTGATCTTCGAGGCCGGAAACGAATATCGGCGGTTCGAGTGCCTGACCTACCGCCACGCGGGGATGGGCGTGGAGCGGATCGGCTTCCACAACCCGTATTACCACGTAGATCTGCGGCCAGACGGGCCGCGGCGGGCGTACGTCTACGACGAGGATCAGAACGGGCGCTACTTCACGGCGTGCAACGGCTGCGGAGAGCCGGCGCGAGAGGCTGATTATGGCTTGGTACACTTTTCGTACGTCTCGGAGCGCCTCCCAGGCGGGGAGGTCTACGTCATGGGCGACCTGACGCAGAACGTCTTCGATGAGCGCAGTCGGATGCAGTACAACGAGGCTTCGAGCTGCTACGAGGTGGCGCTGATGCTCAAGCAGGGGTATTACAATTATGGCTACGTGTTCGTGCCAAACGGCGAGCGGCGCGGTCGGATGCCGGCGGGGGACGAGAGCCTGTTTGAGACGGAAAACGAGTACACCGTCTCCGTCTTCTACCGCCCAGCAATGGGTCGCTACGATCGGCTTGTGGGGCGACTAACGATCGGGGGACGGAGATAGGAGTCTCCCTTCCCCGACTTTTCTTTCCTTGATGAAAGAAAGGTCGGCCAAAAGAAAATCAAGGCCCCACCGGGGCCGGGGAAAATCAAGTCGGGCATGAGCGCCCGGCCATAGTTATTCAAACATCATTCAAATCATAGAGAAATGAAACGTATCACATTGTTTTATCTGGAGAATTGCCCGTTCTGCAAGAAGGCGCGGGCGGCGATCGATGAGCTGAAGAAGCAGGATCGGTATAAGGACATCGAGATCGAAATGATCGAGGAGTCGAAGCAGCCTGAGGTGGCCGACAAGTACGATTACTACTACGTGCCGACGTTCTACATCGACGGCCGCAAGGTGCACGAAGGCGGCATCTTCCCCGACGAGGTGAAGGCCGTCTTAGAGCAGGCGTTGGAGTGAGCGAGCACGCATAAGAGGCATCACGCTTCACATGCGACCCTAAGGCGCCAAAATGAAAGCGGGCGGACACATCGGTGTCCGCCCGCTTTGTATTTCGCCCCTATCCGTGGGGGGAGCAGGGAGATCATTGGCCATTAATCAGGTAGCACCATGATCCACTGTTTCATGGTGTCGACGTCGAGGACACCGTAGGCAAAGCCTTTGCGGGTGAGCGAGGCGGGGAGTGTCTCGTCGTACTTGTCGAAGATGGGTATCTCGTTGGGGTAAAGGAGATCCATCGGGTCGAGCGGACGGGCGATCTCTTCGCGCAGGATACGATAGAAGTCCGCCGAGGGGACTTGCATGGTGAAGCGCATGTAGTACGGCCGGAAGGAGTCGAAGTCTTTCGACAGGCCAAGGTGCGTGGCACAACGCAGGCGGAGGAAGCGCTCGAGAGCCAGGAAGGCGTAGCTGCCAAGCCAAGGGGTGAGGCTGTACATATCGCCACCGAGCGGGACGAGCGGACGGAGGCCAAGGCCAGCGCGGGCAGCCAAGCGACGGGTGTCGGCCAAACGAGCGACAGCGTTGGGCAGGAGGTAAGCGTAGCTATCCGTCTGGAGAAGCAGGAGGCGCATGCGCTCGAGCACCCGGTTGTCGATGTCGCCCGGTTCCTCGCCAAAGTAGGCGTGAACGACGCCGCCGACACGATGGCAATAGACGATGTGGTGCTTATAGTCCACCTCCTCCACCTCCCAGACGTGTCCGGCGATGGCAATCTTGCTCATCACGGGCGGCGGCTTGACGATGGTACCAAGCTCCTCGGAATCGCAGCGGACGGTGTATTCCTCATTCTCACGAAAGACGGCGTAGAACTTATAGTCGTTGACGACACGCTCGCCAGCCAAACCGATAAGGAGTCCACCGCGGTCGGTGCGCTGGATGTGGTCGATCTCGAGCAGGTGGAGGAGCAGGGTGCGGAAGTCGTCCTGCGAAACATTGCGAAAGGGCGGCAGCGTCAAGACACGCGCAGCCAGCTCGGGCGGCAACATCTCGCCACCAGACGCCAGCGTGGCCATCGTCTGATGATAGAGCAGACTGTAGGGCAATCGGCGTTTGTGCGGCGCCTCGACCCAGCGATCCTCCAGATAGAGCTGCACCACAGCAATGCCTTGGAGCAACTCCCAAGGTATCGTCTCCGGGAGCAGAGCGCGCGGCTCCGTGTGATTCTCCCGCATGACGAACCACATTTCGGCTGGTGCTCCCCTGCGACCCGTACGCCCCATGCGCTGGAGGAAGGAAGAAACGGTGGCGGGAGCATCGATCTGGAAAGCGCGTTCAAGCCGACCGATGTCAATGCCTAACTCCAGCGTAGACGTGGTGCAGACCGTCAGCGCCGCCTCCGATTGTCGCATGCGCTCTTCGGCCTGGCGACGGATGGAATAAGAGAGGTTGCCGTGGTGGATCAGGAAGCGATCGGGCTCGTGACGCGCCTCGCAATAGCGGCGCAGTGTGGCCGTGACCGTCTCACACTCCTCGCGGGAGTTGGAAAAGATGAGGCACTTGCGACCGCGCGTATGCTCAAAGATGTAGGCCAGTCCGGGGTCGGCCACCACGGGCGCTGTGTCCGTGGGCTGTTCGTCAACGGGGAGCAGGTCAGCCGTGCTGTCCGACACTTCTACCGCAGGCTTCGGCGCAGAATCGGCCGTCGACTGATCCGTATCGGTCGCCTGCGGACCGTTATTGAAGAAGTGCTGCATGGATAGGCGCCACTTGATCGGCGTGCTCTGTATGCGGGGAATGATGGTGCGCCGTTTCGTGCCTGCGGCAAGGAACTCCCCGACTGAATCGGGATCGCCCACCGTGGCCGACAGTCCGACGCGCCGCGGGTTGACCCCAGCCGCACGCGAGAGTCGCTCGATGAGACAGAGCGCCTGCCCACCACGATCGCCACGCAGGAAGGCGTGGATCTCATCGATGACGATGAAGCGCAGATCGCCAAAGAGGGAGGCCACGTGTGCGTGGCGGTTGAAAAGCATGGCCTCGAGCGATTCGGGCGTAATCTGAAGGATGCCCGATGGGCGGCGCATGAGTCGCTTCTTCTCTCGGTCGGAGACGTCGCCATGCCAATGCCAGACCGGGATGTTGCATTCGGCACAGACGTCGTTGAGGCGCAAGAATTGGTCGTTGATGAGGGCCTTGAGCGGCGCGATGTAAAGGCAACCGATGGAGGTCGGAGGCTGCTCTTGCATGAGCGTGATGATGGGGAAGAGGGCTGCCTCCGTCTTACCGGAGGCGGTGGAAGCGCAGAGCAACAGGTGGGCGTCGGTGCCAAAGAGCACGTCACCAGCAGCCGACTGTACGGCGCGGAGCGTGTCCCAGCCGCTGCGGTAGATGTAGTCGCGAATGGCTGGGGAATAGCGAGCGTAGACGTCCATACGTTACAGGGTAAACTCGGCAAATTCGGCGTCGATGTCCTTCTCCTCCAGCTCGGGTTTGGCATAGTTGAAAGTCTCGGACTGTAGAAGACTGTCCAGCGTCAAGTCGGCATGCGTAAAGAGCAAATCGAGCAACTCGATAAAGTCGCGGATCACTTCACGGGGCGTGATGTGCGTATCAGCGCCAATGCGGGCGTACTCGGTGCGAATGAAGGCCACGAGATCGTCGTCCGTGAGCCGCGGCTCATACTCGTACAATCCGGCGTGAATGAGGGCGATCTTCTCCGTGAGCACAGTCATCTCTTCCGCCGTCAGCGGCCGCAGCTTGATGACGGGCGCAAGGAGATCCGACACGCCCTGTTCACGCGTGAATTTGCCCTCTTGTAGACGCGACCGGAGCGCCTCGTAGCTGTATAGCCCGCGGCGAGGATCAGCGATGCTCTGCGGGGTGCCACTCATCAGTGTGCCGATGTATCGCGCTTTGCCTTGCAGGGCATCGTTGTACATAGCCAGCAGCTTCTCGTAGTTGTACTGGCGGGCTATGCTGTTGGGGATCTTGTAGAGGTTCACCAGCTCATCCACGAGGATGATCAGGCCGCTGTAACCCGCGCTGTGGAAGAAGAAGGCGAAGAGCTTGAGGTAGTCGTACCAGTTGTCGTCCGTGATGGCCACGTTCACACCCAGATCGGCGCGCGCCTCGGACTTATTGGCGTATTCTCCGCGGAACCAGTTCAACACCTTCCCCTTCAGCTCGTCGTCACCCTCGGCAAAGGCACGATAGTAAAGGCTGAGCAGACGGGCAAAGTCGAAGCCGTGCACCAAGTCGTGCATCGTGCGCACCACAGCGAAGATCTGTTGCTCTACACGCTCCGCAAACTCCGGGCTATCCGTGCTGCAGCCCGCCGTTTCAGCCGTCTGCATCTGCACCGTGCTGATCCATCGATCAAGCACATTGGCCAGCGCTCCACCCTCGGGCTGCGTCTTTATGCTGAGGTTCTTGATCAGTTCGCGATACGTTGCCAAGCCCTGTCCCTGATTGCCATAAAGGCGTCGCTCAGGCGAGAGGTCGGCGTCCATCACCACAAAATTTCGGTCCATCACATAGTTGCGCATCGTCTGCAGCAGGAAGGACTTCCCGCTGCCATAGTTCCCCGCGATGAAGCGGAACGCTGCGCCGCCCTCGCTGACAATATCTACATCGCGGAGCAGCGCCTCGATCTCTTGCCTTCGCCCCACCGTGATGTAGGGCAGTCCCACGCGAGGCACCACGCCTCCCTTGAGTGAGTTCACAACCGTCTGCGCTATGCGCCGCGGAATCTTCGTCGGTTTGTTATCCATATTCATGTAAGTAGTTAGAGTTAGAAGTGCTCGTGGTCATAGCAAGCAGCCCTTCGGGGCCGTCTTGCCTGTCCCCGTAAAATAGGTAGCTCGTGGTCATAGCAAGCAGTCCTTCGGGGCCGTCTTGCCTGTGCCCATAATATAATAGGTAAGAAGTGCGGGCTTCTCATATCCTGCGAACCAAGTCGTCCAGATAATCGTCGATCACCTCCGGCCCGTTTCCACGGTCGGCAATGACGACGTCCTGCACCGCCTCCATCATTTTCTCGTTAATCCCATCCACCATCACGCCCATAGGCACACGGATGTCGCGCAGATAACCCGCCCAGTCGCCCCCCTCAATCAGCAGATGCAGGAAGCGTCGCTCTTGATCGGTAAAGGCGGACACTGCCGCAGGCTCCGGTTCAGGCGACGGCTGAGGGATCGGTTCAGGCGACGGCGTATGCGTCACCGCCGTCTCCGCGCGATCATCGTCCGTCAATAGCGCCTCACGGACCACGTCGGCATCGCTGCGTATCCGGTCAAACCGCGAACGATCCACCTTCACCGCGTCGAGCTTAGCCTGCCGCTCAGCCTCCTGCTGTTCGGCCCAGTAACGCTCCACCTCCCTTTCGACCACCGCCTCCAGCGTCCGGTCGTTGATGCGCTTCGTGAGCTTGCCCTCCCCCTTCATCCTTGCTCGCAGCTGCCGATCCATCTCTTGCATCAGCCGCCCGAGCACCTCGCCTCGCCTCTCGCCATCCAGCGCGTTGCAAAACGTCTCCTTCGTCCATGATCCCTTGATGCAAGTGAAATAGCGGTTCTCCGTGAACGGATAATAGCGCTTGCGATAAGGGTAGCGACGATAGAAGACAGCCGAGTAGAACATCGGCCTGGGCAGATACTTCCGCAGGCCCACCAGCACACGGCGGATCGACTGCCCATAGCGCTCCTCGAGGATCGGCGCCGCCTTCCGGATAATGCGCCCCCCGATCGTTGTCACCAGCTCCTCGTGCCGCTTGTAGAGTCGTGAGTCCTTGATGTGATACGCCGAGAGCGGCGCCACGGCCTCAAACAGCTCCACGTCGTCCGAGTCATCCAGATTCTCCAGCACTTCCACCGCCACGTCCTCCGCTTGCTCCTCAGCGAAATACGTCTCCGCCATGTCGATCATCCCGTAAAACGTGACGTAATCCTTCAGCCATTCCTTCATATTCCGCAGCAGTTTCGCGTCCAACGGGCCATAATTGTCGCGGATCTGTTCGAGCTTCTTCAGCCCATCGTCCGGCAGCCATGTACCCACCTGCATCAGCAGCTCGTAGACGTAGACATAGACGTACGATATCGAAATATTCTGGGGGTATTCGCCGCGGCGCCACCCCGCCCGTAGCGTGAAATAGCTGCGCATCTGCGCCAAGTTCATATCTTGGTAAACAGGGTTGTAAGCGAAAAAGAGCTCGATCCTCGACACGTTGTCTTCGCAATCGGAAGCGTAGATGGCTTGGCTGTAGAAATCGCGGTTACGCGTCGGTGACCACTGTGTCCGTCGGCAGATTCGCCACAGCTCAAGGATCTTCTCCGGCGCCTTATTCACATCCTCCAGACTGGGCATCTCGAGTCCCGGAGTCCACGACACGCTCCCCAGCATTCGCCCCACCTCCTGCTGCACCTCCTCCAAAATCGCGGCCCGCTTTTTTGATTCCTCTTCGGTCAACGCGTTTTCCGGCACCGTTTCTTGCGGTAGCGGCTGATCCGTGTAATAATTTCCGTCTGAATACTCGTCCATTTCTTACCCTTTTCGGATGATCGGCGCAAAAATAAGCCGGAAATCTCCTCCGCGAGGTTTCGGTCAGCCTTTCGCCCCCGGCTTTCGACCTCTCCGTCATTTTTCAACTTCTTCCTGCCTCCACAAGCATAAGGAAGGATGGCTTTACGCTTCTTCGTGACATCAGGAAGATATCATCATCAAGTATCCACACACAAATCCACGCACGACGATATGAAAACATAATCATCAGCTCACCACGCCACCCACATCCTGTCTATCCTCATTGTCATCATATCAAAGTGCATGCACATGATAAAGAACAATACGCAAATTAAATCGTGCCATCATGTCATAGAGAACATCCTCACAAATAGAGATGATCCTGACCGCACAAATTCATATAGATAATTAGAAACAATACTACGTGCCATCATCATCCTATGAATAACACGCTATCAATCCATCACCACCACACAAATGAATGTCACATTATGTATAAATAGATCGTGCATGGACTTTTATATGAAAATATGATTTACGGCATTCTGTGCACACATGTAAATACAAACACAATCATATCACATCATCCCGTACGCCATATTACAATAGAAATAGGCAGAAAACACATCCTGCTCACACAAATTATAGGCGACATAGAGAGATAGACTCCATCATGCAGTCACGAAACATAGAAAAAAGCGGCGCCGTGTCCTCGATCATCCATAAAGGCGACGCGCTGTCCTCCGACACAGCTTTGCAGGTTGATTCTTCGCCCTCCACATCGCGGTTGGCCTCTGTGCACACGGTAGCAAGGCTCAGCCAGATTTCCGGCATAAAAAAACCTTCCGCCTCTCCCATCAAGGAAAAGCGAAAGGTACTATCCGATCTTGTGGTAAAGTGTCCAGCGTTCGTTTGAAACGTATGCTACGGAGGAACGCCCCCACCGGAGATTTTTAGGGGCGAGGCAGCGCCACTTTAGCTACCAACCGACGTCCTTCGAACGTCTGGTCATTGAGCTCGGCAATTGCCCGGTTCGCCTCTTCGTCGTTCGGCATTTCAGCGAAGGCATAGCCGCGTGAACGGCCCGTTTCCCGATCCTTAATGACCCGGACAGAATCCACTGCCCCGTACTCTTCCAATCGTTTCTGCAAATCTTCTTCCTGAACGCGATAATTCAGGTTACCCAAGTAAATATTCATAAGTTGTAAATTAAAAAGAATGTTGTAACCAGTGAAAGGCAAGAATTTCGCGAGTTCATAACAATACTCCAATCATCGGCTAATTGACAGCTGCAGAATAGGTTGTTAAGTACATTCGATATATACTTTCTTTCATGGCCGCAAAGAAAGGGATAAAAGATTGATATATGCAAGACTTTTTTACCGTGATTTTAGTCCAACAAAAGAGCGTCTCCGTCCTCCACTCGATGCGTTTTCGGAACGAATTTCAGGGAGAGACTCCCACCGTAAGAGACCCTATTATATAGGTACAGCAGAGGGGTATCTGAGCGCCCTAAGAATAGAGGGAAAATTGAGCGGTAAAAAACGCCCAAAACTGGCTTCAGCAGCTGTTTTAAGCACCTTTTTATGGCCCTCCGCACTCATTTGTTGGATTGAAATTATAGTCTAATTTTGCACCCTGCAAAATAAAAGGGCAGACCTAATAGATTAATTATTAAGATAGAACAGTATGAATATTTCGTTGACGAGCGATGACTCCATCCGCGGTATCATCACAGTGGCAATAGAAAAAAAGGACTACGAGAAGGACGTGGATAAGAACCTGCGTCTGTACCGCCGGAAGATGACATTGCCCGGCTTTCGAAAGGGCACGGCCCCCATGGGTATGATCCGTAAAGTGTACGGCAAGCGCGTGTTGGCCGATGAAATCAATCGGCTCACGTCGGAGCACCTCTTTAAGTATATTCGTGACAACCGACTCGGTATAATGGGCGAACCGCTCCCCAAGGCGGACCAAGAACCGATCAATTTCGACACGCAGGAAGAGTTTAAGATCCAATTCGACGTGGCTCTGGCTCCGAAGATGACGGATGTCAAGCTGACCAAAGAGGATCACCTGAAATGGTACGACATCCGTGTGGACGACGCGCTGTTGGATAAGCAAATCGATGCCTATCGCCAGGATCAAGGGACGACAGAAACACCGGAGACGGTGGAGCGTGAGGATTGGCTGAGAGGCAAACTCGTGGAAATGGAAAATGGCGAGCAGAAACCTGGCGGTGTCTGGGTGGAAAACTCCGTGCTCTTTCCGAATATCATTAAGGACGAAGCGCTGTTGGCTAAATTCATCGGCGCCAAGGTGGGCGACCAGATCGTTTTTAACCCCAAAAACGCCTATGGCAATACGCCACGTGCTGTCGCCTCACTGCTCAACATGGATCAAGCAACAGCAGAACAATTCACGAACGATTGTCGCTATGAAATCACCCACATCTCACGCCTCAAACCGGCCGAGATGAATCAGCAGCTGTTTGATCGGGTGCTGGGCCCCAACAAGGTGAAAGACGAAGCGGAATTCCGTGACGAAATAAGAAAGCTGATGAAAGCTCCGCTCAACCAACGGAGTGAAGTGGGCTTCGAGCGTGATCTGCGCGCCTTGTTGATTCGCAAAGTGGGAGACGTGCCGCTGGCTGACGACATCTTGAAGCGCTGGCTTTTGCTGACCAGCGACAAGGTAAATCCCGAAGATCTGGATCGAGACTACCCCATCCTCGTGGAGGATATGAAGTATCACGTAGCCAGAGAGTACTTCATGGCTGAAAATGGATTAAAGGCAGAAGACTCTGACATCGAGGAGGTAGCCAAACTATTGGCGCGCTCGCATTTCATGCAGTATGGTATACTCTCTGCATCGGATGATCTGGTGGGCCCATTTGTCAGAGACCTCCTCAAAGATGAAGCGGCCCGACGCAACTTGATCAACCGTGCCGCAGATCGGAAATTCGCTGAGTGGGCCAAGGGACAGATCACGGTCGAAACCGTTGAGGTATCGCCCGAAGAATATGAGAAGGCTTTAGCCAGCGAGACTGCTAATAACAACGATGCCGTAAAAGAAGAAGGAAAGTAATCGCAGATGGAAAACGAATTCAAGAAATACGCTACCAAGCATTTGGGCATGAGCTCTACAGCGCTGGAGAGCTATATGAACATCACCAGCAGCTACATCTCTCCGACGATCATTGAAGAGCGCCAATTAAATGTCGCCCAAATGGACGTCTTCTCGCGGTTGATGATGGATCGCATCATCTTCCTCGGCACACAGATAGACGACTATACCGCCAATGTTATTCAGGCGCAGCTCCTCTACTTGGATTCGAGCGATCCGGGTAAGGATATCTCCATCTATATCAACTCACCTGGAGGATCCGTCTATGCTGGGCTGGGGATTTACGACACGATGCAGTTCATCGGCAGTAAGGTGGCCACGATCTGTACCGGCATTGCGGCCTCTATGGCATCGGTGCTGCTGGTGGCTGGAGAGAAAGGCAAACGTTGCTGCCTGACCCACTCGCGCGTGTTGATCCATCAGCCGATGAGCGGTGTGCAAGGGCAGGCTTCAGACATGGAAATTGCTGTACGCGAGGTATTGAAGGTGAAGGATGAACTCTACCGCATCATCTCCGAACATTCAGGCAAGCCTTACGAGGTAATTGCCCGCGACAGCGACCGCGACTATTGGATGAACGCCCAGGAAGCGCTGGAATACGGCATGGTTGACGAAATCATGAAACGTAAGTAAGAGACGATGTCAAAAGGGGTAGAGAATACTTGTGCCTTTTGCGGCAAGAGTGGCAAAGACGTAGGCATGCTGATCACGGGGCTTTCCGCTGCGATCTGTGACGAATGTGCGACACAAGCGTATCACATCGTGCAACAGGGGCGTGCAGTGGGAAGCAGCTTCCTGCCTAAAGGCGAGGAAGTGCCTAAACCCAAAGAGCTGAAGGAGTTTTTGGATCAGTATGTCATCGGACAGGAAACAGCCAAGCGCTACCTGTCCGTGGCTGTCTACAACCACTATAAACGATTAATGCAGAAAACGACTGCTGATGACGTGGAGATTGAGAAATCCAACATCATCATGGTCGGTGCCACGGGCACGGGCAAGACCTTGCTGGCGCGTACCGTGGCACGCAAGCTGCACGTGCCCTTCTGCATAGTCGACGCCACCGTACTGACCGAAGCGGGCTATGTGGGAGAAGACATTGAAAGCATCCTGACACGCCTGCTGCAAGCGGCCGATTATAACGTTGAGGCCGCTCAGCGAGGCATTGTTTTCATCGATGAGATCGATAAGATCGCCCGTAAGAGCGACAACCCTTCCATCACGCGTGACGTGAGTGGCGAGGGTGTGCAGCAAGGACTTCTGAAATTGCTCGAAGGATCGATCGTGAACGTCCCGCCCCAAGGTGGACGCAAGCATCCTGAGCAACGCATGATCCCCGTGGACACACGCAACATCCTTTTCATCTGCGGTGGTGCTTTCGACGGCATCGAAAAGAAAATAGCCCAGCGACTCAACACACGCGTCGTGGGTTACGCTGCCAGTCGAGATACATCCGTCGTAGATCGGGAAAACCTCATGCAATACATCACGCCGACTGACCTCAAGGCCTTCGGTATGATTCCTGAGATCATCGGTCGATTACCCATCTTGACCTACCTTGATCCGCTGGACAGAAAGGCGCTGCGGCAGATCCTGACCGAACCCAAAAACTCCATCATCAAGCAATACATCAAGCTGTTCGACATGGACGGCATCAAACTCACCTTCAGCGAAGAGGTTTATGAATACGTCGTCGACAAGGCGATCGAGTTCAAGCTCGGAGCACGAGGATTGAGGTCGATTGTGGAAGCTATTATGATGGACGCCATGTACAGGCTGCCTTCTGAGAACAGGAAGAAGATGGCCGTCGGGCTGAGCTACGCCAAAGAGCAGTTCGAAAAGATGGATCTCAGCCGTTTGCAACGAGCATGAGGGCGTCACACGAGAGTGAAGAGAGTATGGCAATAGATATGTCTAAAAGGAAGAAGCATGGCCGAAGAATTACCGAAAGCTGAAAGCAGCAAAAAGCCGTCAGAAGAGAGAAAGCCGGGAGTGGCGCCGAGAAAAACTGCCACAGCTACACCACGCACCAAGTCGCCTGCCAAAGGCGCCACGTCCAAAGGGGACATGAACGTCACCGAGGCCCTAAAAAAACATTTCGGATTTGATTCCTTTAAGGGAGACCAGAAAGCCATCATTGAGACGCTGCTTTCCGGTAAAGATGTGTTTGTGCTTATGCCTACGGGCGGCGGCAAATCGCTCTGTTACCAGTTGCCCTCGCTGATGATGGAAGGTACGGCGATCGTCATCTCCCCCCTCATCGCACTGATGAAGAATCAGGTGGATGCTATGCGCAACTTCAGCGAGGCGGACGGCGTGGCACACTTCATTAACTCGTCACTCAACCGTACCGCCATCGAGCAGGTGAAGCAGGACATCCTATCCGGTCTTACCAAACTGCTTTACGTGGCACCCGAATCATTGACGAAAGAGGAGAACGTCGAGTTTCTGCGTCAGGTGAAGATCTCGTTTTACGCCGTCGACGAGGCGCACTGTATCTCGGAGTGGGGGCACGACTTCCGACCCGAATACCGTCGCATACGACCCATCATCAACGAGATCGGCAAGCATCCCCTCATCGCCTTGACGGCTACGGCCACACCGAAGGTGCAGCACGACATTCAGAAGAACCTCGGCATGCTGGATGCCACGGTCTTCAAGTCCTCCTTCAACCGCTCCAACCTCTACTACGAGGTGCGGCCGAAGGGTAAGGATGTAGATCGCGAGATCATCAAATACATCAAAGCCAACGAGGGCAAGTCGGGCATCGTCTATTGCCTCAGCCGAAAACGGGTGGAGGAGTTCACCGACATTCTCTGCGCCAACGGTATCAAGGCTCTGCCCTACCATGCAGGTATGGACTCGCAAGCGCGATCGAGGAATCAGGACGCCTTCCTGATGGAAGAGGCTGACGTCATTGTGGCCACTATCGCCTTCGGTATGGGTATCGACAAGCCCGACGTACGCTATGTGATCCATTACGATATTCCCAAAAGTCTCGAGGGGTATTACCAAGAGACGGGGCGTGCCGGACGTGACGGTGGCGAGGGCCGATGCCTGGCTTTCTACGCCTACAAAGACCTTCAGAAGCTGGAGAAGTTCCTGCAAGGCAAGCCCATCATCGAACAGGAGATCGGTAAACAATTGCTGCTGGAGACGGCTGCCTATGCCGAGTCCGCAGTCTGCCGACGTAAAGTGCTGCTGCACTACTTCGGCGAAGAGTTTACGGAGGAGAACTGCGGCAGCTGCGACAATTGCCTCACGCCGCGCACTACGGTCGAGGGCAAAGAGTTGCTCGTAACGGCGCTGGAAGCCATCGACCTCCTGCGTGAACGTTACAAGGCAGAACACATCGTCGACTTCCTGATGGGTAAAGAGACGGCCGACATCGTCTCCTATCAGCAAAACGAAATGGAGCAATTCGGTAACGGACAAGAGGAGGACGACAAGACTTGGAACGCAGTGCTTCGTCAGGCCCTCATCGCAGGCTATCTAACGAAAGAGATCGAGAACTACGGCACCCTCCGAATCACCCCTCAAGGACGGGAGTTCATGGAGCACCCCACCTCATTCCGCGTCGTGAAAGACAAGGAATTCGAGGAGGACGAAGGCGCAGACATGCCGATGCGTGGCAGCGGTGCGAGCGCCGTCGATCCAGCCCTTTTCTCGATCATGAAAGACCTCCGGAAGAAGCTCTCTAAACAGCTCGATGTGCCTCCCTTCGTCATCTTCCAAGATCCCTCGCTCGAGGCGATGGCCACCACCTATCCCGTCACACTGGAGGAGCTACAGAACATCCCTGGCGTAGGATCCGGCAAGGCCAAACGCTACGGTACGGAGTTCGTGGCCCTGATCAAGAAATACGTCGAGGAAAACGAGATCGAACGCCCCGAAGACATGCGTGTGCGCACCGTGGCCAACAAATCGAAGCTGAAGGTCTACATCGTGCAGAGCATCGACCGCAAGGTGGCCCTCGACGACATCGCCTCGTCTAAAGGACTGGAATTTTCCGAGCTGCTGGACGAGATCGAATCCATCGTCTACTCCGGCACCCGGATCAACATCGACTACTTCATCTTCGACGCCATCGACGAGGATCGCGTGGACGACATCTATCAATACTTCAAGGAGTCAACCACGGACAGCCTCCAGGAGGCCATCGAAGAGCTCGGTAGCGACTATACCGAGGACGAGATCCGGCTTGTCCGCATCAAGTTCCTCTCCGAAATGGCCAACTAACGGCCTCACAGATCAATCATCAACCAATCAACGATAGAATGAAAAGAAGGCTTTTATGGGTCGCCCTGTGTTGCGCCATGCCCCTCAGCGGAGCGTTCGCACAGAAAAAGGCAGCTGACGACCCGACGATCATGACCGTGGCAGGGAAAGACATCCCCGTCTCGGAGTTCCTCTTCATCGCCCAAAAAGACAGCGGCGTGGACCTGAACAACAAGAAGTCGCTCGACGACTTTGTGACGCTTTTCAAGCACTTCAAGCAAAAGGTGGCCGACGCTGAAGCCGCCCAGTACGACCAAACGGAAAACTTCCGCAACGAACTGCGCGACTATGAGTTGCAGCTGCGTGCCGGCTTCCTCTCCGACAAGCGGGGCGAGGCCGAAGCCATCCGCACCGTCTATAACCGGGGCAAGATGCTCCCCTCGTTCAGCGACATCGTCTTCCCCCTGCCTGAGAAAACGGTATCGAAAGACACCGTAGCCGTCTATCGCCGCGCCAAAGCCGCCTACGACCGCATCAGCCGAGGCGAGAACTACGATAAAGTAGCCCGTGAGCTGGCCCCCGGACGAGACGACGACTCCGTCTTCTTCGACCACGTGGAGTACATCTACCCCTTGCAGCTCATGAAGTCACTCGAGAATACCGTCTTCAATATGAAGGTCGGACAGATCGTGGGCCCCGTGCGTTCCCCGGCCGGATACCACATCCTGCGCCTGGATCAACTCACGCCCAATCCCGGACGCCGCCGCGTGGCCCATATCCTGATCGGATCTGACGAAGATCATCAGGACACCGTAGCCCTGCTCCGACGCGCCAATGAGGTCTATGACTTGCTGAAAAAGGGCGAGAGCTTCAGCTCACTCGTCAACACCTACTCCACCGACGGACGCACCCGCAACAGCGGTGGCATTCTGCCCTATTTCTCCCTCGGTGAGATGGTGCGCCCCTTCGAGGAGGCCGCCTTTGCCCTCAAAGACACGGGCGATTTCACCCGCCCCGTCCGCACCCGCTTCGGATACCACATCATCAAGCTGCTGGATAAGCGCCCCATGCCCCCTTACGAGGAGATGGAAAAGAGCTACTACACGACCATGCGTCAGGGCGACCGCAACTTCGAACTCTTCAAGACGTATGACGACATGATGAAGCAGAAGTACGGCTACGTCTTCTATCCCGAGGCCTACGAAGAGCTCCAGCGCCTTTGCGACAACTATTTCCCCACCGATTCGGACTTCCATAAGCAAGCCCGACAGATGCACAAGACGCTGCTCCGCATCCACGACACGGACATCCCCCAGAGCGAGTTCGCCGAATACCTCCGCCTCTATCCCTTCTCCACCAAAACCTATTCGGGCGACTTCATGAGCGAAGTCTATCAGCTTTTCGTCCGCGACATCACGAACAACCTCGAACGCCGCGAGCTGGACGCCAACCACCCCGAGTTGGAAAAACTGATGAAGGAATATCGTGACGGCATCCTGCTCTTCAACATCAGCAACGAGCGCGTCTGGAGCCATCCCGTCGAGGAGCAGGCTAAACTGGAGGCCGACTGGCTGAAGGAGCTCGACCGGAAGTATGCGGTCAAGATCAATCGCAAGGTGCTCAGCAACCTCAAGCAATACATCGCGCCAACGTCCAAGAAATGAAGCGTTGACGCCACTCATGTCTTTTGTCACAACCGCCTTTAAGGACAGGACCCCCGCAGCGTCGGGAGCCCTGTCCCGTTGTATTTGACGAGCGCCTCAAAAGGTGGGCACACTCCGCGAGGCGAAAGGCTGGTCTTGCTTTTCGAAAAGGAGCGCCGACACTTCAGAGTTCAGGGCTGCTTGAAAAAAAGAAGGGCTAAACCCTCAGGGTTCAGCGTCACTTGAAAAAAAGAAGCCTCAAACCCTCAGGGTTCAGGGCTGCTTGAAAAAAAGTAGGGCTAAACCCTCAGGGTTCAGCCTTACTAGAAAAAAAGTAGTCCCAAACCCTCAGGGGTCAGCGTCACTTGAAAAAAAGTAGGGCTAAACCCTCAGGGTTCAGTGCTACTTGAAAAAAAGAAGCCCTAAACCCTCAGGGGTCAGTGCTACTTGAAAAAAAGAAGGGCTAAACCCTCAGGGGTCAGCGTCACCCAGAAAAAAAGTAGTCCCAAACCCTCAGGGGTCAGCGTCACTTGAAAAAAAGTAGGACCAAACCCTCAGGGGTCAGTGCTCCTTGAAAAAAAGTAGAGCTAAACCCTCAGGGGTCAGCCTCACTTAGAAAAAAGTAGGGCTGGAACGCTCAGGGGTTAGCGCCGCTCAGAAAAAATTTGAACCCCAGCGCCTCTGTATATGTTTCAAGGTCATCGATTCGTTTCATTCATCAAACAAGATCCTCCATGCTTATGACAAAGAAGAACCTGCCCCGACTGTTGCTGGGCCTCGCACTCTGCTGCGCGCTCACGGCCTGCAAAGGATCCGCCGTCAAAGAAGAAGCCGACACGCTGGTGCAGATCGACAAATACACCCTGACCCGCAGCGAGGTGACGAAGCTCATCCCTGAGGGTAGCTCGCCTGCTGACAGCCTGCTCATCGCCGAGAATTACATCAAGAAGTGGATCACGGACGTGCTGATCTACAAGGTGGCCGAGCGCAACATGGGCAACGGGGGCGAGGAGATCGAGCGCCTTGTGGAGGAGTATCGCCAAGCCCTACTGCGGCAACGTTACCTCGACATCATGGTGCACGACAAGCTCTCGGCCCAGATCAGCGAGAAGGACAAACAGGCCTATTACCGCGAGGACAGTCAGCGCTTTGTGCTCAAGACGAACCTTATCCGCGGACTCTTCGTCAAGGTGCCCGCCGATGCTCCGGGGCTCGACAACGTGCGCAAATGGTACCGCTCAGAAAAGACCGACGCCGTCGAAAACATTGAGAAGTACAGCCTCAGTAACGCCGCCGTCTATGAGTATTTCTACGACCGCTGGATGGATCTGGACGAGGTGCTCCAAAAGATGCCCATTCAAGTCACGGACAAAGCCCAATTCCTCCGCACCAACCGCGCCATCGAAACCACCGACAGCACCTATTGCTACTTCCTCAACATCTCGCGCTATGTAACCGCTGGCAGCATCGCCCCCTACGACTATGCCCGGCCCGAGATCGAGGAGACGATGATCAACCAGCGCAAGGTGGACTTCCTGCGCAACTTCGAGGAGGAACTCTATCGCGACGCCGTCCGTAAGGGCGACGTGACGTTTTTTTACGACACCAAACAGGATAACAATAAGAAGAAATGAAGAGAATAGCATGCTTGAGTCTGCTCGCCGTCTGCCTTGCGGGCACGGCTTACGGACAGGATAACGTGGTGGATGAGATCGTCTGGGTGGTGGGCGACGAGGCCATCCTCCGCTCCGACGTGGAGACGCAACGCCTCTATATGCAGAACGAGGGCCAACGCTTCGACGGCGATCCCTACTGCATCATCCCCGAACAGATCGCCATCCAGAAGCTCTACCTCAACCAAGCCAAGATCGATAGTATCGACGTGAGCGAAAGCCAGGTCTTGCGCTCCGTGGATCAGTGGATCAACATGGCCATCAATCAGGTGGGCGGACGCGAAAAGCTCGAAGAGTATTTCAATAAGAAGCTCTCGCAGATCAAGGAAGAGCGCAAGACGATGGTGCGCGAACAGCAGATCGTGCAGGAAATGCAGAAGAAGCTCGTGGGCAAGATCAAGCTCACGCCCTCGGACGTGCGCCACTATTTCCAGAACGTGCCACAGGACAGCCTGCCCATGATCCCCGCCACCGTAGAGGTGCAGATCGTGACTCTGGAGCCGAAGATCCCCTTCGAGGAGACGGACGCCATCAAGGCCCGTCTGCGTGAGTTCACCGAGCAGGTGAACAACGGCAAGATGGAGTTCTCGACCCTCGCCCGACTCTACTCCCAAGATCCAGCCTCGGCCTCGCGCGGCGGTGAGATGGGTTTTGTGGGCAAGTCGAGCCTCGTGCCCGAGTTTGCCAACGTGGCCTTCAACCTAACCGACCCCAAGCGCGTTTCGAACATTGTGGAGACGGAGTATGGTTACCACATCATCCAGCTGATCGAGAAGCGTGGCGACCGAATCAATTGCCGCCACATCCTGCTCCGCCCCAAGGTCTCTGACAGAGAACTCGAGGAGGCTACCGCGCGCTTGGATTCGATCTACACCGACATCGAGGCCGGCAAGCTCACCTTCGAGGACGCCGCGACCTACCTCTCCGCCGACAAGGACACGCGCAACAACAAGGGCCTCATGGTGAACCAGAACTATGAGAGCTCGCATGTGGGCACGCCCAAGTTCGAGATGCAGGAGCTGCCGCAGGACATCAGCAAGGTGGTCTACGGCATGAAGCCGGGCGACATCTCGAAGCCTTTCCGCATGCTCACCGACAAGCAGCGCGAGGTGGTAGCCATCGTCAAACTGAAAGCGCGCACCGACAGCCACCGCGCCAATCTGGCCGACGACTATCAGGTGATGAAGACGATGGTGGAGAACCACAAGCGCGAAGAGTTGCTCAACGACTGGATCACCAAGCAGCAGAAGACCACCTACGTCCGCATCGCAGACGGATGGCGGAACTGCGACTTTAAGTTCCCGGGCTGGATCAAGAAATGATGAAGCCTGCCGTGTACTCGGCCTTCTTGGCCGGCGCCCCTGGCGCCTTGATCTTCTTTGGCCTCCTTTTCTCCCGTCAAGGGCAGAAAAGGGGGTGGGGGATTGGGTGCAACGCCCCCGAGGTCTGCTCGGTCGGACGCCTGCCATTCCTTCTCCTCCTGTTCCTCCTGCCCCTCACCCTCACAGATTCCCTGTCGGCGCAGACACCCCTCGCCTCGCCTCCCGGTAAAACGAAAGTCTTCTTGGAACATGCCGACGTGCAATCTTTCGACAAAGAGGTCAGCGCCGACCGGCAAGTGCTCTCAGGCGACGTCTGCTTTCGCCACGACAACTCCTACATGTACTGCGACAGCGCCTACTTCTACGAGGCCAACAGCTCGCTCGAGGCCTTCGGTGAAGTGCGCATGGAGCAGGGAGACACGCTCTTCGTCTACGGCGATTACCTCTACTACGACGGAAACATACGCGTGGCGAAGATGCGTGACAACGTCCGTATGGAAAGTGTCCGCGCCGATGGTTCCATTGTCACCCTCTTCACCGACAGCCTCAACTACGACCGCGTCGCCAACATCGGCTATTACTTCGATGGCGGCACGATAGTAGACGATGCCAACGAGCTTTCCTCCTACTACGGCCAGTATTCGCCCGCCACGCGGATCGCCATCTTCAACGACAGCGTGCGAGTCTTCAACGACAAGTTCACGCTCTACTCCGACACGCTGCAATACAGCACCCAGACGAAGGTGGCCACCATCCTCGGCCCTTCAGTCATCATCTCCGACAGCGGCAACATCTACACCTCCCGCGGCTGGTACAACACGGTGCAGAACACCTCCCTACTGCTCGACCGCTCGCAGGTCACGTCCGGCAACCGCATCCTCGTCGGCGACACCATCGCCTATGATCGTGACAGGGGCTTCGGGGAGGCCTTCGGACGCGTTGTCCTACGCGACACGACGGAAAGGGTGATGCTGGAAGGTAACTACGGCTCGTACGACGAGCGTTCCGGCCACGCTCTGGCCACCGACAGCGCACGCTGCATGGAGTACTCGCAGGGCGACACGCTCTATATGCACGCCGATACGTTCGAGATGATCTCCATAGACTCCACTGCTCGGCAGGTGAAGGCCTACCGCGGCGTGCGATTCTTCCGCGCGGACTTCCAGGGCATCTGCGACTCGATGCAATTCAACACCGTCGACTCCACGCTCTACTTCTACCTCGACCCAGTGCTCTGGAACAACCGGAACCAGCTTTACGGCGACACCATAGTCGTCCATATGGCCGACACGACCATAGACTTTGTGCACGTCATCCGCCTCGCCTTCTCCATTGAGCAGGTCGACACGAGTCACTTCAACCAACTCAAAGGCAACGACCTCAAGGCCTACTTCGAAGGCCGCGAAGTACGACGCATTGACATAGACGGCAACGCGGAATCGATCTTCTTCCCCCTCGAGGACGACGGTAGCATGGTGGGAATGAACGAAACGAAGAGCAGTTACCTCACCATCTGGATCAAGGATCGGAAAATCGAGAAGCTCCGCCTCTGGCCCTCGCCGCAGGGTACCCTCACCCCGCTGCCCGACCTCTCCCCGGACCGGATGACTCTCCGCGACTTCCACTGGTACGAAGACCTCCGCCCCCGAGATAAGGACGACATCTTCCGCAACGCCCGCCGCTCAATCGAAGCCGACGCCCCCTCGAAACGCAGCAACAAGTTCCGCAGCATAGAGTGATCCGACGCCCGCAATGGCGCCCTCCTTCACCAGATATTTCAACAACCTATCACAGCAAGACCGATCATGGGAATGTTTTCTTTCTACAACATGCGCAAACCACGCCAGTTCGAGCACAAGCCTATCTACTGGGATCCCCGCAAGGAAAAGCTCGAGCAGCGCATCCACAAAGTCAAGATGGAAATGGGCGTGGAGGAGACGGACTACGAACAATACAAAGACGCCATCCGAGGCAGCTTCGTCGAGGGTACGCACCACCTGAAGAAGAGTAAGGATAAGGGCGACGATGCTCGCGACCGCCTCTACCGCAACATGCGCCTCATCCTCCTCCTGGCCCTCCTGGCCGCCATCTACTGGTTCCTTTACCTCCGGTGACCCCGGACGCACACACCGCTAACTTCCTCGGCCCAAGGCCCCATAACGACCGGGTGCACACTGCGCGCCCCCACTATCCCCAACCACACAGAATGAGCGACATCATCCACTTACTCCCCGACCACATCGCCAACCAAATCGCCGCCGGAGAGGTCATCCAGCGACCCGCCTCCGTCGTCAAGGAACTGATGGAGAACGCCGTCGATGCCGGCGCCGACCAAATCACTGTCATCATCAAGGATGCCGGACGGACGCTCGTGCAGGTGATCGACAACGGCAAGGGCATGTCAGAGACCGACGCTCGCATGGCTTTCGAACGGCACGCCACGTCGAAGATCGCTGCCGCTGAAGATCTCTTCTCCCTCCGCACGATGGGCTTCCGCGGCGAGGCGTTGCCCTCCATCGCGGCCGTGGCACAGGTGGAACTCCGTACCCGCGTCCGAGGGGCCGAGCTGGGAACGCGCCTCGAAATAGACGGCTCCGAACTGGTCGACCTCGCACCCGATGCCTGTGCCGAAGGGGCCATCTTTTCCGTCAAGAACCTCTTCTTCAACATCCCCGCGCGCAGAAAGTTCCTCAAGTCAAACGAAACCGAGTTCCGCAACATCCTCACCGAGTTCGAGCATGTCGTCCTCGCTCACCCCGAGATCACCTTCCGCCTCGTGCATGGCGACACCGAAGTGATGAATCTGCCGGCCGCCCCCCTGCGACGGCGCATTGTGGACGTGTTTGGCAAAAGTTTCAACCGCCGACTCCTGCCTGTCGAAACGGATACGTCGCTCGTAAAAATTGAAGGTTTCGTCGGCCGAATCGATGCCGTGCGCCGCCGCGGCTATCGCAACTATTTCTTCGTCAACGGTCGTTACATGCGCCACCCCTACTTCCACAAGGCCGTCATCCGCGCCTACGAGAACCTCACGCCCCCCGGCGAACTGCCCGATTACTTCATCTACCTCACCTTAGATCCCGCCACGATAGACGTCAACATCCACCCGACCAAGACAGAAATTAAGTTCGAAAACGAACAGCCCATCTGGCAAATCCTCTCCTCAGCCGTCCGCGAGACGCTCGGAAAGTTCAACGCCGCACCCAGCATCGATTTCGACACCGAGGGAGCCATCGACATCCCAGTCTATAACCCCGCGGCCGATCGCACAGCCGTCCGGCAGCCATCCGTCGAGGTCAATACGCGTTACAACCCCTTCCGTGCCGCGCCGCCCCTCGCTGCCGACCGCAACTGGGAGAAGCTCTACCAAGACTTCGAACGCGACGGCCGACCCGCCCTCCCGGAGGTCGACCCGCCCACGGCCCCGTCCACGACGGCGCCCCTCTTCCCCGAACCTACGCCTGCGGCCTCCAACTGCTTCCAGTTCCGCAACCGATACATCCTCACCGCCCTCAAATCCGGACTGGTCATGATCGACCAGCACCGCGCGCACGTCCGCATCCTCTACGACCGCTACCTCCGCAACGTCCGCCAGCACACGGCCGCCTCCCAGCAGCTCCTCTTTCCCGAACTCGTGGAGCTCACCGCCTCCGAGGCCGCGCTCCTGCCCAGCCTCCTCGACGACCTGCACCGCCTCGGCTTCGAGCTAAGCCCCATGGGCGGCAACAGCTTTTCCGTGACCGCCCTCCCCACCGGCCTCCCCGACACGGATCCCAAGCGCCTGCTCAAAGAGCTGCTCGACAGCGCCGCCGACGCCCTCCCCGCCGCCTCCGACGCCTTGACCGAAAGGCTGGCCCTCGCCCTGGCCCGATCCGCCGCCATCCGCCCCGGCCGACCGCTCTCGGCCGAAGAGATGGAGGAGATGGTCGCCACGCTCTTCTCCACCGACTCCAACCAGCTCACACCGGACGGCAAACCGGTGCTTATCCTCCTCACCGACGACGAATTGGCCACGCGATTTAAGTAGCCCCCACCGACGAAGCTCCCCGCCGGATCGCCCACTGCGCCTCACGCCGCGGCCAGTCCAAACGTTTCGTCCCTCACGCCTCACCCCTCCTCCACCCCATGGCCGGCCTCTACGTCCACGTCCCCTTCTGCACCCAGCGCTGCAGTTATTGCGACTTCTACACCCAAACCGACAGCCGTCTCCGCACCGATTACCTCCGCGCCCTCCGACGCGAGCTGGCCGAACGCGCCGCAGAGCTGGACCATGAGCCGCTCGACACCATCTACTTCGGCGGCGGCACCCCCTCGCAGCTCCCCATCGATGCGCTCCGCGCCATCTTCCGCACCATTCGCGCCCACTACGACGTCTCATCCTGCCGCGAGATCACCCTGGAGGCCAACCCCGACGACCTCTCCGCCGACTACCTCCGCCAGCTCCACTCCCAGCTCCCCATCCGCCGCATCAGCCTCGGCGTGCAGAGCTTCGACGACGCCGACCTCCTCCGCCTCCGCCGCCGCCACGACTCCCAGGGCGCCATCCGGGCCGTCGGCCGCTGCCTCGAGGCGGGCTTCACCGACATCAGCATCGACCTCATCTACGGCCTCCCGGACCAGACCCCGGAAGCTTGGGCGCGCAACCTCGACGTGGCCTTCCGCCTCGGCGTCTCCCATCTTTCGGCCTACCATCTGACCTACGAGGCAGGCACACCCCTCCACCGGCAGCTCCTCAGCGGACGCATCCACGCCATCAGCGAGGACGTCAGCGTCCGCCTCTACCGCCTCCTCATCGAGCGCGCCGCCCGCGCCGGTTGGGAGCACTACGAGGTGTCGAACTTCAGTCTCCCCGGCCGCTTTGCCCGACACAACTCGGCCTACTGGACCGGTGCGCGCTACATCGGCGTAGGCCCCTCGGCACACTCTTACGACGGCCGCGCCCGCAGCTGGAACGTAGCCTCGCTCCCCGCCTACGTCACCGGCAACCTCTCCGGCCGCCCCGACCGAGAGCGCGAAGTGACGGACGACGATATGCGTTACAACGAGTACCTCATGACCCGCCTTCGCACCATGTGGGGCATCAGCCTGCCACACCTCCGCGACACGTTCGGCCCCCGCCGCCTCGCCCACTTCCTCCGCCACGCCACGCCCTACATCGCCTCCGGTCGCCTCGTCCGCCTGCACGACCCAGCCGACACCATTCGCCTCACCGAGGAAGCCTTTTTCGTCTCCGACGGCATCATCTCCTCCCTCTTCGCCTGACCCAAATCCTCAGGGCGTAATCTTTGCTTTGTCCTCCAATCCCCTATTGTCTCAGACAATAAGCGATTCCTGTATGTAAAAGTCCCTATTGTTTGAAGCAATAAAAAACGCCTATACATGGAAAGTCCCATTGCCTGAAGTAGTAAGCGATTTCTGCATAGAGAATCCTTTATTGTCTAAAGCAATAAGCCCCTCCCCGAACAGAAAAATCCCATTGTCTCAGACAATACTAAATACCTGATCGAGGCATTCATTGTTGTCTCGATCAATAACAAATACACGCAATCTCATTTGTTATCTTCTCAATAAATAATAAATGGATTGATTCTTATTCACGATCGCCTTGGATAATCGTGAATCCATAGACAAGGTGTTTAGTATTGTCTGAGACAACGGTTCATTTATGGCATAGGAACGCGCCACCGCCTAGGACATGGAGCGCTTCATGGTGCATGAATTGGCTATCGACTGAGACATGAGAGGCTTCCATATTGATGACTCTGCCATTGTGTGAGACATAGAGAGGATCCACGCGTATAAGTCCATTGCGAAAAACGACAAGTATCGCTTCAGTGTATCGCCTTTTTACCCTGTCTGAGGGGATTAAACATGCGGGGCATTACCCCACGTTGTCGTCTGAAATAGATACACTTTCCACCGCCACACCCTCCACCTTCCGTTATATGCCCAGACGAGCGTGGCCGACCCTTTTCACACCGAATTGCACACCCCAAAACACCTCCCTATCCCCATTCACAACAAACCTGCTTTCTTTGCCGTCGCCACCGATAAAAAGGCGGCATGGAAGTGACAATTCTCGATTATCCATCACTCAAAAACACTTTTACGATGAAAGTTTATCAGACAAACGAAATCAAGAACATCTCCATCCTGGGGAGTTCAGGATCGGGTAAGACCACCCTGGCAGAGGCCATGCTCTTCGAGGGTGGAGTGATCAAGCGCCGTGGCACGGTGGAAGCCGGCAACACGGTCAGCGACTATTTCCCGGTAGAGAAGGACTACGGTTACTCCGTCTTCTCCACTGTATTCAGCGTCGAATGGAACGGGCTGAAGTTGAATTTCATCGACTGCCCCGGATCGGACGACTTCATCGGAGGCGCCGTCTCGGCCCTCAACGTCACCGACACGGCCCTGATGGTCATCAACGCCCAGTACGGCGTCGAGGTGGGCACCATCAACCAGTTCCGCTACACCGAGCAGTTTCACAAGCCCGTCATCTTCGTCGTCAACCAGCTGGACAACGACAAGGCCGACTTCGACAACACCGTCCATCAGCTCCGCGAAAACTACGGCGCCAAAGCCGTGCAGATCCAGTATCCGGTGCAGACCGGGGCCGCGTTTAACGCCGTGGTGGACGTGCTGAAGATGAAAATGTATCGCTGGAAGCCGGAGGGCGGCAAACCAGACGTGCTCGACATCCCCGCCGAGGAGATGGACAAGGCCACCGAGCTCCACAAGGCGCTCGTCGAAGCCGCCGCCGAGCATGACGACACGCTGATGGAGAAGTTCTTCGAAGAGGGCACCCTCTCCGAGGACGACATGCGCGCAGGCATCCGCGCAGGCCTCGTCAGCCGCGGTATGTTCCCCATTTTCTGCGTTTGCGCAGGGAAGGACATGTGCGTTCGCCGCACACTGGAGTTCCTCGGCAACGTCGTCCCCTGTACCGACAAAATGCCGCGCCCCGTCACCACGGAAGGTATCGAAGTCACGGCCGATCCCGCGGGCCCGACCAGCCTCTTCTTCTTCAAGACCACCATCGAACCGCACATCGGGCAGGTGTCTTACTTCAAGGTCGTTTCGGGCAAAGTCAAGGTGGGCGATGATCTCACCAACGCCGACCGTGGCTCAAAGGAGCGCATCGCACAACTCTTCGCCGTCGACGGCCAGATCCGCAGCGAAGTCAGCGAGATGGAAGCGGGCGACATCGGCGCCACGGTCAAGCTCAAAGACGTCCGCCGCGGCAACACCCTCAATGGCAAAGGCTGCGAGTATCGCTTCGACTTCATCAAGTACCCGGAGCCCAAATTCCGCCGCGCCATCAAGCCGGTCAACGAGGCCGACGCCGAGAAGCTGAGCGAGATCCTCTCCCGCATGCACGAGGAGGACCCGACGTGGATCGTCGAACAGTCCAAAGAACTGAAGCAGACCATCGTCTCAGGTCAAGGCGAGTTCCACCTCCGCACCCTCAAGTGGCGCATCGAGAACAACGACAAGCTGGCCATCGAGTTCCTCGAGCCTAAAATCCCCTACCGCGAGACGATCACCAAGTCCGCCCGGGCTGACTATCGCCACAAGAAACAGTCTGGCGGCGCCGGACAGTTTGGCGAGGTGCACCTCATCATCGAGCCCTACTACGAGGGCATGCCAGCCCCCGGCACCTACCGCTTCGGCGGCCAAGAGTATCGCATGAACGTCCGCGACACGCAGGTTTACGACCTCGAGTGGGGCGGCAAACTCGTCTTCGTCAACTGCATCGTAGGCGGCGCCATCGATGCTCGCTTCCTCCCGGCCATCCTTAAAGGGATCATGGGCCGCATGGAGCAGGGTCCGCTGACCGGCTCCTACGCCCGCGATGTCCGCGTCTGCGTCTATGACGGTAAGATGCACCCCGTGGACAGCAACGAAATCTCCTTCATGCTGGCCGGACGCAACGCCTTCAGCACCGCCTTCCGCGATGCTGCGCCGAAGATCCTCGAGCCGATCTACGACATCGAAGTGCTCGTCCCCGGCGACTACTTGGGCGACGTGATGAGCGACCTTCAGGGCCGTCGTGCCCTGATCATGGGCATGAATAGCGAGCGCGGCTGTGAGAAATTGATGGCCAAGGTGCCGCTCAAAGAGATGTCCAGCTACTCCACGTCGCTGAGCTCCATCACCGGAGGCCGCGCCTCGTTCACAATGAAGTTCTCCGGCTACGAGCTCGTCCCCACCGACGTGCAGGAGAAGCTGCTCAAAGAGTACGCCGCTACGCAGACCGAGGAGTAGCCCTCCCCCATCCGCGTCGTCCGATCGCACAGATCAACGTGAAGAAGGCACCCCGCAACGGGTGCCTTTTTTCGTTCCCCTCTCCTCCAACGGTAGCCACTTTGGAATAAGATTTGCCGAAAGCTCCAGCGCCCTATGCAGCGAACCCGCTGCCGTTTCCCTCTCATTATTGCACCATAAACATTCAGATAATGACGCCCTGCATTCAAATCAAACGCGTTTACGAGGCTGCCGATCCCGCTGACGGCTATCGCATTTTAGTCGACCGGCTGTGGCCGCGTGGTATTCGTAAAGACGCCCTGCCCTACGACCTCTGGCCCAAAGATCTCACCCCAAGCCCTGCACTCCGCCGTTGGTTTCACGAAGATCCCAACGGACGTTGGGCTGAATTTAGCCAGCGCTACCGATCAGAGCTCGCCACCGCCCCCAGCGTGGACGAAGTGATCAGCCGCATACGGCCATACGACACCGTCACGCTGCTCTCCGCCGCTAAGGCGACAGACCACAACCACGCACTCATTCTGCGCGACTTTTTGACCCAGAGGATGGGCTAAAACGTGGCCAGCCGAAAGCGTTCGGGTTGTTAAAGTATATCGGCCTGCAAAACCGCCCTCCGAAAGATGCGTACGTTTGTCTCTCGTAAGGAATCAACGGTTTAGCAGCCACTTAAACTTCAGCAATGTACCCCGTCAAACGGGGACAAGAACCACACATTAATCAACGAGGAGATTACGATGATGAAAACGATGAAATCAGTCTACCTGACCAGCCTCTTGCTGCTCGCGGCCATCAGCGCCACGGCCCAAGAGGACTACTACGACGACGTGTATTTCTCCACAAAGAGCAAAAAGAGAGAACGCACGGACGAACGACGCATGTCGGCCTCTGACCGGCCCGCGTCACGCCAGCGCTACGATCGGGATCGCGACAACTTCGACAGCGATCGCGATGTGGATGCCTACAACCGCCGCTACACCGACAGCTCGACGGCGGATTATAACGACTACGACCGTGACGCTCGCGACGACAACCGCAAGGCCAAGGCGAGCGAACGCCGCGGCGACAATGAGTACTCCGAACGCATCATTCGCTACCATTCCCCGAGCAAAATCACCATCACCGGCGCCGACAACGTGGATCTCAATCTTAGCGACGGATACTACTCCTACAGCTACGATACCGACTACTCCGGCGGCCGCACCAACGTGAATATCAACGTAAACGTCGGCAATGGCTGGGACGCTTGGTATTCATGGTACGACCCATGGTTTTACGGCGGATTCTACTCGCCCTGGCGATCAGCCTGGCGCTGGCGCAACGCCTACTGGGGGTGGAGCTTCGGCTGGGGGGGATTCTACGCCAGCTGGTATGATCCCTGGTACGACCCGTGGTATAGCGGCTGGAGCGGATATTATGGCGGCTACTGGGGGTATCGCTGTGCCGACTATTACTATCCCTACTCGTCCACAACCAACAACTACTATTACGGTTGGGACAACGGAAACCGTGACACCCGCCGCGACTACTCATCGCGATCGACCACCTACCGCAGCTCTTCTGACGGCGGCAACTACAGCGACGTCTATTCCACGCGCTCGACCTCCACACGCTCCTCATCCGACGGATATACCCGGAGCGGCCGCGACGCCTCGAGCCGAAGCTCCAGCTACAGCCGCACGGCGGACGACATCTACAGCAGCCGCAGCTCATCCTCACGCAGCTCATCCAGCTACGACGGCAGCAGCACGCGCTCTTCCTCGCGCAGCTCCGACAGCTTTTACGACGGCGGCAGCTCACGATCCTCGTCCCGCAGCTCGTCCGGCGGATACTACGACGGCGGCAGCAACGGCTCCTCCTCACGCAGCTCGTCAGTGTACGAAGGCAGCAGTCGCAGCGCCTCGTCACGGAGCTCATCCGGAGGCTATTACGACGGCGGCAGCAGTCGTTCGTCCAGCATCTACAGCGGCAGCAGCACCCGTTCGTCGGGCTCGTACAACGGCAGCAGCACCCGCTCCTCCGGCTCCTATAGCGGCAACAGCTCACGCTCCAGCAGCTACGACAACAGCTACGGCAGTTCGCGCTCGAGTAGCTCCAGCAGCTTCGGTGGAAGCAGCACACGCTCCAGCAGTTCGGGCAGCTTCGGCGGTGGCGGAGGCAGCTACAGCGGCGGTGGCGGAGGCGGCGGAAGCAGTCGCTCCAGCAGCGGCGGCGGAAGGCGCTAAAACGATGTAACCGTAGGAAAAAGTTTGAGCTATAAGCTCTCATCACCATCCATCATAGCAAAGCAAAGAGCGTGTGGCGGCGGTTCATCCCGTTCGGCACACACTCTTTTTTTATGACACGTTAAACCAAAAAAGAAGAACAAAGCAGATGAAGATGAAAAGGATCTATGTGGCAGCGCTGCTCAGCCTGAGCGCCGCCACACTTTGGGCACAGCAGGAAATGGACGCCTACCGCTACTCGCCGATGGATCTCAATGGCACGGCCCGATCTATCGGTATGGGGGGTGCGTTTGGCGCATTGGGCGGAGATATGTCCGCTATGTCGCACAACCCGGCCGGAATAGCCGTCTACCGCAGCTCCGAGCTCCAGACCACGCTCGCCCTGACCCGAACCGACGCCGACGCCACCTGGACGGGTGTGAAGGACAGCAAGGGCCTGGTGCGGATGCGCTTCGACAACTTCTCGTACGTCGGCTATGTGCCCACGGGCTACGACAGCGGCATCAAGGCCTGGAACTTCGGCGTGGCCTACAACCGCGTGCGCGACTACAACCGCGCCTATCACGTGACGGGCCGCCCCACGCGGTCGCTGGCCGACTACGCCGCGATGCGCACCTCCACCGCGCGCGAACAAAACGGCAGGATTTTCGGCCTTTCAGAAGACAAATTGGCAGCCAACTCCGCGTATAACGACCTCACCGGCGATTGGCTCTCCGTCCTCGGCTACAAGGCGGGCTTTTTCGGAACCAGGTACAAAGATCTTAACGACGTCTACGGCAGCAGTTTTGGTGCCTACAACAGCAGCGGCATTTGGACCTCGAACTCGCCAAGCCAATCGACGATGGAGATTAACGAAAGTGGACAAATCGTGGAGTACAATTTCTCGGGCTCGATGAACATCTCCGACCGCGTCTTCCTCGGCGCCACCGTCGCCGTGACCGACATCACCTACCACCTCAATTCGGCACAGCGCGACGACTTCGGCGCTAATAATTACGCCGCCCTCCAAAACGCGCTCGAAACCGACGGCTCGGGATACTCCATCAACCTCGGCGCCATCATCCGGCCCATCGACGAGCTCCGTTTGGGCGTGGCTTACAACTCCCCCAAATGGTACCGCATGACGGACTACTACTACGCCTCGGCCCAAAGTTATTCCTCCGCTGACGCCAAGAAGCCGCTGATGTCCAGCTCGACGCCGCAAGACAAGGGCTCGTTCAGCTACGCCTTCCGATCGCCAGACCGCTGGATCTTCAGCCTGGCGGGCGTGGTGGGGCAAACGGCCCTTTTGAGCCTGGATTATGAGCTGACCGACTATCGAAAGATGCGCCTCGGGAACCGCGACGACGACACCTATTACAGCGACATCACGCAGCAGGCGGAGCGCGATTTCAAAGTTGGGCAGACGCTCAAGCTGGGCGCCGAATACCGCGTCACACCCCAGTTCTCGGTGCGCGCCGGCTACGTCTGGCAGGCCTCGCCGATGCAGGGACGGCTCACCGCGGGCGGCGAAATCTTCACCTCCGGGACCGTCACCCACTACTCCACCGTCGGCACCGCCAACACCTATACCGTAGGCCTCGGATACCGCTTCACGCCTAACTTTTACGTGGATTTGGCTTGCCTCTACCGCAGCGCCGCGGAGCAGCTGCACCCCTTCTCCGACCTGCCCATCACCGACGCCTCGCGTCACCTCAGCGCCCTCAGCGCGGACGTAGCGTCGACGCAAATCAAGACCACGCGCACGCTCCTGACCTTCGGCTATCGCTTCTGAGCCACAAGCCGTTGGCCGCTTTGAGCCACATCGATTAAACCGTACACAGCGCGCCTCGATGGCGCCGCGAAAACCGTAAGGAGCCGGATGACAACCTCATCCGGCTCCTTTTTTCATTCTGCCACCTTCAGCCCAAAGCCGCAGCGCATCGTCTTCCCCTAACGCCCGTTCCCCTTCGGATAAGTATCGCTTCAATACGTGATACACAAAAAACCTCAGGCGGACAGAAAAATCAATTCGTCGAGGTTCCATAGCTTTAGAAAACGTATCCTTTCAATATGTGATACGAGAGAAATCCTCAAGCAAACGAAAGAATCAACTCGTCGAGACCTCATAGCTTCAAGAGATATATCTCTTCAATACGTAATACGAGAAAAAGCCTCAGGCGGACGGAAGAATCAATTCGTCGACGCTCCATCGCTTTAAGAAATGTATCCCTCCAATATGTGATATGATAGAAAGCCTCAGGTAGACGGAAAAATTACTTAGTCTGCATCCAATTGCCTAAGGAAAATGAGTGATTTCACCGTCGAGAGCAAAAAGCCTCAGGCAAATTGAAGAATCACGCTGGAAAAATCAATTTGCCTGAGGCAATTTCGCATTTCCAGTGAAGAACATCAATTTGCCTAAGGCAATCCGGAATTTCCAGTGTGATTCTTCAATTTGCCTGAAGCAATTTCGTCTCGCCAGCGTGATTCATCCTTTAGCCTAAGGCAAATTGCTCTCGACAGTGATAAGCTCCAATTTTCCTTAGGCTTTTAAGTCTTACATTTTTCAGATTACGCATCTCTCAGCTTCCTGCGGACAATTCAACAGTTGAAGGGTATTTGCCTTAGGCTTTTGAGAGGTGTATTTTTTCAGATTCTATCTGTTTAAGGCTTTGGAAGAGTAGCAATCTATGACGTGTAATTCCTCAACTCTCTCGACCGTGTCTCTATATGTATTATCCTTTTGCTTAAGGTTTTACACGAATAACCCCAAGCGGAAACAGCCTACTATAAACTACGTACAGCTTCGAGAGAACAAACCTTTGATTGCGTATGGCAATGGACATAGCTCAGCAACGAACGACATCACAAATAGCAATATTTGTCTATTTTTCCCGCCTCCATCAGCCCACCTTCCGCCTTTGGGCCATTGATCTGAAAACGAAGCCACGGGTTTTGTACAAAATAAGCCGCATTGCGCGCGCGAACGCCGGCCGAGGCTTGGCCAGCAAGGCCTTTCTGCGTTACTTTGCAGCCGTCAAATAACAAAAGAATCCATCTATTAATCCCCCCAAATCCCCCGCTGCCTATTGCAAGACATTACTCTTAAACCAAAACTAAAGACGTAATGAGTAAAATGAAATCGGAGACCGACGAGACGTTGGTTGCGATGTATGCGAACGGGAATAACGACGCTTTCGACGCGCTATTGGAGCGCTATAAACAAACGATCCACTCGTACATTTATTTCAGCGTGCGTGATTATGATTTGACGGAAGATCTCTTTCAAGAGACCTTCATGAAGGTGATCACGACCATCCGCCAAGGGCGATACACCGAATCCGGCCGCTTCAAGGCGTGGATCACGCGTATCGCACACAACCTCATCATCGATCACTTCCGCCAAGAGCGCAACGAGAACACCATCTCGAACGACGAGGTAGCCGTGGATCTTTTCAACGATATGCGCTTCAGCGACAAGACGATAGAGGAAATGTTGGTCAACAAACAGGTGTTCGAAGACGTCAAGAAGATGATCCGCTTTTTACCCGCTAATCAGCGCGAAGTCTTGGAAATGCGCTACTATGAAGAGCTGAGTTTCAAGGAGATCGCGGCCCGCACAAGCGTCAGCATCAACACGGCCCTCGGCCGCATGCGTTACGCCATCCTGAACATGCGACGGATGATGGCCGAAAACCGCATCGAGCTTTCGCTCTGCTCCTGAGCGCAGCCACAGGTCGGGAGGAAACGCCTTCGTGGCAACACAAAAAAGTCCTGCCGGACGAGAAGAGCCCACTTGCTCCTTTCGTCCGGCAGGACTTTTTTTCACGTCAATTATTTCGTTCTAAATCAACTTCTTACGGATTCTCCACTCATCTGGGAAGAGGTTGTTCGCCCGCGGCCCAAGCTGCTTCATGAATCCCAGCGGCAGGCCGCCGTAGGCGGCCAGGACGTATCCGCGCGGCACATCGGCCGAGAGCGAGAGTGCCTCGCGCCGCAGGTATCGGAGGGCCTCCGGCCGCGGGAGGTCGACCGTCGCAAACGCCTCCGGACGCAGCGCCGTGCTCAGCGCCAACGCCGCCGATGGCACGGCGTCACGGCCCTTGACCTCACCCAGCGGAACGCCCGCAGTAAGCACATGGATAGGTCGGAAGGAAACGCCTTCGTGGCAACACAAAAAAAGTCCTGCCGGACGAGAAGAGCCCACTTGCTCCTTTCGTCCGGCAGGACTTTTTTCTTCTCACCTATTTCGGCCTAAATCAACTCCTTACGGATTCGCCACTCATCCGGGAAGAGGTTGTTCGCCCGCGGCCCAAGCTGTTTCATGAATCCCAGCGGCAGGCCGCCGTAGGCAGCTAGGACGTATCCGCGCGGCACATCGGCCGGGAGCGAGAGTGCCTCGCGCCGCAGGTAGCGGAGGGCCTCCGGCCGCGGGAGGTCGACCGTCGCAAACGCCTCCGGCCGCAACGCCGAGCTCAGCGCCAACGCCGCCGATGGCACGGCGTCACGGCCCTTGACCTCACCCAGCGGAACGCCCGCAGTGAGCACATGGATAGGTCGGAAGGAAACACCTTCGTGGCAACACAAAAAAAGTCCTGCCGGACGAGAAGAGCCCGCTTGCTCCTTTCGTCCGGCAGGACTTTTTTCTTCTCACCTATTTCGGCCTAAATCAACTCCTTACGGATTCGCCACTCATCCGGGAAGAGGTTGTTCGCCCTCGGCCCAAGTTGCTTCATGAATCCCAACGGCAGGCCGCCGTAGGCGGCCAGGACGTATCCGCGCGGCACATTGGCCGGGAGCGAGAGTGCCTCGCGCCGCAGATAGCGAAGGGCCTCCAGCCGCGGGAGGTCGACCGTCGCAAACGCCTCCGGACGCAGCGCCGAGCTCAGCGCCAACGCCGCCGATGGCACAGCGTCACGCCCCTTGACCTCACCCAGCAGAACGCCCGCAGTGAGCACATGGACGTGCGCCTCGAGCTCCGTCACCACGTCGCGAAACGCCCGCGGAAGGGCCCGCACACGTCCGTCCGCCGTGCGTTCCAGGGCGTAATCCTCCGGCGCCACAAGCCACCGCTTCATCTCCTCGGGCACAGCCGCCGCAGGCTGACGGCGTGTCGGTCGCAAACGCGTAGCGCGCAGCGGACCGTCGTCCGGTTTTCGGATCACAGCCAGCGTAAATCCCTCGCCACGTGTGCGATGGGGCCAAAACCGACAGATAGGCAACGTCCCCGTCAGCGCACCGCCGACAGCCCACGCCTCGGGCGTATCGACCGGCAGCACCTCGGCGCCGAAGGCGTCCGCGAAGGCGTGGAGATTGTCCTCGTTCTCCTCCGTATTGAACGTGCATGTCGAATAAACGAACAGTCCGCCCGGGCGAAGCGCCGGCCAGACGTCATGCACAATGCGACGCTGCCGAGCGGCGCAGAGCCTCACCGCCTCCAGACTCCACTCCGCCCGCGCCGACGGGGTCTTACGAAACATCCCCTCGCCCGAGCACGGCATATCGGCCACAATGAGGTCGAAACGGTGTGTCAGCCGACCGAAATCCTTCGCGTCAGCCTGGGTCACGACCACGCTCGGGGCACCCCACTTGGCCATGTTTTCAGCCAAAATGCGACTGCGGCTGCGGATCGTTTCATTACTTATCAGCAGACTACCCTCGGGCAACGTGCTGATCAGGTGCGTCGACTTGCCACCGGGCGCAGCACAGAGGTCAAGCGCCACGACCGGCTCCGTCACGTAACGGCCGACGGCCCTCTCGAGGAACATAGAGGCTGCCTCCTGAACGTAATAGGCGCCCGCATGGAGCAGCGGATCGAAAGTGAAGGCGGGCCGCTCCGTGAGGTAACGCCCTGTCTCACACCACGGCACACGGTCCCCCACCGGTAGATCTTGCCCGTCCGTCGCCTTCCGAGGGTTCACACGCAAGCTGACCGTGGGCGCGCCCTCTAATGCCCGCTCAAAGACCTCGTAATCGTCGCCCAGCAGCCGGCGCATGCGCCCTGCAAAGACGTTGAGTAAGGACTCTTGACTCATTTTGTCGCTATCAAATGACATTTTGTCCGAACACAAAACGGGGAGAACGAATCGCGTCCGTTCTCCCCGTAACTTTCGGCTATCGATCGATCACTTTCCGATGTTTCCAGCCTGGATCAAATATTCGGCAATTTGCACTGCATTGAGCGCTGCACCCTTCTTGATTTGGTCACTCACAGTCCAGAATATCAAGCCATTCGGGTTAGCGAGGTCCTTGCGTATTCGGCCGACGTAAACCGGATCATGTCCGGCCACGAAGAGTGGCATGGGGTAGTCCTTTTTGGCGGGATCGTCCTGCAACACGATGCCCTTGTCAGCTGCAAACGCCGCGCGCGCCTCTTCGACAGACACGGGCCGCTCCGTCTCTACCCAAATCGCCTCGCTGTGTGCACGCATTACCGGCACCCGCACGCACATGGCGCTCACTTCGACGTCGGAGTGCATGATTTTGCGCGTTTCATGATACATCTTCATCTCCTCCTTCGTATATCCGTTGTCGGTGAAGACGTCGATCTGCGGGATCAAGTTGTAGGCCAGTTGGTAGAAGAATTTCTCTACCACCGGCTCCTCTCCTTGTGCCAACTGCATGTATTGCGTCCGCAACTCGTTCATCGCCTCTGCACCCGCGCCACTGGCCGCCTGGTAAGTCGACACATGCACACGCCGAATGTGCGACAGCTTCTCGATCGCATTCAGCGCCACAACCATTTGAATCGTTGAACAGTTCGGGTTGGCAATGATTCCCTTCGGACGTTTGAGCGCATCCTCCGGGTTGATTTCGGGCACTACCAACGGAACGTCCGCATCCATACGGAATGCGCTGGAATTATCGATCATCACCGCACCGTGCTTCGTGATCGTCTCCGCAAAAGCTGTGGACGTTCCTCCTCCAGCTGATACGAAAGCCACGTCGACTCCACGGAAATCGTCGTTATGCTTCAACTCTTTTACTGTGTATGCTTTCCCGCGGAATTTATATTCGCGCCCCGCGCTACGCGACGAACCAAAGAGCACAAGCTCATCCACCGGGAAGTCTCGTTCTTCGAGTACCCGAAGGAATTCTTGTCCCACTGCGCCACTGGCTCCAACAATTGCCGTTCTCATCTCTTACTCTTTTTTCTGATTAGAATATCCGAGGCGTTTAGCCACCTCTGCGTAATAATATCTGCGTTTGAAACGGCCGCAAAGATAGGAAAACAGCAATGCGGCTCTCGCTCTACAACAGCACACTCTCGGATGAATCTGCATGGTCTGTATGTATGCAACAAAGGCTCTATGGACTCTCCGACGTCCCCAAAGACAAAGGGCCCGAAGCCTTATTCAGCTCCGAACCCTTCTGTTCTAAATCTGGAATCTAATCCGTACGATTAACGAACGGCCACCTTATAAGCCTTGCCGTTATTCAGCGATACAACATAGATACCAGCCGGTACAGCCACGCTCTTCGTCTCACCTGCAGAGAACGTCAGGCTACGGTTCAACTTACCAAGTACGTTGTACACGTTCGCTCTACCAGAAACAGCTGCCGTAACGTAGAGTTGTCCGTTCTCACTCCATACACGCGTTCCGGCCACTTCAGTGTTAGACTGCGTATAAGAGAGTTTCACTGTCAGATTCTCCTGAACGCGACGTACAGTATATGTGTATGAACCATCTGCATTTTTCTTCCACAATACACCTCTCGCATCGGAAATCACCTTGTCACGACTCGTTGTGACATTCGGCACATTAGATCCGGTCGGACGAACAGTGAAAGTGAAATCACTACCACTATTTATCTTGTTCTTGTACGGATCTACCGTTCCGCCATCTCCATTCTCAATGGTTACTTCTCGTGTAACTACAGGAGGATTCGGTTGACTTTGTGCTTCAATCACCTGATAGCTTCCGCATCCGTTCGGAACTCTTACCAAGACAGGTACATCCCTACCCATATCTGCAATGTCTCGAGCATTCAGATCGACACCTTCAGACTCGCATGGCAACCATGTAGCACCGCGGTCCAAACTGTAGTATGCAGGAGCAACATAGAATACGCTGTCTCCACTATGGATGGAAGTATCCTCCCAGCTTGACCAATGCTCGTAAGGATCGCCATTAGCACCGTTTACCAATGCTCCACTCCATTTGAAAGCAAAACGTCCAGTATCTCGAGGTGAAGGATCTACCTTCCTGAGATTCGTGATCTGAGGAAGGTTAAAGTACTGATACAAGAGAGTATCAACCTTCTCAATGGCACCTCCATAAGCTGAACCAGTCCACTCACTACCTACTTTAACCTGAAGTAGGATATCACCGAGATAGCCATCACGCAAAGTCGGCTCGCCATCACTCAATTTGAAGTGCTTAAAGTTCATCGACAGAACAGTCTTAGCTGTATCATCCGGCAGTTTGATCGTATCGAACTCCGTATACACCTTATCTGTAACCGCATTTACAATGTAATGCCGTCCCAGATGGTCTTTCGGCATATTCTTGTAGACGATCCGACGATTCTTTCCAGCAGGGATGATGAATGCCGTATCTACCTGTACTGCACATCCTTCATAAAGACGAATACGAGTGCTATCGAGCCAAGCAGCAGTCGGATCACTTGGGCGAGGAGCTGCTGGACGATTCGGAAGATGCCTAATTGTGGTATCATTTCCTCTCATTACCATATCCCACATGGGATTCCACGGCTGACCTGTCAGCTGTGCGCTTGCAACAGATGAAACCCCAACCAGGGCACCCGCTGCCAATAATAACGTAACAATTTTCCTGTTCATATACACACTTGTTTAATGGTTAAAAATTTGATGGCAAAAGTATGCCTTCGGAAGAAAACAAGGAAATTCTCGCACGAAATAATTATCGAAAGCCCTCGATAAGGAGACGTAGCAATAGGCGCATTCGCACTGTCCGTAATGCCTTTCTACCATTTGCTACATTTGCCGCCCGATCAAAAATCACCCCAACAAGCAAGGGAAATCAAGTATATGCCACTCAATCTACAGAAGAATCTGCCGGCCGTAGAGCTACTCAAGACGGAACATATTTTCGTGATGGACTCACTCAGAGCCAACTCGCAAGACATCCGACCTATACGGGTGGTCGTGCTCAATTTGATGCCACTCAAGATCACCACCGAGACCGATTTGGTGCGGCTGCTGAGCAACACACCGCTACAGGTGGAGCTGGAGCTGATGAAGATCAAGGGCCACACGTCCAAGAACACGCCGGTGGAGCATATGCGCGAGTTCTACCGGGATTTCGACAATATGCGAGATGAATTTTACGACGGTATGATCGTCACTGGGGCGCCGGTAGAGCGGATGCCATTCGAGGAGGTGAGGTATTGGGACGAGTTGACCGAGATCTTCGATTGGGGACGTACACACGTGACGTCGACCTTCTATATATGCTGGGCGGCACAGGCGGCGTTGTATCACTTCTTCGGCGTACAGAAACACGACTTACCGAGCAAGATGTTCGGCGTCTTCCGCCATACGATGAACGAGCCATTCCTGCCCATCTTCCGCGGCTTTGACGACGAATTCTATGTGCCACACAGCCGGCACACGGAGGTGCGACGTAGCGACATGGTCGGAATACCCGGGCTGACGTTGCTCTCAGAGAGCGATGAGGCGGGCGTCTATATGGCGATGGCGCGTGGGGGGCGCGAGTTCTTCATCACCGGGCACTCCGAGTACGCGCCCAATACGCTCGACGATGAGTACCGACGCGACCTTGCGAAGGGCTTATCCATCGCTCCACCCACGGGATACTACGCGGACAATGACCCGTCGAAGCCACCCATTGTGCGGTGGCGGGGGCACGCCAACCTGCTCTTCTCCAACTGGCTCAACTATTACGTCTATCAGGCTACGCCTTACCACCTCAACGACATCCGTCACTTAGGCGACCTCTGACCGATGGCCCGACCTATCGAACTGCTGGCTCCGGCCAAGGATCTGGCGTGCGGCCGAGAGGCCATCCTGCATGGCGCCGATGCTGTCTATATCGGTGCTCCCAAATTCGGCGCACGCGCCGCGGCTGGCAACTCGCTTGACGACATCCGCGCACTCTGCGATTTTGCCCATATATATAATGTGTCGATCTACGTCGCCCTCAACACCATCCTCCGCGACGACGAGCTGAAGGAGGCCGAGCGCATGATCCATCAACTATACGACGCGGGCGTGGACGCGCTCATCGTGCAGGACTTGGGACTGACACGGCTTGATCTCCCCCCGATCGCTCTGCACGCCAGCACGCAAATGGACAACTGTACGCCGGAGAAGGTCGCCTTTTTGGCCCAAGCGGGCTTCGAGCAGGTGGTGCTGGCACGCGAACTGACGCTCCAGGAGATCCGTCGCATAGCCGACGCCACGCCGAAGGATGTATCGCTTGAGGCCTTCGTCCACGGTGCCTTATGTGTCAGCTACAGCGGCAGATGTTACCTCAGCTCGGCCCTCACGGGACGCAGCGCTAACCGCGGCGCATGCGCGCAGTGTTGCCGACTGCCCTACACAATGGTCGACACAGACGGACGGACGATAGCTCAAGACAAGCACTTGCTTTCGCTCCGCGATATGAACCGTTCGGACGACCTCGAGGCTATGATTGCCGCCGGCGTTTCCTCGCTCAAGATCGAGGGCCGACTGAAAGACGTGGCCTACGTGAAGAATGTCACCGCTTACTATCGCCAGCGACTCGACGAGATTCTGGCGCGCGATCCGTCGCTCCGACGGGCGTCCGACGGACGATCCACCTACACCTTCGAGCCGCGGCCGGAGAAGAGCTTCAACCGCGGCTTCACCGACTATTTCCTCCATGGGCGCAGGCCCGACATCACCTCGTTCGACACGCCCAAATCGATCGGCGAACCCCTTGGACGCGCCAGTGCAAATCGTGGCGGTGGACTCATCGTAGACGGCACAAAGCCGCTCCACAACGGCGACGGACTGGTCTTCTTCAACCCGCGAGGCGAGCTCGAAGGCTTCCGAGTGAACCGAGCTGAGGGTCGGCGCATTGTCGCTGCACGCATGCCGGCCGTCAAGCCGGGCACACTGCTCTATCGCAACGTCGACAGCGCCTTCGAGGCTGTTCTCGCCAAGCCATCGGCCGAGCGCCGCATCGCCATCGACATCGTGTGGAGTGACACGTCGGACGGCTTTGTGCTCACCCTGACGGACGCCACGGGATGCGGCGTGACCGTCACGCGCACCTTCGCTGCCGAGCCAGCCGTCAAACCGCAAGGGGAGAACATCCGCACCCAACTCTCGCGCCTCGGCACCACACCTTTTGAGGCTGCGCGCGTCACCGTGGACATGCACGAGAACCTGTTCGTGCCCTCCTCACTGCTCGGTGAAATGCGTCGCGAGGCCGTCGACCGACTGCTGTCCGAACGCCTCGCTCGCCGCACACGTCGCAGGCGTCGCGCCGAATCCCCGACCGCCGTTTACCCCAGCTCCACAGTCGATTACACGGCCAACATCAGCAACGCCAAAGCCGAGGCCTTCTATCGCAGCCACGGCGTGCGCACCGTCGAGCGAGCTTACGAAGAGCAGCCCCGCGCAGGTGTCCCACTGATGTTCACGCGCCACTGCCTGCGTTACAGCATGGGCTGGTGCCCGGTACACCAACAGGGCCGGTCACCCTTCCGCGAGCCGTATTATCTCTTGCACGAGGGGACACGCCTCCGGCTCGAGTTCGACTGCGTGCGCTGCGAAATGCGGGTCATCAACGAGCCCACGCAGCCGTAATTCCTATTCCGCTCGTCGGCCGGTAAACCCTGGCAGGCGGCCTGACAACATCGCCGGAGTGTCCGGTGGCCCCGGCAGGCGGCCTGACAACATCACCTGAGTGTTCGATAGCCCTGGCAGGCGGCCTGACAACATCACCTGAGTGTTCGATAGTCCTGGCAGGCGGCCTGACAACATCACCTGAGTGTCCGATAGTCCCGGCAGGCGGCCTGCCAACGTCACCGGAGTGTCCGACCACTTTGGCAGGCGGCCTGCCAGACTTCACACCTAAGAGATCAGCCTCGTCGATCAGATCGGCGGGGCTTTGTCCTGTCATTTTGTCACCATCCATTCCACGGCACCAGATTTGACCATAGGGGGCTCCAGAAACAATCATCAAACAGTAAATAAAACGCATAACACATATGAATCTGAACAATTTCACGATCAAATCGCAGGAAGCGGTGCAGAAGGCGGTAGAGCTGGTCGGCCAGCAAAACCAACAGAGCATCGAGGTCACGCACCTCTTGAAAGCTGTCATACTGACAGGTGAGAGTGTGGTGAACTTCCTCTTCCAAAAGTTAGGCATCAACCCGCAAGGATTGAACGCGGCGCTGGATCGGAAGATCGCCTCCTATCCGAAGGTGGAGGGCGGCGAACCCTACCTCAGCCGCGAGGCCAACGCGGTGCTGCAAAAAGCCGTGGACTATTGCGGCAAGATGGGCGACCAATACGTGTCGCTCGAACACATCATCCTGGCGCTCTTCTCCGAGCGTAGCGACGCCTCGCAAATGCTCAAGGACGCGGGCATGACCGAGAAGGAGCTGCGCGCGGCCATCGACGAGCTGCGGAAGGGCAACCACGTGACCAGCCAATCGGCCGAGGACACGTACGACTCGCTGAGCAAATACGCCATCAACCTGAACGAACGCGCACGGTCGGGTAAGCTCGACCCCGTGATCGGACGCGATGAGGAGATCCGACGCGTGCTCCAAATCCTGAGTCGACGGACAAAGAACAACCCGATCCTGATCGGTGAACCGGGCGTCGGTAAGACGGCCATCGCTGAAGGGTTGGCGCACCGTATCGTGCGCGGCGACGTGCCCGAGAACCTGAAGAGCAAACAGATCTTCTCGCTCGACATGGGCGCACTGATCGCTGGAGCGAAGTACAAGGGCGAGTTCGAAGAGCGACTCAAGGCCGTAGTGAACGAGGTGACCAAGTCCGACGGGCAGATCATCCTCTTTATCGACGAGATCCACACGCTGGTGGGTGCAGGCAAGAGCGACGGCGCGATGGACGCGGCCAACATCCTCAAGCCGGCCTTGGCACGCGGCGAACTGCGAGCCATCGGCGCCACGACGCTCGACGAGTACCAGAAGTATTTCGAGAAAGACAAGGCCTTGGAGCGGCGTTTCCAGACCGTCATGGTGGACGAGCCGGACGAGGCAGACACGATCTCCATCCTCCGCGGACTGAAAGAGAAGTATGAGAATCACCACAAGATCCGCATCAAGGACGACGCTATCATCGCGGCCGTGCAGCTCTCCTCGCGCTACATCACCGACCGCTTCCTGCCCGACAAAGCCATCGACCTGATGGACGAGGCGGCGGCCCGTCTGCGCATGCAGGTGGACTCCGTGCCCGAATCGCTCGACGAGGTATCGCGCCGCATCGCCCAATTGGAGATCGAGCGTGAGGCCATCAAGCGCGAAGACGATCAGCCGAAGCTCGAGCAGCTCAGCCGCGAGATCGCGGACCTGAAGGAGGACGAGAAGAAGCAAAAAGCGCGCTGGCAAAACGAGAAGGAGCTGATCGACCGCATCCAGCAGAACCGCATCGACATCGAGTCGCTGAAGTACGAGGCCGACCGCGCCGAGCGCGAGGGCGACTATGGCAAGGTAGCCGAGATTCGCTACGGGCGGATCAAGACGAAAGAGGAGGAGAACGCCGACATCCAGCGCCAGTTGCACGAGATGCAGGGCGCCTCGGCCATGATCAAAGAGGAGGTGGACAGCGAAGACATCGCCGACGTCGTCTCCCGCTGGACGGGCATCCCGGTGAGCAAGATGTTGCAAAGCGAGCGCGAGAAACTGCTGCACTTAGAGGACGAGTTGCACAAGCGCGTCGTAGGTCAAGACGAGGCCATCCGCGCCATTGCTGACGCCGTGCGCCGCAGTCGGGCGGGGCTGCAAGACCCGAAGCGCCCCATCGGATCGTTCATTTTCCTCGGCACTACGGGCGTCGGTAAGACGGAGCTGGCCAAGGCGCTCGCCGAATACCTCTTCGACGACGAGAACATGATGACGCGGATCGACATGAGCGAATATCAGGAGAAGTTCAGCGCCACGCGGCTCGTCGGAGCGCCTCCGGGATACGTCGGTTACGACGAGGGCGGACAGCTCACGGAGGCCATCCGGCGCAAGCCCTACTCCGTGGTCCTCTTCGACGAGATCGAAAAGGCGCACCCGGACGTCTTCAACGTGCTGCTGCAAGTGCTCGACGACGGCCGCCTGACGGACAACAAGGGCCGCACGGTGAACTTCAAGAACACGATCATCATCATGACCAGCAATATGGGTTCGTCGCTCATCCGCGACCGTTTCGAGCAACTGACCGACGAGAACCGTGAGCGCGTCGTCGCCGAAACGAAGTCCGAGGTGCTCGACCTGCTGAAGAAGACCATCCGTCCGGAGTTCCTCAACCGCATCGACGAGATCATCATGTTCACCCCGCTCACCGAGCAGGAGATCCGCCAGATCGTCGGCTTGCAACTCAAGGGCGTGGAGCGCATGGCCGCCGCCAACGGCATCGCGCTGCAATTCTCCGACACCGCCGTGGCCTACCTCGCCGAGAAGGGCTACGACCCGCAGTTCGGCGCCCGCCCCGTGAAGCGCGCCATCCAAGAGCTTGTCCTCAACGAGCTCTCGAAAGAGATCCTCAGCGGCAAGATCGACCGCGGCCATGCCGTCAAGGTGGACTTCCGCGAGGGGCAGCTGGTGTTCGGCAACTAACAACTAACCGTTTCAAGCGCAAAGTCCTGCCGGCAGGCGGAGATGGGTTTGCCCGTCTCCCCAGCCGGTGGGACTTTTCGTTTTTCACCGCCCCTACTTCCCGATGCAGAACTTGGAGAAGATGTTGGCGAGCACCTCGTCGGTGACGATCTCGCCGCCGGTGATCTCGCCGAGCGCGTGGAGGCAGTCGCGCAGATCCTCCGCGAGCAGATCGCCCGGCAAACCGTCGCTGAGTCCCGCCAGTACGCGTCGGATGGCCTCGCCTGCGCGGCAGAGCGCCTCGTAGTGGCGCACGTTGGTGACGATCACGTCGTGCGTGCCCACCGTAAGCGTATCGGCCAGCTCGACGATCCGCTGCTTCACACGCTCGATGTCGGCCGGCTCGCGGCAAGAGATGTGGATCGCCTGCACGTTGTCCGTCGTGTGGATCGGGCTACGGCGGGCCAGATCGTTCTTCGTGCCGACCATCAGCACGGGCTTCTCGTAGCGCCGCAGCCAGCGGCTGGCCTCGAGCCAATCGTCGGCCGTGCTGTCGGTCAGGTCGAGGAGGTAAAGGATGATGGCGGCCTGATCGGCCTTTTCGAAGCTACGAAGGATGCCGATCTCCTCGATGCGGTCCGTCGTGCGATCGCGTAAACCGGCGGTGTCGATGAAGCGGAAAAGTCGGCCGTCGAGGGTGAGTGTCTCCTCGATCGTGTCGCGCGTTGTGCCGGGGATGTCTGAGACGATGGCGCGCTCCTCGTTGAGCAGCCCGTTCAGCAGCGTCGACTTGCCCACGTTTGGTCGGCCGATAATGGCCACAGGCAACCCGTGTCGGAGTGCATTGCCGGCGGCGAACGAGGCTGCCAAGGTGTCGATGCGTCGGGCGATGCGATCAGCCAGTTCGCCAAGGCGTGTGCGGTCAGCAAACTCCAGCTCCTCGTGATCGCCAAAGTCCAGCTCCAGTTCCACGAGCGAGGCAAATTCGAGCAACTGTGCGCGTAGCGTGGCCAATTCGTCGGAGAATCCGCCACGCATTTGGTTCATCGCCACGCGATGCATACCGGCCGAAGTCGATGCGATCAGGTCGGCCACAGCCTCCGCCTGCGAGAGATCCATACGCCCATTGAGGAAGGCGCGTCGGGTGAACTCGCCCGGTGCGGCAGCGCGCGCTCCGCCGTCGATGAGCCATTCAAGGAGGCGTTGTTGGATGAAGGTCGAGCCGTGGCAAGACAGCTCCACGGTGTCCTCACCGGTGAACGAATGCGGGGCACGGAAGACGGTAGCCACAGCCTCGTCGAGCAGTTCGCCATCGCGGACAAGACGGCCGAAGGTGGCCGTATGCGAGCGACGCTCGGCGAGCGGTACACCCGAGCGAGGTTGGAAAAAACGGTCGCAAAGCGTGACCGCCTCCGGTCCGGAGACGCGCACGATGGCCAACGCGCCACTTCCCGCAGGCGTGGACAAGGCGCAGATGGTGGAGAAATCGAGGTGGGTGTTCATAAGAGGATATTGTTTCATGGCAAAGGTAGCCCCCGATATAGAAACCCCATCGGGTGCTTGTCGCACTATTGCCTCTGTTTTTCGCCCGCCACGAAGTCCATTTGCCCGAAAACCTCGCACAATCACTCCAACGGGAATCGTGTGGGCCGAAAGACTCGCACAAACACTCCACCGGAAAGTCTGTGGGGCGAAAACCTTGCACAATCGCCCCAACGGAAAGTCTGCGGGCCGAAAACCTCGCACAATCGCCCCAACGAAAAGGTTGTCGGCCGAAAACCTCGCACTATCGCTCCAACGGAAAGTCTGTGGAGCGAAAGACTCGCACAATCGCCCCAACGGAAAGTCTGTGGCCTGAAAACCTCGCACAATCGGCCCAACGAGACGGTTTTGGGGCGAAATACTTGCTCAATCGCTTGCCACGAAAGTGTTTGGGCCGGTTGTCCGCCGCAGGCTTTCCGTGATTTTATGGCTGAGCCACAGCCTGAGGCTTTCGGTCGCTGTTTCGGAAAGCGATGGCCGACCGTCGGCTTGGGGTTGCCTACGCGGTCGGTGATCCAAGACCTTCGGCGAGAGATGCTCCCGTTTTGTGATCCACCATAACCTTCAGAAAAGTGCGGCTCCGTTTTTTTGATCTTCCCAAAGCCTGAGGCAATGGTGCCCCACCTATGTCTATCCTCCCAAAGCCTAAAGCGGATGGCCCCTTCCGTCGGTGGCGAAGTGCAACCTCGGGCTGCAGGCTATTTGCGGGCGCGTCTACCTTTGCGCGCGTTTTTTCGCTGGAGCGCCGCGGTCGATCTCTACGGAGGACGGGCGCCGCGTACCTATTATATAATGTGTAACCCAAAGTGGCGGGCGGACGTCCCGCACCGATAGATAGTTCCTTTTTTATGATCTCAATCGAAGGTTTGACCGTCGAATTTGGCGGATTCACACTGCTGGACCACCTCTCGTTCGTGGTGAACAAAAAAGACCGGATCGCGCTGGTCGGAAAAAATGGCGCGGGCAAATCGACGCTGCTCAAGATCCTCGCCGGATTGCAACAGCCGACAAGCGGTGTCGTCAGCGTGCCGCGTGACACGACGATCGGCTACCTGCCGCAGCAGATGCAACTCGAGGATAAACGTACCGTGCGCCAAGAGGCAGAGCTGGCTTTTGCACATATCCACGAAACGGAGGCGGCTGTCGAGCGCCTCAATCGGGAGCTTGCGGAGCGCTCGGATTACGACAGCGAAACGTACCACACGCTCATCGAGCGCATGACTACGCTCAGCGAACGCCTTCAGCTGATCGGCGCCACGAGTTATCAGGCGGAGTTAGAGCGGACGCTGCTCGGCCTCGGGTTTGCGCGCGACGACTTCGACCGGCCCACGGCGGAGTTCAGCGGCGGATGGCGCATGCGCATCGAGCTGGCTAAGCTGCTGCTCCGGCGGCCGGACGTCTTGCTGCTGGACGAACCCACGAACCATCTGGACATCGAATCCATCCAGTGGTTAGAGCATTTTATGGCCACGTCGTCCAATGTGGTGGTGCTCGTTTCCCACGACCGAGCGTTCATCAACAACACTACGCGCCGCACACTCGAGATCGAGCTGGGGCACATCTATGACTACAAAGTGAAGTACGACGAATACGTACAGCTCCGGCGTGAACGACGCGAACAGCAGCAGCGGGCGTATGAAAACCAACAAAAAATGTTGGCCGACACGGAGGCTTTCATCGAGCGTTTTCGATATAAGGCTACGAAGGCGGTGCAGGTGCAATCACGCATTAAACAGTTGGCACGCGTGGAGCGGATTGAGGTCGACGCCGAGGATACGGCCATGCTCCACCTCCGCTTTCCGCCGGCGCCGCGCTCGGGCTCGTATCCCGTGATTGCGGAACATCTCACGAAACGATATGGCGACCACCTCGTCTTTTCGGACGCCACGTTTACGATTCATCGCGGAGACAAAGTCGCCTTCGTGGGGAAAAATGGCGAGGGAAAATCGACGCTCGTCAAGTGTATCATGGGCGAGATCGCGGATTATAGCGGCACGCTGCGCCTCGGTCACAATGTCCGAATTGGCTATTTCGCGCAGAATCAGGCCCAACTCTTAGACGAAACGAAGACCGTCTTTGAAACTATCGACTATGTGGCCACGGGCGACATACGGACGAAAATTCGTGACATCCTCGGGGCGTTCATGTTCGGCGGCGAGGCGTCGGACAAGAAAGTCGGCGTGCTTTCCGGCGGAGAGCGCAGCCGGCTGGCCATGATTCGGTTGCTGCTCGAACCCGTCAATCTGCTGATCCTCGACGAGCCGACAAACCATTTAGACATGCGCTCGAAGGACGTGCTCAAGGAGGCGCTCAGCGACTTCGACGGGACGCTCATCGTCGTCTCGCACGACCGCGAATTCCTCGACGGATTGGTGGATAAAGTGTACGAGTTCGGCGGGGGCCGCGTCCGCGAGCACCTCGGGGGGATCTACGACTTCCTCGAGCGCAAAAGGATCGAGAATTTGCGTGAGTTAGAGCGGCGTACGGCTGCGCCTGCCCAGTCGGTGTCGACGGAGGAAAGCGGAGCGCCGTCGGCCAAGCGATCTTATGAGGAGCAAAAGGAGCAGGCGCGGAAGATCCGCCGATTGGAGAAGGCCGTGGCCGACGTCGAACGCGAGATTTCCGATTTGGAGCGCCGCAGCGCCGAGTTGGAAGCGCAAATGAATACGCCTGAAGGTGCCGCCGATACGTCGCTTTTCGCCGCCCATAACGATCTGCAAAAAGCGCTCTCCGACGCGATGGATCGTTGGTCTGAGGCCTCCGAGACGTTAGATGCGGCCAAAAACGAGTCGTAGATCGCTCTAATCTTCAGGAAAATAGACATCGAAAAAAGTAAACGCCTGACAGCCTCGAGCCGTCAGGCGTTTTTCTTTTTCTGCACTTAAAAACCTCAGGCAATTGGGCGGAGACACCGTAAAAACACGAAAGCCTTAGGCTAAAGGCCGATTCACGCTGGCGAGAGCGTTTTGCCTCAGGCAAAAATGCATTTTCAACTGGAAACACCAATTTGCCTCAGGCAAAATGACATTTCTCGCTGGAAACATCAATTTGCTTCAGGCAAAACGCTCTCGCCAGCGTGAATCGGCCTTTAGCCTAAGGCTTTTGGCTCTCACCAGTGAAAGCGCATATTTGCCTCAGGCTTTTAACGCTATTCATTGGAAATTCCCATTTGCCTGAGGCTTTTGAACGTCGAAAACGAGAAACAGGCTTTTGCTCGAGGCTTTCTGACCCCACAGCGGCGAGTAACAATTTTCCGAAGGCTTTCTTGCGATACAAAAATTGACAACCCAAAGCGGAAGGTTACGGTTCACCGACAAAGTCGGCGAGCGAAAGCCGAAGGCTGACCTTCATCTAAGCGTTTTTGGTCAGAAAGCCTTAGGCTGTGAATCACCCATAAAATCGCGGATTGCCTGCGGCGGACAACAGGCCGAAACACTTCCGTGGCGGCTGATTGTGCGAGTTTTTCGCTCCAAAACAACCCCGTTCGGCTGATTGCGCGAGTCTTTCGAGCCACAGACTTCCCGGTGGGCCGATTGTGCGAGTCTTTCGCGCCGCAGACTTCTCGTTGGGGCGATTGCGCGAGTTTTTCGCGCCACAGACTTTCTGGTGGGCCGATTGCGCGAGTCTTTCGCTCCAAAAACTTCCCGGTGGGCCGATTGCGCGAGTCTTTCACGCCACAGACTTCTCGGCGGGGCGATTGTGCGAGTCTTTCGAACCACAGACTTCCCGGTGGGCCGATTGCGCGAGACAATCGTTCGCCAAGAAACCTTTTCGTGGGTGCGATTTTTCAGTTCAGTTCACCGGCTAGTGTAAAAAACAGCCATCTTTGCCACCCCGAAATTTAACAGAAGAGGGAACACGGTGAACCACACGAATAGAAACAGCATGTTTGACGCGCCCCGCAGCTTCGCCCCTGCGGCCGGCATAATACCTGTACACTCATAAAGGTGCCCCTTCGATCCCAATAGACACTCCTTCTAAACCAATTATTATAGCAGTATGAAAAAGAGATTAATGATGTTGCTGGCTCTTATCCTGATAGGGACAGGGGCCGCGATGGCGCAGACACAGGCCAGCGGCACTGTGACTGACCAGCAGGGTGAGCCCATGATCGGCGTCACCGTGCATGTGAAAGGCAATACCACGACAGGTACCATCACGGACATCGACGGCAAATTCGCCCTCTCGGTGCCCAAGGGTAGCACGCTGGTTATTTCCTATGTGGGATACAAAACGCAAGAATTACCGGCCACGGCTGGGATGAAGGTCGTCTTGGTGGACGACAACGAGCAGCTCGATGAAGTCATCGTCGTGGCTTACGGTACCTCCAAACGATCGGCCTTTACGGGTTCGGCCACCGTGATCAATTCCGACGCATTGACCAAGAAGCAGGCTACGAACGTGGTGCAGGCCCTGGCCGGACAGGTGGCGGGCCTCCAGATGACGAGTGGCTCGGGTCAGGCCGGTGGCGACGCGCCGACCATGTTGCTCCGCGGTATCGGCTCCATCAACGCCAGTACGGGCCCGCTGATCATCGTCGACGGTGCTCCTTACGACGGCGGTTGGGACAACATCAACCCGGCCGACGTGGAGTCTATCTCCGTGCTGAAAGACGCCGCTTCTAATGCGCTTTACGGTGCACGCGGTGCCAATGGCGTGATCATCATCACGACGAAGAACGCGAAGTCGGGCGAAGCCGTCATCACGGCCTCTGCGAAGTGGGGCGCCAATACACGCGGTACGATCGACTACGATTACATCAAGGATCCCGGACAGTATTACGAGGCACAATACCGCGCACTCTACAACAAGCTCCACTACGTGGACAAGCTCTCAGCCGACGACGCCTATGTGCAGGCCAACCAGGACTTAGTGAGCGGCGTGAAAGAGAAGGGCGGCCTGGCTTACAACGTCTACAGCTATCCCGACGGGCAGTATCTGATCGGTAAGGATGGCAAGCTGAACCCGAACGCGACGCTGGGACGTGTGGTGAACGGTCACATGCTGCTGCCGGACGACTGGACGAAAGAGGCTTACAGCACCTCGCTGCGCCAGGAGTATAACGTGAACGTGACGGGTGGCAACGAAGCGCTGCAGCTCTACTCCTCTTTCGGTTACCTCAAAGACAATGGCGTGCTGCCTAACTCGGGCTATGAGCGCTATTCGGCCCGCGTCAAGGCTTCGCACCAAGCGAAGAAGTGGCTGAAGTATGGCATGAACGTGGGCTATGTCTACAGTACCACGCAAACGCTCTCCGAGTCAGAATCGACCGACCCGACTGCCTTCACGCAAGGCATTGCGCCGATCTACCCCGTCTACTTGCGCGACGCCAACGGCAACATCCGCACCGACGAGAACGGTAAGATGTACGACTATGGTGTGGCTACGGCTGGCCCCAAGCTGGTGCGCCCGGCTTACTCCAACCTCTCGATCCAAACGATGATGCTCGATCTGCAACAGACCAAGGCGCACTCACTGAACGGCAATGCCTTTACAGACATCCTCTTTTCCGACGAACTGAAGTTCACCTTCAACGCCGCTACGTCTGTCTTTGGACAGCGTTACTTCACCTCCGGAAACCCCTTCTATGGCTGGGGCATCGAAGAGAAGGGAAACATTTCGGTCTATCATTATCGCACCACCACGCTCAACCTCCAGCAGTTGCTGAACTACAACCATACCTTCGGCGACAGCCACAACTTCTCCGCTCTCTTGGGGCATGAGTATTACAAGTACAACTACGTGCAACTCTCGGCTTCCAAGAAGAACATGTTCTCTTACTGGGGCAATCATGAGCTGGAAGGCGCCGTGATCGACGGTAAAAAAGCGGACTCTTACGCCACCAACTACAATACCGAAGGCTACTTCTTCCGTGGGCTCTACGACTACAACGGCAAATACTTTGCTTCTGCCTCCTTCCGCCGCGACGCCTCCTCACGCTTCCACCCGAAGCATCGCTGGGGTAACTTCTACTCCCTCGGTGGCGCTTACCTGATCTCGAACGAAGAGTTCTTCAAGTGCAAAGCTTTCGACATGCTCAAGATCAAGTTCTCCATCGGTCAGCAGGGTAACGACAATATCGACGACTTCTACTACACCGACCGCTATGGCATCAACAACAACAACGACGCCCTCTCGCTCTCCTTTAGTGACAAAGGCAAAGAGGATATCACCTGGGAGACGAACACGAACGTCAACCTCGGCGCCGAGTTCGAGCTTTGGAAAGGCAAACTGACGGGCGACGTGGAGCTCTTCTATCGCAAGACGACCGACATGCTCAACTTCTTCACCGTGCCCCCCTCACTGGGTTACAACGGCTATTACGACAACATTGGCGACATGGTTAACAGCGGTGTCGAACTCGACCTCCACTACACGCCCATCAAGCGTAAGGATCTGGTGTGGACCATCAACTTCAACCTGACGCACTACAAGAACAAGATCTCTTACCTGCCCGAAGAGAAGAAGACGAACAACGAGGGCGGATACGAAGGCTATGTGAATGGCATCCGTTACTACGGTGAAGGTCTGCCCATCAACACCTGGCGCATTCATCGCTTTGCAGGTCTGTCTCCCGAAGGCAAGTCGCTGTGGTACTACACCGACAAGACGACCGGCGAAGAGAAGACGACGGACTCTTTCTCTAATGCGGACTATTACCTCTGCGGCGACCCGAACCCAGACCTCTACGGTGGTTTTGGCACCTCACTCAGCTTCCGCGGCTTCGACTTCTCCGCACAGTTCTCCTACTCCGTGGGTGGCAAGATCTACGACTACGGCTATGCAAGCATGATGTCTAACCCGATTGCCTCTTCGGCCAGTGGCTTCCGCCTGCACAAGGACGTCTTCAACGCATGGTCGCCCGAGAACACCAGCTCTGAAATTCCTCGCTGGTACTTCAACGACCTCGACGCCGCTGGACAGTCTGACCGCTTCCTGATCGACGGTAGCTACCTCAACCTCCAGAACATTCAGCTCGGCTATACCGTGCCTGAAAAGCTGACTAAGCGCCTCGGTGGCGTCCGCAACCTGCGCTTCTACGTCACCTGCGACAACATCTACTACTGGTCTAAACGCAAAGGCTTGGATCCGCGCACAACCACCACCGGTAGCACCTCCTCAGCTGGCGTGTCGCCCTATCGCACTTACTCTGCTGGCCTCAGCCTGCAATTCTAAGCCTATCCTCACCCATGTATATCAATAAGAAAGGATGATCACAATGAAAAAGATAACTCTGATCACGAAAGCCCTCGCCTGCTGCGTACTGCTCATGGCAGTCGGCCTGAACAGTTGCATCGAAGAGACTTTTCCCGAGTCGTCTACGGCCACAAAGGATCAAGTCATGAAGTCTAAGAGCGCGATGGAAGCCCTGCAAAACTCCATCGTGGGCTACATCAACGAGTACAATAGTTACGAACGTGACTTGAACTACTACAATGCCTACAACTTCGACTTCGGATACCCCGCTTGGGGTATCATGCGCGATGTGATGTGCGAAGACTTCTACATCTACAGCTCCGACTATGACTACTTCTCCACGTACGGCCTTTGCACCAGCCTCGGTGTGAACAACACAATGAGCTACGTGCTCTACGGCTACTACTTCAAGCTCCTCAAGCGAGCCAACGACCTCGTCGGCTTGATCGACAAAGAGACCACCGACCCGCTCCTGAAGCAGTACGCAGGCGTGGCTCACACCTGTCGCGCGCTGGCTTACCTCGATATGGCACGCCTCTACGAATACAAGAAGACGGGCATCGCCAAACTCGACAACGAAGCGGCCGCCAACAAGGTCTATGGCCTCACCACGCAGCTCGTCACCGAGAAGACCTCCGAGACCGATGCGCGCAATAATCCACGCGTCCCCTTCCAGACGATGTACAAATACATCCTCGACGAACTGGAGACGGCCGGTAACCTCCTCAACGGCTTCACCCGGTCAGCCAAAAACCTGCCCAACTCCGCCGTTGTCGCCGGTTTGAAGGCCCGCACTTGGTTGGAGCTAGGCACACGCTTCGAGAAGTATCCCGCCGATCTGGCCGCCTTCACCGCCGTACGTTCGGACATCACCTCCGCGAAAGACTGCTACGCCAAGGCCGCACAGTTCGCCCGCGAAGCCATCACCGCCAGCGGTGCCCAGCCGTTGACGGAGAGCGATTGGTTCGGTGGCAAGAGCTACACCACGGGCTTCAACTCCATCCTCGCCTCCTCTTGGATGTGGGGTATCATAACCAAAGAGGCCAACGTCTACAGCGCCTACATCAACTTCGCTTCTAACATGTGCCCCGAACAGACCTTCGGCGTGGCTAACGCAACCTATGGAGCCACACGCACCATCAGCAAGGCTCTTTTCGATCAGATCCCCGACGCTGACTGGCGCAAAGCCTCCTGGATCGCACCCGGCGACGCAGGCAAGGCCCCGGGCTCGAAGTATCGCACCCTCCTCACCGACGACGACTTCAAAACGCTGGCTCCCTACGCTGGACTCAAGTTTAAGCCCAACGAAGGCAACATGATCGACTATAAGGTGGGCGCCGCCATGGACTATCCGCTGATGCGCGTCGAGGAGATGTACTTCATCGAGGCCGAAGCACTGGCTGCCAGCCAGGGCGTTGCGGCGGGCGTCTCTGCCTTGGAGAGCTTCATGAAGACGTATCGCTACGACTCCTATAAGTGCTCAGCCACGACCCTGGCCGACTTCCGCAAGGAATTAATGCTCCAAAAACGCATTGAATTCTGGGGCGAAGGCATCATCTTCTGGGATTACAAACGCCTCGAGCTGAAGGTTACCCGCGGATACAAGGACACGAACTGCCCCGTAGGTTACCGCATGAACTCGATCGAGGGATACTGTGCGCCGTGGTTCAACATCTACTTCAATAAGTACGAAACGGACCAGAACAAGGCCATCATCCTCAACCCCGATCCATCGGGCGTAATCTCCGACTGGACGGGCCAATAACCGCCCCAGCCGTCGAATCTAGACTGAAAGAGGCGTCCCGCACCGCAGTGTGTGGGACGCCTCTTTGCTTTGCTCTACCCGTAAATGATCGGGCAGACACCTCCTGTCAGCCCCTCCCCCACTATACCATCAGCCGTAAACGATCTTCCCCGACTCGTCCTTGAACTCCTCGAAGCTCTTGCTATACTGATTCATGGCGCGGAGGCTCATGCCCATGCTCGAGAAGCCACCGTCGTGGAAGAGGTTCTGCATCGTCACTTTACGCGTCAAATCCGAGAACAGGGTCACGCAATAGTCGGCGCAGTCATCCGCCGTAGCGTTGCCTAAGGGACTCATCTTGTCGGCGAAGTCCATCAGGTGATCCATCCCCTTAATGCCGCTTCCGGCCGTAGTGAGCGTCGGCGACTGCGAAATCGTGTTGATGCGTACACCTTTCTCGCGGCCGTAGATGTAACCGAAGCTGCGTGCGATGGACTCCAGGAGACTCTTCGCGTCTGCCATGTCGTTATAGCCAAAGAATGTGCGCTGCGAGGCCACATAGGTCAGGGCGACGATCGATCCGCCCTCCGCTATGGCGTCCTGCTTCTTGGCCACTTGCAGCATCTTGTGGAAGGAGACGGCCGAGATGTCGAGCGTCTTCGAGAGCAGGTCGTAATCCAAATCGTCGTACGTGCGCTTCTTGCGCACATTGGGGCTCATGCCGATGGAGTGGAGCACGAAGTCAATCTTTCCGCCCAAGGCTTGCGTCGACTCCGTGAAGACCGTTTCAAGGTCCGCCACGCTCGTCGCGTCGGCGGGGATCATCGGCGCTTGGAGACGCTCCGCCAGCGCCCGGACTTCGCCCATCCGTATTGCGATCGGTGTATTTGTCAGCGCGATTTGTGCGCCTTCCTCTGCAGCCCGTTCGGCCACTTTCCAAGCGATAGATAAATCGTTGAGGGCGCCAAAAATGATGCCTCTTTTCCCTTTCAATAAATTGTAACTCATTGTTCTTTCCGTGTTTAATTAGAGGCGGCAAAGATAGGTCTGATTTGAGAAGCGTTTTGCCTGTCGCCATTAGTGGAGGTAAGAACGCCCGACCCGCCACGTCTTCCGAAACACGTACCCCCCGAAAACGCACCTCATTTCACCCATCCCAATAAGGATACACCCAAAACCCGCCCGATTTTAGACCCAAACCATCGTCGAGGGGCATTTCGGGGCGTATGCTTTTGCGCCCTACACGGGTACGTGCAAAACCCGCCCGGTCTCATATTTCCGCACACGGATACGCCAAAAACCCGCCCGATTTTAGGTGCAAATCCCCGTCGAGGGGTTTTTCGGGGCGCATGCTTTTGCGCCCCTACACGGATACATGAAAAACCCGGCGGGTTTTAGGCCTAAACCTTCGGCGAGGCTATTTGAGGGGCGTATGCAATACGCCCCTACACGGGTACATGAAAAATTTGGCGGGTTTCACATTCCCGTATCCGTACCCGCCAAAAACGCACCCGATTTCATCCATCCCAATAAGGATACGCCCAAAACCAGCCCTGTTTTATACCCAAATCCTTGACGCAGGACATTTTCGGGGCGTATGCTTTTGCGCCCTACACGGGTACGCGCAAAATTTGGCGGGTTTCATATTTTCGCACACGGATACACCAAAAACGCACCCCGTTTCACCCTCCCCAATAAGGGTACACCCAAAACCCGCCCGGTTTTACACCCAAACCGTCGGCGTGGGACATTTCGGGGCGTATGCTTTTGCGCCCCTACACGGATACATGAAAAACCCGCCCGGTTCCACATTTCCCCATCCGGATACGTCAAAAACGCACCCGATTTCACCCTTCCCAATAGGGATACACCCAAAACCCGTCCGGTTTTAGGCCTAAACCGTCGTCGAGGGGCATTTCGGGGCGTATGCAATACGCCCCGAAATGGGTACGTGAAAAACTTGGCGAGTTCCATACTTCCCGCACGCGTACCCACCAAAAACGCACCCGGTTTTACCTTCTCCAATAAGGATACGCCCAAAACCCGCCCGGTTTTAGGCCCAAATCCTTGGCGAGGGACATTTCGGGGCGTATGCTTTTGCGCCCCTACACGGGTACGTGCAAAATTTGGCGGGTTTCACATTTCCTCATACGGATACACCGAAAACGCACCCCGTTTCACCCTTCCCAATAAGGACAGCCTCAAAACCCACCCTGTTTTAGACCCAGATCCTTGTCGCAGGATATTTGGGGGCGTATGCAATACGCCCCTACACGGGTACGTGAAAAATTTGTCCGGTTTCATATTTCCACACCCGGATGCACCCAAAAACGCACCCGATTTCACCCATTCCAATAAGGATGCACCCAAAACCTGCTCGATTTTAGACCCGAACCTTTGGCGAGGAACATTTCGGGGCGTATGCTTTTGCGCCCCTACACGGGTACGTGCAAAATTTGGCGGGTTTCACATTTCCGCATCTGGATACGCCCAAAACCCACCCGATTTCACCTTTCCCAATAAAGATGCGCCCAAAACCCGCCAGATTTTAGACCCAAAACCTTGTCGCAGGACATTTTCAGGGCGTATGCAATACGCCCCTACACGGATACGTGCAAAATTTGTCCGGTTTCATATTTCCGCATACGGATACGTCAAAAACGCACCCGATTTCACCTTTCCCAATAAGGATACGCCCAAGACCCGCCCGGTTTTACATCCAAACCGTCGGCGAGGAACATTTGGGGGCGTATGCTTTTGCGCCCCTACACGGGTACGTGCAAAATTTAACGGGTTCCACATTTCCCCATCCGGATACACCAAAAACGCACCCGATTTCACCCTCCCCGATAAGGATACACCCAAAACCTGCCCGATTTTAGACCCAAACCTTTGGCGAGGAACATTTGGGGGCGTATGCTTTTGCGCCCCTACACGGGTACGTGCAAAATTTGGCGGGTTTCATATTTCCGCACACGGGTACACCAAAAACGCACCTTTTTTCACCCTTCCCAATAGGGATAGACCCAAAACCTGCCCGATTTTAGGCGCAAACCCCTGTCGCAAGACATTTGGGGGCGTATGCTTTTGCGCCCTACACGGGTACACACAAAATTTGGCGGGTTTCATACCTCCTTACACGGATAAGCCCAAAACGCACCCGGTTTTAGACGCAAACCTTCGGCGCAGGACATTTGGGGGCGTATGCTTTTGCGCCCCTACACGGGTACGTGAAAAACCCGGCGGGTTTCATATTTCCCCACCCGGATACGCCAAAGACCCACCCGATTTCACCTTTCCCAATAGGGATACACCCAAAACCCGCCTGGTTTTAGGCGCAAACCCCTGTCGCAGGACATTTCGGGGCGTATGCAATACGCCCCTACACGGGTACATGAAAAATTTGGCGGGTTTCATATTTCCGCACACGAATACGCCAAAAACGCACCCAGTTTCATACTTCCCAATAGGGATACACCAAAAACGCACCCGGTTTCATATTTCCGCACACGGATACGCCAAAAACGCGCCCGGTTTTAGACCCAAACCTTTGGCGAGGAACATTTGGGAGGCGTATGCTTTTGCGCCCCTACACGGGTATATGAAAAATTTGGCGGGTTTCACATTTTCCCAATAGGGATACGCCAAAAACCTACCCGATTTTACCTTCTCCAATAGGGATACACCAAAAACGTACCCGATTTTACCCTTCCCAATAGGGATACACCCAAAAACCGCCCGATTTTAGACCCAAACCTTTGGCGAGGAACATTTCGGGGCGTATGCTTTTGCGCCCTACACGGGTACGTGCAAAATTTGACGGGTTTCATATTCCCGCACACGACATAGCCTGAAACCCGACGGGTTTTGGACTTTGCCACACGACATAGCGCGAAACCCGGCGAGTTTTGGACTTTGCCACACGACATAGCGCGAAACCCGGCGGGTTTTGGACTTTGTCACACGACATAGCCTGAAACCCGGCGGGTTTTGGACTTTGCCACTCGACATGACGCGAAACCCGGCGGGTTTTGGACTTTGCCACTCGACATGGCGTGAAACCCGGCGGGTTTTTAACTTTGCCACACGACATAGCCCAAAACCCGGCGGGTTTTTCACATTGCCACACGTTTGAGTGAAACCCGGCGGGTTTTACTCACCCCAAAATCAAAATCGACTCTACGCGGAGGCGGGAATCGCGCACAGCACAGGATCGAAAGGCGGCCGAGGGTACTTTTTTCGCCCCCTCACAGCGCCGACCCGAAAAACGCTCCGCCGAATAGACCCCGACAGGCGTTGGCGGGCGAAAAGGGTCGCGGTTTTTTACCTACGTTTGCGCCCCAAAACCAAACAAATAGGCCGGGGAATCCGCCTCTGAATCGCGCCCACAGCGGGCCGCTTTTCTGACCGAATCCGACGACATTTATACGACATCAAATTAGTTTTTCAAATATGAATGAGGCAATCAAGAAGGGATGGCCGCACGTGGTGGTGGTGATCCTGTTTTTCGCGCTCGCAGCGATCTATTTCGCACCTGAACTGTTCGACGGTAAGGGGCTGGTGCAAGGCGACGTAAACAGCGCTCAGGGCTGGGGAAAAGACATCGCGGATCACTATCTGAAAACCGGCGAGCACGCCTACTGGTCGGCGCGCATGTTCGGCGGCATGCCGCATAACTACACGAATAGCGCGCCGATAGTAAACATCTTTGACTATCTGAGCCGCTTCCTGGCGTACACCTTGCCGGGCAACGCGCTGCTTGTGCTGCTCTATTTGGTAGGGTTCTACGTGTTTATGATCGCGCTGGGGTGTCGCCCGGGCCTGGCCGCGGTGGGAGCTGTGGCCTACGCCTTCGCGTCGTACAATCTGATCATCATTGAGGCCGGCCACGTCAATAAGTGCCTCGTCATGTCGACGATGGCGCCGATCCTGGGCGGCGTGATCCTCTGCTATCGCGGGCGGCTGCTCTGGGGCAGCTTGGTGACCCTGTTTTTCACCGGGCTCAACGTCCTGTGGAGTCATCAGCAGATCAGCTATTACCTATTGATTATGATGTTCGTTTTGGCCCTCACCTACCTGATCTTTGCGATTCGCAACCACACGTTGGGCGCCTACCTCAAGTCGTCCGCCGTGCTCCTCGTGGTAGGCCTGCTGGCCGTGGCACCAGCCGCCGGACAGCTCATCAGCTCAGCCGACTATGTGAAGGAATCCATGCGCGGGGGGGCGGTGCTGAAGAACAATGCGGAGGGTCAAAAAGAAAGCTCGGGGCTCGAGATCGACTATGCCTACATGTGGAGCTACGGCCGGGGCGAGACCATGACGCTGCTCATCCCCAACTTCTACGGCTCGGATTCGCATCATAACATCGGCACCGACTCGCACACGTACCGCTTCTTTTCCGATCATGGGCAGGCGGATCAGGGGCGCCAGTTTACGCGCTTCGCCCCGATGTACTGGGGCGATCAACCCTTCACGAGCGGGCCGGTGTATGTCGGGGCCATCATCTGCTTCCTTTTCGTGCTCGGACTCTTGATCGTGAAGGGGCCTGAGCGCTGGTGGCTGCTGGCCGTGACGCTCATTTCGATTCTCCTCTCGTGGGGCAAAAATGCAGGCATCAACGAGTTCTTCTTCTATCATTTGCCGCTCTACAACAAGTTCCGAACGCCTTCCATGGCGCTTGTGGTGGCCGAAGTTTCGATGGCGGCCCTGGCCATCCTGGCCGTCAAGCGCATCCTCGAGGCGGACGACAAACGTGCCCTGTTGCGCCCGCTCTACATCGCCGCTGGCCTCTCCGGGGGCCTTTGCCTACTCTACGCCCTGCTTGGGGGCGGACTGATGAGCTTTTCGGGCCCAGCCGACGAGCAGTTTAAGCAATACCCCGACTTGCTGATGGCGCTCGTGGCCGATCGGCAAGGCATGCTCTCGGCCGATGCCTGGCGTTCGTTTGGGTTCATCGCTGCGGTGGCTGCGCTGCTATTCATTTATCTGAAGAAGCCTTTTAACGCGAATTACGTGGTGGCCGTGATCGGGCTGCTCGTTTTTGCTGATCTCTGGGCCGTGGATAAGCGCTTTTTGAATTACGAGGACTTTGTGCCGCAGCGCCAAGCACGCGAAATCGTAGCCACGGAGGCGGACAAGCAAATCCTGCAGGACAAGGATCCGAACTATCGGGTTTTGAACCTGACCAAGAGTACGTTTAACGAATCCGAGACGTCGTACTTTCATAAGTCCGTCGGAGGTTATAGCCCCGCCAAGTTGCGCCGCTATCAGGATATTATCGACTATCATTTTGCGGCTAAGGGGATCAATCCGAACGTTTTGAACATGCTCAACACGCGTTACGTGATCGTCCCCACGGATCAAGGGCCGCAGGTGCAGCGTAACCCCGGCGCCCCCGGATGCGTTTGGTTCGTCAACGAGATTCGCTGGGTCAACTCGCCCGACGAGGAAATCGTGGCCCTGAACGACTTCAACCCCGTGCGCACGGCCGTCATCGATAAGGCGTGGCAGGCCGACCTGCCATCGTGGCAGCAACTGGCCTCGAGCGACAGCGCCGCCACGATTCGCCTGACGGATTACCCGGCGCCCGACCGCCTGCTCTACGAGAGCCAGAGCGCCTCGCCGCGTTTGGCAGTCTTCTCGGAGGTGTTCTACAAAACGTGGCACGCCTACATCGACGGCCGTGAGGTGAAGCCCATCCGTGTGGATTACATCCTGCGTGGGCTGGAGATCCCCGCGGGCACGCACAAGATTGAGTTCCGCTGCGTGGACGATGTCTATCTGCGCAGCGCACGGATCTCGCTCATCGCATCGATTGTAGTCGGCGTCGTCTTTCTGGCCCTGCTCGGGATGGCCGTCCGCAACGCGGTGGTTCGGAAAGCCTGACGAAAAATCAGGTCACCCAATCGGTGAGCGTCGGAGCGCAACAGCCCACGCCCCCAGCACCCCGCCGAGGTGAAAAGCCTGACGGAAAATCAGGTCGCCCAATCGGTGGGCGTCGGAGCGCAACGGCCGACGCTCCCAGCACCTCGCCGAGGCGGAAGGCCTGACGGAAAATCAGGTCGCCCAATCGGTGAGAATCGGGGCGCAACGACCGACGCCCCCAGCAACCCGCCGAGGCGGAAAGCCTGACAGAAAATCAGGTCGCCCAATCGGTGGGCGTCGGAGCGCAACGGCCGACGCTCCCAGCACCTCGCCGAGGCGAAAGGCCTGACGGAAAATCAGGTCGCCCAATTGGTGGGCGTCGGAGCGCAACGGTCGACACCCCCAGCACCCCGCCAAGCCGGAAGGCCTGACGAAAAATCAGGTCGCCCAATCGGTGGGCGTCGGAGCGCAACGGCCGACGCCCCCAACACCTCGCCGAGGCGAAAGGCCTGACGGAAAATCAGGTCGCCCAATCGGTGGGCGTCGGGGCGCAACAGCCGACGCCCCCAGCACCTCGCCGAGGCGGAAAGCCTGACGGAAAATCAGGTCGCCCAATCGGTGGGCGTCGGAGCGCAACGGCCCACGCACCCAACACCTCGCCGAGGCGGAAAGCCTGACGAAAAATCAGGTCGCCCAATCGGTGAGCGTCGGAGCGCAACGGTCGACGCCCCCAGCACCCCGCCAAGGCGGAAAGCCTGACGAAAAATCAGGTCGCCCAATCGGTGGGCGTCGGGGCGCAACGGTCGACGCCCCCAACACCCCGCCGAGGCGGAAGGCCTGACGGAAAATCAGGTCGCCCAATCGGTGGGCGTCGGGGCGCAACGTCCGACGCTCCCAGCACCTCGCCAAGACGGAAAGCCTGACGAAAAATCAGGTCGCCCAATCGATGGGCGTCGGGGCGCAACGGCCGACGCTCCCAACACCTCGCCGAGGCAGGAGGCCTGACGGGCAGCACGATTCGGAAAATCATCACGAAAACCACCCGACACGACGGGTGGCATACAAAAAAGTCCTGCCGGATGAAGGGGAACGGATTCCCTTTCGTCCGGCAGGACTCTTTTTTGAGGCCACACCGCGTGCAGCCTGCTTGGCGCGACCGGTTAGGCCAGCTTTTCGCGAATCGCAGCCGCGGTGGCGGCCAGTTCGTCATTCGTCGGTGTGCCCTTGGGCCGATCGAAGTACATATCGGACTCGTGCGTGATGGGCACCAGGTGAATGTGCGCATGCGGCACCTCAAGCCCAATGACGGTCAGGCCAATGCGCCGGCAGGGGATGGCCTGCTCTTGCGCCCGTGCGATCCGTTTGGCGAAAGCCATCATGCGGCCGAGCTTCGCGTCGTCGATGGCGAAGAGGTAGTCCACCTCCTCTTTCGGAATGACCAACGTGTGCCCCGTAGCTACGGGATGAATGTCGAGAAAGGCGAAGAACTCGCTGTCCTCCGCGATCTTGTGGCAGGGTATCTCGCCCGCCACGATTTTGCTGAATACAGTTGCCATGATGCGTAAATGGGTGAGTTAGGGGTTCAGATCGAAATCTCCATGATCTCGAATTTGAGGATGCCAGAGGGCACCTTGATTTCAGCCACATCGCCGACCTTTTTTCCCATCAAGCCTTGGGCGATGGGGGTACTGATGGCGAGTTTGTTTTCCTTGAGGTTGGCCTCCGAGTCCGACACGAGGGTGTAGGTCATCACGGCGCCGTTGGCTACGTTTTTGAGCTTCACTTTGTTCATGATCTGCACTACGTCTGTCTTGATTTGCTTCTCATCGATCAGACGCGCGTTGGCGATAAGCCCTTTGAGCTGGGCGATCTTTCCTTCGAGTATTCCTTGCGCCTCCTTGGCGGCGTCATACTCTGCATTCTCGGAGAGGTCTCCTTTGTCCCGAGCCTCGGCTATCTGCGCTGAGATCTCCGGACGTTTTACGCTCTCCAGGTAGTTGATTTCGGCCAAAATCTTATTGTAGCCTTCTTCTGTCATGTACGTAACAGCCATGTCTTACAGTCTCCTTCTTTTTGGGTTGATGATTTGTTCAGTAAAAAAAAGAATCCCGGCCGAGGCGTTGTTCAACCAGCCGGAATCCCTTGTTGTCAGTCAAAATGTTTCGGGGGCAAAGATAGATCGATAATCGAGGCGCTACGGGAGGGTGGTGCAAGTGGCGTCACACCGTACGCCAATCAATAATAGAGACATACGAACGTCAGGCTAATGGCGCCGATGAAGAACCAGAGTGCGATGCCCTGCATGAAGGGACGGACGCCCACGGTCCGCAGTGTGGCGCGTGAGAGGCCGGCGCCAATGAAGAAAAGCGTCAGTGTGAGGCACTGTCGGGCTACACGCACGATGGTCGAGCCCACCTCCGCCGGGATACCGAGGTAAGTATTGGCCGTCATGGCCAGTACGAAGCAGAGGATGAACCACGGAATCGAGATGCGTTCGTTGCGGGCATGGAAATGAAAGGCGGTGTAGAGTGAAAGGGGGATGATCCACAGGGCGCGAGTGAGCTTCACAGTGGTTGCGATACGCAGGGCCTCGTCGCCATAGGCCGCCCCGGCACCGACTACGGAGCTGGTGTCGTGGATGGCGATGGCGGCCCAGGTGCCGAACTGCTGCTGGGTGAGCCCAAGCAAATGGCCCAGCGGAGGGAAGAGGAAAAGTGCCACAGCGTTCAGCACGAAGATGGTGGCTAAGGAGACGGACATCTGGGCCTCGTTCGCCTTGGCGATCGGACCCGTGGCGGCGATGGCGCTGCCGCCGCAGATGGCTGTACCGCTGGAGATGAGGTAAGCCGTCTGACGATCGACCCGGAAAAGGCGCCCGAAGAGGATGCCAACGGCCATCACGCCCACGACAGAGAAGATGGTGAAGACGATACCGTCTGCCCCGGCCCGGAGCGACTCGCTCAGGTTCATGCCAAAGCCAAGCCCCACGACGGAGACTTGCAGCAGATAGCGAGATGCTCGACGGTTAAAGGCGGGGAAGGGTGAGCCGAGGAAGAAGGCAAAAACAAGCCCGGCAAAGAGCGCTACCGGTGGCGTAACCCACGGCGTGAGGCAAAGGAAAGCGACCAAGATGTAGACATACCCGGCGTAACGGGAGGCTTGAGGTGCATTTGTTTTCATGCGTAAATCGTATTGTTTGCGTAAAAAATGATGGGGCCAAAAGTAGCCCATCCCCCTTTTACCTTTGCGCGCGAATAGCGGGCAGCGCTTGATGCTGCCTCTACTCCTAACTCCTCATCCCTAATTATAACTACCCTCAAACTACTTGTAGACAATGAACCTCTACCTCCCCCCCGACTATCGCCCCATGCTGCCTACGGAAGGCATGGAGGACGCCATCAAGCTGCTCAAGCAAACCTTCCAAGCCGAACTCGCCGAGGCCCTCAGCCTCCGACGCGTCACGGCGCCCCTCTTCGTCTTTGCCGATTCGGGTCTGAACGACAACCTCAACGGCGTGGAGCGCCCCGTATCGTTCCCCATCAAAGACATGGGCGACCGACGTGCCGAGGTGGTGCACTCACTGGCCAAGTGGAAGCGCATGAAGCTGGCCGCCTATCGCATCCCTCCCGGCCAAGGGCTCTACACGGATATGAACGCTATCCGCGCCGACGAGGAGCTGGATAACATCCACTCGCTCTACGTCGATCAATGGGACTGGGAGCGCACTATCCGCCCGGAGGATCGCACGGTGGAGTTCCTCTCTGACATCGTCCGCCGCATCTACGGCGCCCTGCTGGCCACCGAGGCCGTGACGCACCGCACCTTCCCACACATCCCGCCCACGCTGCCCCGAGAGATCACGTTCGTGCACGCCGAAGAGCTCCGCGCTGAATTCCCCGACCTAAGCCCCAAGGAGCGCGAGCGTGAGGCCGCCCGACGCTACGGTGCCGTCTTCATTCGCGGCATCGGCGGCCCCCTGGCCGACGGCTCGCGTCACGACGGCCGCGCCCCTGACTACGACGATTGGTCTGCCCCCACGCCCGACGGTCTCCATGGCCTCAATGGCGACATTCTGGTTTGGAACGCTGTGCTCGACGCACCGCTGGAGCTCTCCTCAATGGGCATCCGTGTCGATCCCGCGGCACTGCTCCGTCAGTTGGAGATGACCGGCTGCATGGATCGCCTTGCGTTGCCCTTCCACCGCGCCCTGGCAGCCGGCGAAATGCCCCCCGCAGTGGGCGGTGGCATCGGTCAGTCGCGGCTCTGCATGTACCTCCTTCGCTGCGCCCACATCGGTGAGGTACAGGCTGCGCTGTGGCCTGAAGTGATGGTGGCCCGTTGCGCCGAAGCTGGCGTCACGCTGCGGTAACTCATGACTGGGCTTTCATCCGTGGCAAGGGTGGCATCTATCTTTGCCGCCCTTTGAAAATGACAGACAGATGATGTATTACGAAGAAGATATTGCGGAGGCGCTGGCCGGGCAACCCTTCCCGATGATCGGGGAGGAAGCCGACAGGCTGGGGCTGGAGACGTATGTGATCGGTGGCTATGTGCGCGATCTGATCCTTAGGCGACCGTCGAAGGATATCGACGTAGTGACCGTCGGCAGTGGCATCGAGCTGGCACGGGCCGTAGCGCGGAGGCTGGGACGACGGGCGCACCTCAGTGTGTTCAAGAACTTCGGCACGGCACAGGTGAAACTGGGCGACAGCGAGATCGAATTCGTCGGGGCACGGCGCGAGTCGTACCGCCGCGACAGCCGCAAACCGATCGTCGAGGACGGCACGCTGGAGGACGATCAGAACCGACGCGACTTCACCATCAATGCCCTTGCGCTCTGCCTGAACGATGGGCGATACGGCGAATTGGTCGACCCCTTCGGGGGGCTGGACGATCTGGAGGCGCTGCGCATCGTCACTCCGCGCGACCCGGACGTGACCTTCAGCGACGACCCGCTGCGCATGATGCGTGCCGTGCGATTCGCCTCGCAACTGGGCTTCGACCTCGATCCGGAGACCTTCGACGCCATCGCCCGCAACCGCGAACGCATCGCCATCATATCCAAGGAGCGCATCGCCGACGAGCTGAACAAGATCATGCTCTCGCCCAAGCCCTCGATCGGCTTCGACCTGCTCGACAAGTGCGGCCTGCTGGAGCTGATCTTCCCCGAGCTATGCGCACTGAAAGGGGCAGAGACGCGCGAAGGGATCGGCCATAAGGACAACTTCGCACACACGCTGACGGTCGTCGACCGGCTGAGCCGCACCTCGGACGACCTCTGGCTGCGCTGGGCCGCGCTGCTGCACGACATCGGTAAGCCGGCCACGAAGCGGTTCGATTACAAGCTCGGGTGGACGTTTCACAACCACGAGCTGGTGGGCGAGCGCATGGTGCCGCGCATCTTCCGACGGATGAAGTTGCCGATGAACGAGAAGATGAAGTTTGTGCAAAAGATGGTGCTGCTCCACATGCGGCCGATCAGCCTGGCGGACGACGAGGTGACGGATTCGGCCGTGCGGCGCCTGCTCTTCGAGGCGGGCGACGATGTGGACAACCTGATGAAGCTCTGCGAAGCGGACATCACGAGCAAGAACCCGGAGAAGGTGCGCCGCTTCCTGAACAACTTCCGCCTGGTGCGCGAGAAGATGGCCGTGATCGAGGAGAAGGACCGCGTGCGCAACTTCCAGCCGCCCGTCACGGGCGAGGAGATCATGGCGGCGTTCGGACTCGCGCCGTCGCGCCCCGTAGGCGTGCTCAAGGAGGCGATCAAGAACGCCATCCTCGACGGCGTGATCCCCAACGAACGCGACGCCGCCCTCCAGTTCATGTACGACCGCGCCGCACGGATGGGCCTCAAGCGGGTTGAGTCGTTGAATTGTTGAGGGGTTGAATTGTTGAGGCTCGCTGGCGTTCGCCGGTTGAATTGTTGAATTGTTGAGTTGCTGAGGCTCGCTGCGCGAGCTTGTTTAGTTGTGTAAGGGTAAACAGGCGCCTGTTTAGAGTCCTGCATTTTGTGTAATGCCAAACAGGCGCCTGTTTGGGGCCATGCAATTTGCGCGAAGCTAAACAGGCGCCTGTTTGGGTTACTCCAGCCTGCGCGAAGCTAAACAGGCGCCTGTTTGGGGCTACGCAATCTGCGCGAGAGTAAACAGGCGCCTGTTTGGGGGCGGCTGCGGCCGCCAGCGAAGTTTGGCCGGGTACTGGATAAATCGCCGCCATTTCTTGTACCAGGCAAACTTCCCTGCCTCGGCAGAGGCCTGCGCGAAGACAAACGACTACTCAAGCTCTCAACAATCCAACATCTCAACGGATAAACGACCCAAACGACTCAACGACTCAACAGGCAAACGACTCAACAGGCAAGCGCAGCCGAATCATGTGTTTAGTCGCTCGATATTCTTCACGCCCCGGACGGCCTGGAGCTTCTTCGTCAGGACGCTGAGCGAGGCCGTGTCCTTGACCGTGACGGTGAAGTTGCCTTGGAAAAGCCCATCCACGGAATCGATATTGATGGAGCGGAGCATGACGCCCGACTCTTTGCTGATCACGGACGTGATGTTGGTGACGATGCCGAGATCATCGTTGCCGACGATGTGGAGCGTGACGGCGTAACCGTCCGTGCCCTTGCCGCTCCAGCGCGCCTGGATGGTGCGATAGCCGAAGCGGCTGAGCATGTCTTGCGCGTTGGGGCAGTTCGTGCGGTGGATCTTGATGCCGCGTGTGGAGACGAAGCCGAAGATGGGGTCGCCGAAGATGGGGTTGCAGCATTTGGCCAGGTGATACTCCACGCCCGTCAGGTTCTTGTCGATCACGAGCACATCGCTGCGCGACTCGACCGGTTCCGACGGCGCCACAAACTCCTCGGCGCTGCGGATCTCCGCGTGTTCCGACGTCTCGCCGTGCTCGCGGCGCTCCAGCTCGAGGTACTCCTCGATCACCGTGTTCGCGTCGCGACGGCCCTCGGCCATGTCGACATAGAAATCCGTCACCGTCTTGTAGCCACACTTTTTGATGTATCGCATCAGCAGCGCTTCCTCGACCTCGATCTTACGGTTCTTGAAGCGTCGTTGCAGCAGCTCCTTGGCGTACTCGGCCGCCTTGGCCGACTCCTCGCGCAGCGCTTGCTTGATCTTCGATCGCGCCTTGGAGGTCTTGACGAACGTCAGCCAGTCGCGCTTGGGCGATTGCGTGGGCGAGGTGACGACCTCCACCGAGTCGCCGTTTTGGAGCGTGTGTCGGATGGGCACATTCTTGCCGTTCACTTTACCCGAAATGCACCCACAGCCGATCTTGGAGTGGATGGCGAAGGCAAAGTCGAGCACGGTGGCGCCCTTGCCCAGCTTGATCACCTCGCCGGTGGGCGTGAAGACGTAGATCTCGTCCTGATAGAGGTCCGTGCGGAACTCCTTCATCAAGTCCATCGGGTCGGCCGACTGGGTCTCGAGCATAGCGCGGACGTCGCTCAGGAACTCGTCCAGCCCACGCTCCTCCTTCACCCCTTTATACTTCCAATGCGCAGCCAGACCGCGTTCGGCGATCTCGTCCATGCGCCGCGTGCGGATCTGCACCTCTACCCAACGTTTGTCCGGCCCCAGCACGGTGATGTGGAGGCTCTCGTAACCGTTACTCTTCGGCACCGAGAGCCAGTCGCGCATCCGCTTCGGGTTGGGCTGATACATGTCCGTAACGATCGAATACGCCCGCCAGCACTCCGAGCGCTCGGCCTCGGGCGGCGTATCGAGGATGATGCGGATGGCGAAGAGGTCGTAGATGCCCTCGAACTCCACGTGCTGCTTCTTGAGCTTATTGTTGATCGAATGGATCGACTTCGTGCGCCCCTTGATGTCGAAATGCAGGCCCGCTTGCTCGAGTTTTTCGCGCACGGGGCGGATGAACTCGGCGATGTAGCGGTCGCGCGAGCGCTTCGTCTCGTTGAGCTTCTGCTTGATGTACTGATAGCGGTCGGGGTCGATGTATTTCAGCGACAAATCTTCCAGCTCGCTCTTGATCGTGTAGAGGCCGAGGCGATGCGCCAGCGGGGCGTAGAGGTAGGAGACCTCGGTGGCCAGGCGAATGCGGTCGTTGTCGTCGCGGATCTGCTTGCCCATGCGCATCATGCAGAGGCGGTCGGCAATCATGACGAGGATCACGCGCACATCTTCGGCAAAAGAGAAGAGGAGGTGGTGGAAGTTCTCCGAGTTGACCGCCGTGTTGCGGGCGTAGAGGTCGGAGGTCTTCAGCAGGCGGCGGATCATGAGGGCCACGTCGGCATCGAACGTCTGCTCCACCTCGTCGAGCGTGATGGCCTCCTTCATCACCGGACGATAGAGCAAGAGGGCGATGACGGGGGTGCGTTTCAGGCCAATGTCGTGCGTAGCGATGACGGCCGTGTTGATGTTGCGCAGGAGGCCGTTGATGCCGTTGCGATCGCGGCCGTAACAATCGAGTGCGACCACGCGACGGATCAGCGCTTTCATCTTGGGCGCATCCTCCGGCTTGAGGCAGGACGAAAGGCCCGAGAGCAGTCGGCGGTAAGCGGAGAAGAACTCGCGTTTCTCCTCAGGTGTGAAGAAGGGGGATGTATTCATCGTCTGTTTATCATTTGAATCAGTGACACCATATCGCCGACGGTGAAGGTGCGGAAGTCGTCGATCACCCGATCGCAGCGATCGGCGATCGCCTCGGCCGGGTTCGTTGTTGCCAAACCCACCACGGCCCCTCCAGCCCGTCGGCCAGCCTCCAATCCGGTGAACGAATCCTCGAACACCACGCAACGCGTGGGCGCTACACCGAGACGCTCGGCCGCCCGCAGATAGCCGTCGGGATGGGGCTTAGACCGACCCAGATCTTCGGCCACGAGGATGGCATCGAAGTGCGTCGTCAGCTCCGGCCGTGCTCGGTAGACGCAGGCCATCTTGGCGCGGTTCGAGCTGGTGACGACGGCTCGCGGCACACCGTGCCGACGCAGCTCGTCGAGAAACGCTTCCACGCCGGGGAGGTAGTCGTAGTGCATACGGGATTCAAAATCGACGAGCCCACGGCTGATTTCGGCCTGCGCCTCCATCTGTCCGTCGAAATACGCCTGAAAGATCTCCACGAGCGTGCGCCCTTTGATGCGCTGCGCAAAGTCCGTGAGGGTGGGGTGATAGCGCAGCCCGACCTGCTGCCAGTAGACGGTGTATTGCCGCTCGGTGTCGAAGACCACGCCGTCCAAATCGAAGAGCGCGGCCATGGGTTGGTTCGTTGTCATAAGTCTAATGAGGGGTTTAGGTTGTGATTCTTTCTGCGCGCAAAAGTAGCGTCACGCCCCGCTATCGGCGGGGGCGGATATGGGATCGGCCTCGAGCGGGGCCTCCTTTTTCTTGCGCGGCGGGATCACCTCGCGGCGGTAATGGGCCACCTCGGTGTTGACGTAATCGATGAACGCGGCGTAATCCTCCGCACGGCCGACGACGGCCAGGGCGTTGACCTTACGGACGAGCGCGCTGTAAGCCCGATCGGCCTCCTTTCGCGCCTTTTTCAACCGACCCACCACGTAGGCCGACCGCTCGTCAGATCGTCTCTCGGTGGTGCTACGTAGCTGCTCGTTGACCTCCTTGAGGGCCTCGACGAGCGGCCCGAGGCGAAGAGTGGCCACATCGGCGGCACACCGTCCGGCCAGGTCGTCCAGGAGGTGCACCATGAGCCCCGTCTCTGCATCGCGCTGCATGCGGGGGTTGATGGCGTAATCCTTGAGCAGTTGCACGAGCCGCCGCGCCGCCGCAGCCTCGGACTCGACGGGGTAGTTGCGATAGGCTTTGGCAATGTTGCGGAGCGTGATGTAGAGCTGTTCCCGACGCTTGTCGGCCTCGCGGATCGTGTCCGAGAGGAGGCTTTTTCGCGACAGCGCCAGCGCGGCGTCCTCCTCATCGCGCGTCGCACGCAGCGTCTCGAGCTCCGTCTTAGCGCCGACCTTGACCTTGGCGTCGGCCTCGGCCCGTTCGCACACATTGTTGACGAACAGGAAGTGCGCCCCGCCCGGTATGCGGGCCATGTAGATGCTTTCGATCTGTTTCATTTTCTGTATCATAAGAATGGTTACACATAGCGGTATATCTCCGCTTTGTTTCCGGCAAATTTACATAGAATATGTATTGGCGCTTTTTTGTATCCTATCAAATGGCATGCAATCCAATCCGAAACAATTTTGTATCACACAAGATTGCACACGATCCGATCTGAAACAGTTTTGTATTGCATCAGATTGCATGCAATCCAATCTGAAACAATCTTGTATTACATCAGATTGCACACGATCCGATCCGAAACAGTTTTGTATTCTATCAGATTGTACGCTATTCAATCCGAAACAGCTCTGTATTGCATCAGATTTCACACCATCCAATCCAAAACAATTTTGACTCAAAAAAGAATCCCGAGACACTGGCCTGAAACCAAATGGTAACAAACCAGCATCTCGGGATTCCGCTCAAAAACCATTTTCGCCCTACCGAGATCGAGGGATCAGGGAACTGAAAACGGGCGGTATTCGGTGCATGATCGGAAACGAATGCGTGTAACGCGGTAGGGGCGTATCGCATACGCCCTCCAGACGGCCCTGCAAGGGACGTTTGATCAGAAGGCGGGTACACACAGGGGCAAATCCCCCTCGCTCCCAACCTCCTTTTCTTGTCTTGATGCGGGGAAAAGGAGGCAAAAGGAAATCAAGGCGTCGCCGGGGCGGAGAATTTGGGCCGATACATGGTATGGCGCCCATCATTCACCGCTCTCGCTTCATTTTTCACCCTCCTTTATCGCTTTCTCCATCTCCTCCACCGCGCGCAGCCAGAGGGCGGAGGAGGCATCGGAGGGCATCTGCCAGGCGCCGCGCGGAGAGAGGCTGATGGAGCCAATGGCGGGGCCGTCGGGCATGCAGTTGCGCTTGAATTGCTGGGCGAAGAAGCGGCGGAGGAAGGTGCGGAGCACACCGAGTAACTCCACGCGGGTGTAGCGACCGCCGAAGGCCTGTTCGGCCAGGAAGAGCATCCGCCGGGGGGCGTCGCCAAAGCGCATGAAGCGATAGAGGAAGAAGTCGTGCAACTCGTAAGGGCCCAGCGTGCGCTCCGTCTGCTGCGTGTGCGCGCCGTCGGGGGAGGGCGGGAGCAGCTCGGGGCTGATGGGCGTCTCGGCGATGTCCAGGAGGGCACGGCGCGTCTCGGGGCGCTTGGTGCGACGGGCCAGCCACTGCACGACGGCGCCGACGAGCGTCTTGGGCACGCCCGCGTTGACGCTGTACATCGACATGTGGTCGCCGTTGAAGGTGCACCAGCCGAGGGCCAGCTCCGAGAGGTCGCCCGTGCCGACCACCAAGGCGCCCTCCATGTTGGCCAGGTCCATGAGGATCTGCGTCCGTTCGCGCGCCTGAGCATTCTCGTAAGTCGTGTCGGGCGATCCGTCGTGGCCGATGTCGCGGAAGTGTTGCTCGCAGGCGGCACGGATGGAGATCTCGCGCAGGGTGATGCCCTCGGACGCCATCAGGGCCAGGGCGTTGTCGTGCGTGCGATCGGAGGTACCAAAGCCGGGCATGGTGACGCCGATGATGCCTTCGCGGGGCAGCTTCAAGAGGTCGAAGGCAGCGATGGCAACCATGAGCGCCAGCGTCGAATCGAGTCCGCCAGAGATGCCGATCACGGCGCGCCGCAGGCCGATGTGGCGGAGTCGCTCGGCCAGTGCGTGCGACTGGATGCGGAACGTTTCGCGGCAACGCCGATCGCGTGCGGTGGCATCTTCGGGCACGAAGGGATGCGGGGGAATGGTGCGCCTGAGCGGACTGTCGTCCGTGTGCACCTCGAAGGGGAGGGTGTCCTGCAAGCTGCGCTGGGCCTGCGGTGCGAAGGGGTTACGCCCCGTAAAGTAGGGGCTGCGGAAGCGGTCATGGCTCAAGGCGGCGAGATCCACCTCGCTGATGAGGAGTTGCTCGTCGGCGGAGAAAGGCACCGACTCGGCAACGATCTGTCCGCGGTCAGCGATGAAGGCCTCGCCGTCGAAGAAGTGATCCGTAGACGATTCGCCATGCCCGGCCGATACGTAGACAAGGCCGGCTATGCAGCGGCGGGCGTGCTCCCGTACGACGTCGCGCAACGCATCGTGTCGGCCGACCTGCGTAGGCATAGCGTCGAGGTGAAAGAGCACGCTGGCCCCCTCCGTAGCACACTGGGCACTGGTGGACACCGGACGGAAGAGGTCGTCGCCCAGCGTGACGGCAAACGTGAAGGTCTCGCAACGAAAACGCAGCTCGGAACCGACGTTGAAAGAGACGCCAGCGATCTGCACATTCGTGGTGGGGAAGCGCTCGCCCGGCCCACCGTTAACCACCGCACCGAGGATCCGCCCGGACTGGAAGACGACGGCCGCCTCACGGATGCAATCGCCGACGCGGAGCGGTGCGCCGACAATACCGACGATGGGGAGGGAGCCCGTGAGCCCTAAGACGCCGAGCAGTCCAAACGTCACTCCCTCGTTGTAGCGCTGATCAAAACGCAAATCGCCGCAGGTGCTACCCATGATGGCCATGTGGGGGAAGGCGATGATGTCGACGCCCCGTTTCGATGCTTTGCGCATCATCGTAATGATCTGGTCGGCGTTGTACGTGTCATCGGCCGGCTTCAGTCGCGGCACACCGGCCGCAACGCGTAGGAAATCATGTGTCATGTTTGTGTGGGGATTGAAAACGGGTGCAAGTGTAGGGCCATTCGCACGGAATAGCGCCCTCGGCGGTGCGCCCTGGGGCTCCATCCTTCCCTTATTACTCCCGATCCATATCTTTGCCCGCAAATACACATCTACTTAAATAAGAAACAGAATCATGTCACTGAAATTCATCACGGCGGAAGAAGCCGCCACTTATGTGAAACACGACGACAACGTCGGATTTAGCGGATTTACGCCTGCGGGCTGTCCGAAGGTCATCCCCGAAGCCATCGCGCGACGGGCGGAACAAGAACACAAGGAGGGACGGCCCTTCAAAATCGGAATGTTCACCGGCGCCTCTACTGGCGACCACCTGGACGGTGCATTGGCACGCGCCGAGGCTGTGAAATTTCGCACCCCCTACCAATCGAACAAGGACATGCGCACGCTGCTCAACGCTCACGGCGCAGAGTATTTCGACATGCACCTCTCGGAGCTGGCGCAGTCGCTGCGTTACGGATTCCTCGGCCGCGTGGACGTAGCCATCGTTGAGGCCGTCGACGTGACGGAAGACGGCGAGATCGTACCTGCCGAGGGCGTGGGCATCCTGCCGACCATCTGCCGTCTGGCGGACAAGATCCTCATCGAGCTGAACCGCTTCCACCCGAAGGAGCTGCGCGGCATCCACGACATCTACGAGCCCGAAGATCCGCCCATGCGCCGCGAGATCCCCGTCTACAAACCGTCAGACCGCATCGGCCAACCCTTCGTCAAGGTCGACCCGAAGAAGATCGTCGGCGTGGTGGAGACGAACCGCGAGCCGGACGGCAGCAAGTTCGCCCCGCTGGACGACGTCACGCTGGCCATTGGCCGCAACGTGTCGGACTTCCTCGTGGGCGAGATGAAGGCGGGCCGTCTGCCGAAGTCGTTCTTGCCACTCCAGAGCGGTGTGGGCAACGTAGCCAACGCCGTGCTCGGTTGCATGGGTGAAAACGAGGCTATCCCGCCCTTCACGGTCTACACCGAGGTGATTCAGGACGCCGTGATCAAGCTCATGGACCAAGGTCGCGTGACGTTCGCCAGCGGTTGCTCGCTGAGCGTAAGTCATGAGGCACTGCGCGAGATTTACTCCCGTCTGGACTTCTTCAAGGACAAGCTGCTTCTGCGTCCGCAGGAGATCTCGAACAACCCCGAGGTGGTGCGCCGACTCGGAGTGATCACGATCAACACCGCACTGGAAGCCGACATCTTCGGCAACGTCAACTCGACGCACGTGCTGGGCACGAAGATGATGAACGGCATCGGCGGATCGGGCGACTTTACGCGCTCGGGCTACGTCTCGATCTTCACCACGCCTTCGACGGCGAAGGATGGCAAGATCAGCTCGTTCGTACCGATGGTGTCGCACATGGATCACAGCGAGCACTCGGTGAAGGTGATCATCTCGGAATACGGTGTGGCCGACCTGCGCGGCAAGTCGCCTGTGCAGCGTGCCCGCGAGATCATCGAGCGTTGCGCACATCCCGAATATCGTCCGCTGCTGCACGCCTACCTCGACCGCGGCGTCAAGGGTCACACACCGCAGAGCCTCGACGCGTGCTTCGCCTTCCATCGGGCGTTCATCGAAACGGGTGACATGCGGAACGTGAAGTTCTAATAGAGGGTAGAGGATGGAGGGTAGAGGGTAGACATCCGACGATTTGGGAGAAGAGAGAGGGAGCAGCTCTTTGCGGGCTTGTTCCCCCTCTTTTTTCTGTTAATGCCGCGAGACCCGGCGCAGGCTGCGCAAACGTCCCGGCAAACACCGCAAGACTTGCGCAAGCTGCGCAAACGTCCCGGAAAACGCCGCAAGACTTGCGCGGGCTGCGCAAACGTCCCGGCAAACGCCGCAAGACTTGCGCAGGCTGCGCAAACGCCCCGGCAAACGCCACGAAACTTGCGCAAGCTGCGCAAACGCCTCGGCAAACGCTGCAAGACTTGCGCGGACTGCGCAAACGTCTCGGCAAACGCCGCGAGACTCGCAGGTACGCTCGCGGCTCTTACGGGAACCCCGCCCCACTCGTAACTTGTAACTCATCACTCGTAACTCACACACCTATGGCTGAATTCGACATACGCAAGGCTGCCGGCACAACGCCGGAGACGGAGCGCGACTATGAGAACGCCCTGCGCCCCCTCTCGTTCGACAGCTTCAGCGGCCAACGCGAGGTGGTGGAGAACCTGAAGGTGTTCGTCATGGCCGCTCGCATGCGTCAGGAGGCGCTCGACCATGTGCTGCTGCACGGCCCACCGGGCTTAGGCAAGACGACGCTCTCGAACATCATCGCCAACGAGCTGAGCGTGGGCTTCAAGGTGACGTCTGGGCCGGTGCTCGACAAGCCGGGCGACCTGGCCGGACTGCTGACGTCGCTGGAGAAAAACGACGTGCTCTTCATCGACGAGATCCACCGCCTCAGCCCCATCGTGGAGGAGTACCTCTACTCGGCGATGGAGGATTACCGCATCGACATCTTGATCGACAAGGGGCCCAGCGCACGCTCGATACAGATCGACCTCGCACCCTTCACGCTCGTTGGCGCCACGACGCGCAGCGGATTGCTGACAGGGCCGCTCCGGGCACGCTTCGGCATCAACATGCACTTGGAGTATTACGACACGGCGACGCTCACGCGCATCATCCATCGCAGTGCGGACATCCTCGGCGTGGGCTGCGATACGGATGCGGCGAAGGAGATAGCCGGACGCAGTCGGGGCACGCCCCGCATCGCCAACGCGCTACTGCGCCGGGTGCGCGACTTTGCGCAGGTGAAGGGATCGGGCCGCGTAGATCGCGAGATCGCCTGCTATGCACTCGAAGCGCTCCACATCGACCGCTATGGCCTCGACTTGATCGATAACAAGATCCTGAATCTGCTCATTGACAAGTTTAACGGCGGACCGGTGGGGTTGACAACGATCGCCACGGCGCTCGGCGAGGATCCGGGCACACTGGAGGAGGTCTATGAGCCGTTCCTGATTCAAGAGGGTTTCCTGAAGCGTACGCCGCGCGGACGGGAGGTGACGCAACTGGCGTATGAGCATCTGGGTAAGGTGCCGACGCCGTCGCAAGGCTCGCTGTTTTGATCAGGTGCGTTGCTCCTGAACCCCTATCTCCTTTTCTTGTCTTGACACAAGAAAAGGAGCAAAAGAAAGTCAAGGCGTCAGGGACGCCAGCCAAGTTGGCTTGGTACACGATCATCTCTATCACGTACCCGGCAAACTTCCCTGCCTCGGTAGAGGCTGCCGGCCAAGTTGGCCTGGCACTTGATTGATTTTAGTTGTTAGTTGAATGAGATTATGGCCGGAGGAATGAAACGGTTAGCGAAGGAGACGGCGATCTACGGGCTGAGCAGCATCGTGGGGCGTTTCCTGAATTGGATGCTGGTGCCGATGTACACGCGGGTGCTGGCGAACACGAATGAGTTTGGCGTGGTGACGAACCTCTACGGATGGACGGCACTGCTGCTCGTCATCCTGACGTATGGCATGGAGACGGGCTTCTTCCGCTTCGTCAATAAGCAGGAGGAGCGCGAACCGATGCGCGTCTATGCCACGGCGCTTTACAGCGTGGGCTTCACGTCGGCCCTCTTCATGGTGGCGGCGTGGCTGTTGCTCGGGCCGATCAGTGGAGCGTTGGGCTACGCAGCGCACCCGGAATACGTGGGCATGATGGCCGGCATTGTGGCCGTCGACGCCTTCTGCTGCCTGCCCTTCGCCTACCTCAGATACCGCAACAAAGCCGTACGATTTGCCGCCATCAAACTGGCCAACATCTTCCTCAACATTGTGCTGAACATCTTCTTCCTTGTCGTCTGTCCGCAGCTGAACGAGTCGCACCCCGAGTGGATCGCGTGGTTCTACCGCCCGGGCTACGGCATCGGATACATCTTCCTGACCAACGTCTTTACCACCGCCACCACGCTGCTCATGCTGCTGCCCGACATGATGCCCGGCCTCCGCGCCCGACCCGACGCGGCGCGCCTCCGACAGATGCTGGCCTACTCCTTCCCGATCCTGATCCTGAGCATCGCCGGCATCTTCAACCAGACGGCCGACAAGATCCTCTTCCCCTTCCTCTTTGCCGACAAGGCCGAGGCCGACGCGCAACTGGGCATCTACGGCGCCTGCTTCAAGATCGCCGTCGTGATGGTCATGTTCATCCAAGCCTTCCGCTACGCTTACGAGCCCTTCGTCTTCGCCAAGACCCGCGACGCCGACAACCGCCGCTCGTACGTCGAGGCGATGCGTTACTTCATCATCTTTTCGTGGGTCATCTTCCTCGGCGTCACCTTCTACCTCGACCTGCTCAAGCACTACGTCGACGCCCGCTACTACGCCGGCCTCAGCGTCGTGCCTATCGTCATGCTCGGGGAACTGTTTTTCGGCATCTACTTCAACCTCTCGGTGTGGTACAAGCTGACCGACCGCACCCAGTGGGGCGCCTACTTCTCCACCGCCGGATGCGTAATGACCGTAGCCGTCATCGTGCTCTTTGTGCCTCACTACGGCTTCATGGCCTGCGCCTGGGCCTCGTTTGCCAGCAATCTGCTGATGATGGTGCTCTCTTACCTCGTCGGGCGGCGCTATTACCCCGTGCCTTACGACCTCCGTTCGGCTGCCTTCTACACCCTACTCGCCGCGGCCTTCTTCGCCGCAGGCATGTGGCCAGAGATCGACAACACGGTCTGGCGCATGGCCTACCGCACCGCGCTCCTGCTTGTTTTCGTCGGCATTATCATCAAACGCGACCTGCCGCTCTCCGAGCTGCCGTTGATTCATGGAAGGAGGAAGGCGGCATGAAGCCCCATCACGGCGACCCCGATCAAGCGCTCGATTGCTTCGCGCAGTGTGCGCAGGGCGTCAGGGACGCCAGCCAAGTATGCCGGGTACCAGGCAGACTTCCCCGGCCTCGGCAGAGGCCTGCGCGGGGCGTCAGGGACGCCAGCCAAGTATGCCGAGTACCAGGCAGACTTCCTCGGCCTCGGCAGAGGCCTGCGCAGCCTCAAACAAGTACTCGATTGGCCATCATTCACAGAGATAGAATTCATCACTACATAGTATTATCACACGTAATTAAGTTCAACAATGGAAACTCCCTTATTGCAACAAATCAAATTCTTCCTGAGCCGCCACTTTGATCTGCGACAAGAGAAAGAAGACGAAGAAGAGACGATCGAATCACTGAAGAAAGGCGTCGAGTTTCGCGGAACCAACCTCTGGGTGCTCATCTTCGCCATCTTCCTGGCTTCACTCGGGCTGAACACCAACTCCACGGCCGTCATCATCGGCGCCATGCTTATCTCCCCGCTCATGGGCCCCATCATGGGCTTCGGGCTGGGCCTCGGCATCACGGACTTCGACCTGGTTAAGCGCTCCCTGCGCAGCTACCTTACGGCAACGCTCTTCAGCGTCGTCACGGCCACCATTTACTTCCTCATCTCGCCCATCAGCGAGGCGCAGAGCGAGCTGCTGGCACGCACCTCTCCGACCATCTACGACGTGCTCATCGCCTTCTTCGGCGGCTTGGCCGGCATCGTGGCCGGCTCCACCAAGTCGAAGGGTAACGTCATCCCCGGCGTGGCCATCGCCACCGCCCTCATGCCGCCCCTCTGCACGGCCGGCTTCGGCTTGGCGACGGGCAACCTGAGCTACTTCCTCGGCGCCTTCTACCTCTATTTCATCAATACGGTCTTCATCAGCCTCTCCACCTACATCGTGGTGCGGGTGCTGAAGTATCCGAACAAGGAGTTCCTCGACAAGAAGCGCGCCCTGGTCGTTCGGCGCTACATGATGATCATCGTCACCTGCACCATCATCCCCAGCCTTTACCTCACCTATCGCGTCCTCCGCAACACCGTCTTTGACGAGCAGGTAAGGTCGTTCGTCAACAAAGAGCTGGATTTCCCCAACACGCAAGTCCTCAGCCGAACCGTCGCTGTCGACACCGCAGGACGCAAAGCGCTCAACGTCGTCTTGCTCGGTGACGAAGTGCCCGACATGATGATCGAAACCGCCCGCGCCCGCATGAGGGACTATGGCCTCGGTGGCATCGGCCTGAACATACAGCAAGGCTTTGGCAGCGACGTAGACATCAACGAGCTAAAGAGCGTGCTGATGAAGGATCTCTACAAGAACAACGAGGAGCTCATCCAAGCACAAGCTGCACAGATCGATTCGCTCAAGCACACCGTGGATCGCTATCGTCGAGCCTCTCACCTGGCCCTCTCGCTGACGCCCGAGCTGCGTGTGCTCTATCCGCAAGTGGAGCGCTTAGCCTGCACGCCGACCATCATCGCCAACACCGTCCAAGACAAGCCGGACACCGTGCTTTTGGTTTACGTCAAAGTCAAAAACGCACTCACCCCCGACGAGCAGCGCAAGCTCTCGCAATGGATGGGCGCGCGCACCGAAGAGAAGAACATCAAACTGATTATCGACCGGTAGGGGCGCACTGCGGTGCGCTCAGTAGTCAGAAGTAGTCAATGGAAGACCTTCTAACTACCTCAACTACCCGGCCGCAGGCCGATAACTACTTCGAACTACCGGGGCGAAGCCCCTAACTACCGCGCCGAAGGCGCATAACTACTTGGTCGCAGACCGATAACTACTTATAATAACTCATATAAACATGAACAGAACAAACAAGATCATGGCTGCAGTAGCCGCGTGCATGCTGCTCGCCACGGGCGCCCGGGCCGACGAAGGCATGTGGGTGCTGAAAGAACTGAACAAACAAAACATCGCACGCATGCAGGAACTGGGCCTTAACGTGCCCTTCGAAACCCTCTACAGCGAGACGAACCCTTGCGTAGCCAACGCCGTCGTCATCTTCGGCGGCGGATGCTCCGGCATCACCGTCTCCGACGAGGGGCTCATCTTCACCAACCACCATTGCGGCTACGGCTCCATCCAGAAGCTCAGCAGCGTGAAGCACGACTATCTGAAGAACGGCTTCGTGTCGCAGAGCTTCAAGGACGAGTTGCCCGTCGAAGGTCTCAAAGTGCAGTACCTGCGCGAGACGGTCGACCTCACCGACCGCATCATGCCGCAGCTCGAAGGCATCACCGACGAGTATGAGCGCATCAGCACAGCCGACTCCATCGCCCGCGCCATCGCCGACTCTGTATCCAAGGGCGACAAGTTCACCAACGCCGAGGTGCTGCCCTTCTATAACAACAACAAGTACTTCCTCGTCGTCTACGACGTCTTCCGCGACGTCCGACTCGTCTTCGCTCCGCCCACGTCGCTCGGCAAGTTCGGCGGCGATACGGACAACTGGATGTGGACACGCCACACGTGCGACTTCTCCGTCTTCCGCGTCTACGCCGGTGCCGACAATAAGCCGGCCGACTACAGCGCCGACAACAAACCCTATCGCCCGCGCTACGTGGCCGAAGTCTCCCTCCAGGGTTACGGCGAGAAGGATTACGCGATGACCATCGGCTTCCCCGGTAGCACTGACCGCTACCTCTCCTCCTGGGGCGTCAACCAACGCATCGAGAACTCCAACAAGCCGCGCATCGAAGTACGAGGCCTCAAGCAGGACATCTGGCGCAAAGCCATGCAAGCCAGCGACGCCGTACGCATCAAGTACGCCTCGAAGTATGCCGGCAGCTCCAACTATTGGAAGAACTCCATCGGTATGAACCGCGGCCTAGCCAACCTCGACGTCATTGCCCGCAAACGGGCCGAAGAGGCTGCCTTTGCGGCATGGGTGGCCCAGTCGCCCGAACGTCAGGCGCGCTACGGCGACGTGCTGAAGCTGCTCGAGAAGGGCTACACGCAGTCGGATAAGTACACCAACATGGCGACCTACCTCTTGGAGGCCTTCATGAGCGGCACGGAGATCGTCCGCCTGGCACGCATGATCAACAGCGTCGACGTGGAGAAGAGCACGCCCGAGGAGATCGACGACTGGATCAATGGCAGCCTGCACGACTTCTACAAGGACTATGAGCCGGAGCTCGACCGTCAGGTGTTGCCCGTCATGCTGCGCGTAGTCAAGGAGCGTGTGCCCGCCGAATTCCTGCCGGACATCTACAAGACGATCGACAAGAAGTACAAGGGCGACTATGAGCGCTACGCCAACGACCTCTTCAAGCGCACCCTCTTCACCTCGCCCGAGAAAGTGGCCGCCCTGCTCAAGGACAAGAAGCACTACAAGACGGTGATGAAGAAGGATCCCGCCGCCGAGCTCTCCCATTCCACCATCCTGTCGCTGATGAGCGTGCGGCAGCTCCTCTCCACCTCTCTGGAGGATGTTGAGCGCGGCGAACGCCTCTACTTCGAAGGCCTACAGAAGATGCACCCGGAGCGCACCTTCTACTCCGACGCCAACTTCACCATGCGTGCCAGCTACGGCTCCATCGGCGGCTATCAGCCCCGCGACGCCGTGTGGTATAACTACTTCACCACCCAACGCGGCATCTTAGAGAAGCAAGACCCGACGAGCTCGGAGTTCTACGTGCAACCCGAGATTCTCTCCCTCGTTCGCAACCGCGACTTCGGCTCGTACGCTAACCCGCAGGGCGATCTGCAACTCTGCTTCCTCTCGAACAACGACATCACGGGCGGCAACTCCGGCAGCCCCGTCTTCGACCGTAACGCACGCGTCATCGGGCTCGCCTTCGACGGCAACTGGGAGGCCATGAGCGGCGACATCGCTTTCGAACCCGACCTGCAACGCACCATCAGCGTCGACATCCGCTACGTCCTTTGGGTGATCGACCGCTGGGGGAAATGCCCGCGCCTGATCCAAGAACTCAAGCTGGTAAAATGAACCCGACGCCCTTCTTCTCCATCATCGTCCCCATCTACAACCGCCCGGACGAAGCCCGCGAGTTGCTCGAAAGCCTCGCCGCGCAGACCGACGGGGACTTTGAGCTGGTGCTCGTCGAGGATGGCTCCACCCGACCCTGTACGGCCGAGGTGGAAGCCTTCCGCTCTCGCCTCACGATCCACTACATCGTCAAGCCCAACACCGGCCGCAGCGACTCGCGCAACGTCGGGATGCGTGCCTCTCACGGTGCCTATCTCATCTTCTTCGACTCCGACTGCATCATCCCGCCGGACTACTTCGCCACCGTCCGCCGCTACCTCGCCACCGAGCCGGCCGACTGCTTCGGCGGCCCCGACCGCGAGCACCCCAGCTTCACCCCCACGCAAAAGGCCATCAGCTACGCCATGACCTCCTTCTGGACCACGGGCGGCATACGCGGCGGCCGCACCAACCTGGAGAAGTTCAAGCCCCGCACCTTCAACATGGGTTTTTCGCGTGAGGTGTACGAGCGCGTGGGCGGTTTCAAAGACATGTATGGCGAGGACATCGACCTCAGCATCCGCATCCATCAAGCCGGCTTCACCACCCGCCTCTACCGCGACGCCTACGTCTACCACAAGCGCCGCGGCAACCTCCGCAAGTTCTATCGTCAGGTGCACATCTTCGGTCAAGCCCGCATCAACCTCTTCAAGCTCTACCCCGACTCGCTGAAGGCCGTCCACACGCTCCCCGCCGTGTTTGTCCTCGGCAGCGTCGGCGTCCTCGTGTGCGCCGTCGTGCTGTCGCCGTGGTGGTTGCTCCTGCCCGCCTTTTACTTAGTGCTGCTCCTCGTCGACGCCCTCGTCAAGACCCGCAGCCTCAGCATCGCCCTTCGCGCCGTCGCCGCCTCGCTGATCCAGATCTACGGCTACGGGCTCGGCTTCCTCCGCTCGTTTGTCGACAAGATCATCCTCCGCCACGGCCTCGAAGACCTCGAGACGCTCAAACGGGTGTACAAGTAAGGGTTGGCGCATGCATGCTTAATACGTCCCGAGGGGGTATTTAATACCGTCCTGAGAAAATCATTTGGAAATATCATCCTGAAAAAGAAGAAGTTGCTCGACCGTAGGCGTTGGATAGGTAACGAGGTGGAAACGAGCGAAGCGCTTGAGGTTGCTGGAATCTGCACAAACAAAGGGCACTTGTCATTTGAGGGTGCAATGTTACTATGACCATTTGGATTGCAGGTGCTTTGGATGCGATTCTCTCGATTCTGCTTTTCGACTTGGGAGTGTGTGAACGTAGAGCGGATGGGGGCTAAGGCTCATATTCCCCGACCCCGCTTCTTCTTTTTCATGCCTTGGTTCCTTAATCGACGTTGCCATGAGATCTCGGCGTAGTCGACTCCATGTGTCTGTAGGAGTGTGCCCTCTCCGGTCTTTGAAAGAAAGCTTCCCGCAGCGTCTAAAGCGGTGTCCACAGCGGAGCCTGTGACTTGCGCGATAGGAGGACCGTCTTTCGTATGGATCATGAAGGAATGGCCGGAGGGGGTGATGGGCTTCTGCGCATTGCCGGTCTCGAACTGTTTCGGCAGGGTGCGAAAACCGAACTCACGACTGATCTCGGAGGCCTTGAAACTGTGGCCGCCGTAGGTGAACTTCAGCCCGTAGACTTTCCCCTGCTTGTTCTTCATGCGCTCGATCGTGACGCCACTTCGGTGGAGTTCGTAGAGAAACATGGAGTGACCCGACAGGCCTTTTCCTTTGTGCTTCTCGAGCAGGGCATAGCAGATGTTCCGAACCTGCTGCTTCGTTTGTTCCCTTGCGGGATCGGCTTGGGCTTTCCGATGTAGTCGCGCGGATCGGACTTCGTTGGCGATGGTCAGCCCGTACTTGCGACTGAGTTTTTCGGCTACTCTGGCGGCTCGGTTACTGACGAAGGTGGTATCGTAGACCTGTCCACCGAGGCTGATTCGATTGGCAATGATGTGGATGTGAAGATTGTCGGTGTCTTTATGCGTGACAGCCACCCACTGGTGATCGTCTAACCCCATCTGTTTGGCAAAGAGGAGGACGAGGCGGTTCAGGGTCTTGAACGTCATCTGCGGCTCGTCCTGCGGGGCGATGCCGATCTCGATGCGCAGGAACTTGTTTTTGCAGCGACTGTTGTAGTCGCCGACGAGCTTCATCTCCTCGTGGATCTCCTTTGGCGTTTCGCCACAGAGGTTGTGGAGGGCGAGGACGCGGCCGAGCTTTCCCTCTCGAAAAACGTACTCCAGCGCGTTGCCTCCGTGCGCGATGGCCTTACACTTTGCGATCATGGTCTTCAATATTTAAGCGCTTAAACACCTCATCGGGGACCCGATAGCGAGGGCTGAAGAACCGCTTAAAAGCGATCTTGGCGTAGGTGGCGAGGGCCTTCGTCGCGTCTACCCAGGAGACGTCTTTGACCTTAATCAGGTTAGAAATGTGCGCGTAGAATAGTGCCGTCTGACGGAGGATGGCAAGCGCCTCCTTCTCGTTGTCGCCTATCGGAGGGACGGCGGTGACGGATCCTCCCAGCAACATTTCGCGACAGTAGTCGGAGTACTTCCGCCCTGCGTTCGTGGCTCTCGAGCGGATCCGTTCCTTCTCTTCGGCCGTACATCTGACCTTGATAAAGGCGGTCTTGTTCGGTTTCTTGTCTTCCTTCTTGTTGTACTTTTTCATGTGGATAGGTCTTTTCTGTGGTGCTTATACTATGGTTGGGGCCGATGAGAACGGATGTGATTACGGCCCTCTCACACGTCCGGACAGGGCGAGGGAGCAAGCGCAGTTTGTGGGAACAAACTGACGTCTTGCATTACCGTCGTCACGCTCCGTTACATACCCTATAATGTTTCTTACAATCACAGCTTGCTGTGCATTCAAAAGCTTGCTGCATGCTTAGCACGTAATTCGATCGTGGACTCTTCGATGGATCTGTGTACTTGGATTACAGCTTCCGCCATTCCTCGATCTCCCCGGCGTAGTCCTCCAAATGGGCGCGCACGATGTGCTCCACGAAGCTCGAGAGGTTGGCGCCCCTGTCTCCCAATCGACGGACAACGAAGTCGGCGCGCTCCTGTGTCGCCCGACTCAAATAGACAGCCCGGCGATCTGTCAGCTTGGCAGGGACAAGGAAGGCTTGCTTGTAAGCCTCCAGCGTCCCTCGCCTCATTTTCGTGCTGATGCGTTTCGGTGTGAGTGCACTCTCGGCATGCACGGCCTGCTCGGATGGCTCTGCTTCCTGTGGATGCGTTTCTCCCAAATAGACGTCGAGAAACTCCCGGTCAGTTTTGTTGGTGTTTTTCTCTTTCATGGTTGCTATCTCCTTTTCTGTTTGATTGTGTGGGTTGGTTTGGTTGTGATAGGAGCTTGTCCTTGTTGTCCTCGTAGGCGACAGACGCGGCTAACATGAAACTCGTTGAGATCCTTGCATCCGCGGTAGTGCACGGACATGTCTTCCACCTGGAACCCGGCGTCGATGAATGCGCTCAGGGTTCGTCTTCCAGCTTCGTCGTTATCGAGGAAGGCGCGGAGTGCCGTGATATGTCGCTCGCGCAGGTAACGAATGCACCGCCCGACGTTCGCCACGGAGTTCATCACGAGGCAATGGCTGTCGACCTTTTCTTTCATTGAAAGGAAGGAGAGGAAGTCCATAAAGCCTTCGAAGAGGCAGACTGGCTGCCGCCCGTCGGAAAAGATTGGTGTAATGTCCTTCGGAGCCAGCGTTCCTTTGAATAACCCGGCGCCCCTGAGCTCGTAGCCGCCCGAGACATTGGTAAAGCCGATGACTTCGTACTCCCGTCCCCTCACTTCGTAGCGGACGCATCTGAGGAAGGGCCAGGCCCGACCGAGGTCGATGCTCCGCTCTTTTGTCAGGTAGTCTTGTAAATGTGGCGGAAGGTCATCCGATATGCCGATCAATTTTCTTCCTCCGTCTGTTCTCTCTGGAGTATGACGGTGGGATTCCGTCCGCGGGTAATCGCTTGTCCTGCAACCGAAAATCATCTGCCCCAAACAGCGGATGGCCTCCGGAAAGGTGCACCTCTCGAGCCGCATATAGAGGTCGATGATGCTTCCTCCGCGGCCTTCGGCGTAATCAATCCACAGGTTCCTCTCGGTATCCACCTTGAAGCTCGGGTGGCGTTCATCCCGCAGCGGCGAGCGATACATCGTGTAGGTCGCCAGCCGTCGGACGGGCGTGATGCCTTTACTTTCCAAGTACGCCGTGATGGGATACCGCTTGATGGTCGATAGGTTTTCTTCTTTCACGGTGATTAAACATTGAGATGGGTAATGAAATGGTGTGGTGTTTTATTGGAATGCAAGTGATTTAAGATCAAACGCCCGTACTTTTTGGCTTCTTCTTACTACAAACTACAATCGCCATAATCGATTGTTTTCCAATAGCATTCATGCAAATAGAAGTCACTACGCGGCTGACTACATGTTGCTACTACAGATTTGAAGGAGGGGACAGGGGAGGATCTTTCGTATTTTGTAGACATACAGTGGACTACCGCCGTTTCGCCGTCGGCTGACCTTGAGGTATCCGGCCTTTTTCAACGCCTCTCCCATACGTTTGGCCGTGAGCGGCTGGCGCGTGTAGGTGCCGAGGTAAGTCAAGATTTCGGTCGTTGTCAGGTAGGAGTAATCACTGTCTGTGGTCGGCAGCTCGAAGCAGCGCAACAGGAGCTCCATCTCCGCAGTCTGCACTTGGAACGCCTCACTTTCGCGGTACAACTCCGCGATCTCCTCGTCGTTGAACCAATACCGATAGCCCGATTCCAACAGCGATTTTGCCTCCGCATAGACGGCGTCCATCGAGACGCTCCTTGCCCGATCGATGTCGATGGAGAGCACCTCGAAGGGCAGGAAGCGCCTGCTGCCGGTGGGGTCGGTGAGGAAGTCGTTGCCGTTCACCGAGGCCACGAAGCTCGCCATGTGGGGGTGCTCCTCCACGTGCTTGTCGTAGGGCATGCGGTACTTGACCATCGGACAGGTGATCAGGTTTTTCAGTTCGTTTTCATCCCGTTTGTTGAGCGCCTTGAGCTGGTCGTCGATGTTGATAATGAGGTTCTGCCCGACGTAGGTCAGCGTGTCTTTTTCCTGCGGATAGATTTTGCCGGTATAGCTGTAATCGTGCAGCTTAGGCGGGCAAAGCAGGTCGAGAAACGTCGTCTTGAATCGCCCTTGTTCACCGGTTAAGACCAGGCAGGTGTGGTTGCGACACTCGCGGTCATCCATTGCGTTGGCAACTACAGCTACAAGCCATTTTGTTAGATACAGCAGCCATTTCTCCTGGTTACGGACAACGACGCAGTCGGCTAATTCACGGATGGCATGCGCCGCTGATTTATCCGGAACAGCGGCGGGCAAGGCTTTGAAATACGCCTGTATGGGATTAACACGGGGCGAAAAGCTGCTTTCAATGATCGAGTACAGGTTGTCCGGAGAGGTTGTGATCCCGGCCTCATTGTCGAGTTCACGGCGCAGCGTGTTGATCTCATAGCGACCGACTTTTACGAATTGGGTGTCCTCTCGGCCGCGATATTCCGCCCGTCCCCAAACGGTGTTGTACCGGAACATGTAATGCCGGGCGAGGTAGGCCTCGATCTCCCCGTTCTTTGATGAACGTCCGCCGTTGTCCGGTGTTTTATCGACGTTTATGTTGCTTCTATCTGCCTGTTTCTTCATGGCTGGCTGGGATGAGTTTTCGGGGGTGAAAGTGTGATGAGCATCCCCGGCATCCAAGCATGCAGTGTATTCCGGCATAATGTTGCATCTGTTTGCGGCCGATTTCTTCGGAAAATAGGTCTTGTATGAGAACCACTTACTCCTTTGATAAGACAAAGTGGTTGTGAAAGGGAGGGAGATCGGGAACAATTAGCAGGCTATTACCTGCTTTCACTTGCGGCTGTTTTCCGAATAAGCGAAAGCCGCCCCTTTCTGCGACGGTTGTATCCCTGCTGTTCCATTTGCATCCCTCCTGTTCCCAATTGCATAGGCAGCGTTTTTTGTACGACTACGTTTGCCGCCGAAAACAGTAAAACCTAAATACCAACCAGAAAACTAATACGTGAGATCATGAAGTACTTAATTATTACAGAGGCCGATTGGCTAAGCCTGCGGAACGAGATACTGAGCCTTGCAGAATGTTGCCTGAAGGCTTTCGGAGAACCATCTAAACACACGGATTGGTTGCATAACGGAGACGTTTGCCGACTGCTCGGCATCAGCGAACGCACTCTGCAACATTACCGGGATACGAACGTGCTACCTTTTGCGCAGATCGGGCATAAGTGCTATTACAAGCGGGAGGACGTGGAGCGACTACTCTGCGTAAAGTCTGACAAAACGACAAACACGACGAAGCGATGATGGAAGCGATTCAAGACTTGAGTATGGAGACGGGCGAGATGCAGGTGGTCATCTCAGCCTTGCAACGAGTAAGAGAAAGGATTCGGGAAGTGTCGGAGACGCACCGGCCTCTCTTCAGCGGCGAACACTTCCTCACGGGCAAGGAAGTTTGCGAGCGGCTCTACATCAGCCCCCGCACCTTGCAGGACTATCGCGATCGGAGGATCATCCCCTACACGCAGTTTGCCGGCAAGATCCTTTACAAGGCCTCAGATCTCGAAAGGATACTGGAGGAGAATTACAAGGGAGGCGGAAAACGGTAAGACAATCACACATTTGTCCAGTACTGAAAAAGTTGACAGCTGGGGACGGTGAAAAGAACTTCATTATGAGCAAACAGCTCACCGACTCAGGGTTCAGCGCTGTTTTTTGAAAAGTGAAGCCGCACCCTGGAGGTTCAGTGCTGCTTTTTGAAAAGTGAGGCTGAACCTTCCAGGGTTTAGCGTCGTTACAGCGCCATAGCGGCGACCTTCGCTTCGTACTCCTGCTTCTGCTTTTGCAGGGAGTCGAGCTTGGCTGCGGCATCGGCGCGCTGCTTCTCACGACCTTCCCGATTCTCGATGATTTGCTTGAGATCCTTATCGATCGGATCGATGAAATCATCAAACATCAATTTCTTGACGCGGTCTTCGATTGGACCGATGTCAGTCAGGCGCTGAATTAACTCATCAACCTTCTTATCGGTGTCAAAGTGGTTCTTGAAGTCTTTGACCTCTGATTGGAATCTCGATTTGATCCCATCGTTACCCAAAAGCCAAACTCCCGCATCAATGAGCGGTCCAAACATTCCATCAAGGAATTCGAAAGATGCAGAAAGCAGGGCGTCGATAAAACCTTCCTTTTGGGAAGGTTGCTTAGTCGTTAATACTTCCTCTATAAAGGAGTCGACCTTGCCCTCCTCACACAGCTCTCGCAGCTTCGGAATTAGATGCTCCGTCTCGACGTCCATGTACTTCTCAATCGTCCGCTTGAACTTCTCGACGTGCTCTTCTGAAATATGGGCGATGCAGCGCTTTTTCTCCTCTTTGAGCTTTTCCATTTGCCGAGGAATGATTCGGGTCTTTATCCGTCCGAGATCCTGTCTGACTTTATCCTTTATGGTCGCCTCGCTAGTGGTACGTCCAAAGGCATCAATATCACTAATGATCTGACCGCAATGCGCCGCCACTTCCTTTTCGATGGCGTCTTTCTGCCTGCGGCGCACCTCGCTCATACCCTCTTTTAGCTCAATCATGTACGTATCAAATTGCTTCTCGAGTCGTCTCTTGGCGCGTTCCAAGTTGCTCTGCTTCTCTTCTAAGGCATCGTCCGGCAGGTCCAAGTTCTCCTTCAGCTCCTTGGTGCGGATGATCGCTTGATCCAAGTCTGAACCGATCTTTGAGATGGCTGCCTTGATGGCGTTGCGCGACTTGTTGAAGAGGATCTCGCCTTTCTCTTTCATCACAATCTCTTGCACGCGCTTAGCGAGGTTCTCGAAACGGCTTTCCTTCCTTAGATCCGCTTGCGACTCGAGGTCGAAGGTTCTGCCATACCTGTCCCACGAGAACTTGTAGTTTTCGTTGCTGAGGATAGTGCTCATCGGTAGATAGGAGAGCAGCGCCATCTCGGCTGAGAGCGGTATCGGCTCCTCGTTCTTTAGCATGTCCTTCAGATCCTCGTCGTTCGATGCCCGACAGGCTTCCTTGATTTCTTTCGCTACGTAGTCCTTGATCATTTCTTCCGTATCGCCGTCTTGGAGGGGAATGTCGTACTTATTGATCCCAATAACCACTTTGCCGATGCCGCACTGCGAAAGATGCTTGAAGACGATTTCGCGGTCGGTGGCATTGAAGGGCATGCCGGCGTAAAGCATCAGCAGCACGGCGTCGGCTCGGCGCAGAAAGTCCTTCGTGCGCTCCTCGCGCGATACGATCGGGTCGTTGAATCCCGGCGTGTCCACGATCTCGACGCCCTTGAGGTACTCCTTGGGGCAATAGATCTTGACGGCCTTGGTGATGGAGACGAACTGCCCGTCGACACCGACGTATTCGATCAGCTTGTCCAACGTGTCAGTGTGCTTCGTGCCGAGCAGTTCCGGCAGGCAGCTGCTTATGCGGGCGGCCTTCTCAACAAGTTCTTGGGCGGCTTGCACCTTCGACTTTTCGGCCTCGCTGCTGTCCGGGGGTAACTCCCGCTGCGCCGTGAGGCGCTGCTCGTCCCACTCCTCACGGGTATAGAACTCTACTTCGATTTTTTCTTCCGGGCCATACGTGATGACGGTCAGTGCAGCCGTCATCGGCGTCGTGGCGGCGGGAAGCACGTCGCGCTCAAACACAAACGCGTTGAGGAAGGTAGATTTACCAGCCTTCATCTGCCCGATTACACCAATGGTCAGCACATCGTTATCGAGTTTCTGCTCGAACTCTCGCCGCTGCTCGTCGGTGATAAATCTGTTGTCGGCGGCCTGCTTAATCAGCGCCCGCTGCGCCTCTTTCTTTTGATTGAATTGCTCAAATACGTTCATTTCTGTCTAACCATTATATAGGTTCTGATAATCTCTCAGTCTCCTCTCATATTCTATTTCTTCCTGAGATTTCCTGGAGTCCTGATAGCTTGTTTGCCTTGTTTGCCCACCATTCGCCAAGCCTTTAAGGAGTTTCTTGAATTGCTCTTGGTGCTCCGAGACCCTCGTGTATTTTTCTGCTATTTCATTCAGTTTATGAGCGGCTTCTTTTGACGCCCCACCAAAATCCATAGCATGCTCTTGGAGAGATTCGATTTTTTCGATCAGTTGCTTGAGTTGAGCATTAGCCATGTCATCAAGGAGTCTGACAAAAGCCTGTCGCTCCTGTTTTGTCATTACATATTCATTTTCACCAAAGCCCAACCAAGTTGTTCTCCTGTTAGGCAGATCAATAATCTTTCTTCTATAATCGCGGATTCTGGTTACAATAGCATTGAGAACATTAATATCTCCCCTCATGGCCAAGCTAAGTCTCTGTATCTGCGTATTTGCGTTCTCGCGTGTTGTTTCATCTTCCCTTCGGAGATTTCCCTCCAGTATGTTCAGCTGACCTTGTACACGTCTGAAGTAGTCTTCGGCCTGCCCCGTCTTTCTGATGGAGCGGATCACGGTCATCAGCTGATCGATGTCTTCCAGCTTAGAGAAAGGGATAATCTGTTTGTATTCGACCCCTTTTGACCTCAGGGTGCTAGAGATCACGTTGATCACCTGATCTACCTCATTCGAGGACTTGGTGTCCACCTTATTGACGATGATATACAGCGGCTTTTCCAGCTTCTCTTGGATCACGGCAAGGGAGCTTTGGTTGATCGTACCGTTGTTGACGTCGATCACCCAAAACAGGGCGTCGCATTCGTTGACCACTTCCAAGGTGCGCTCCTTGTCCTTGGCGTCATTGGAGCTGAATCCCGGCGTATCTAATATGCTAATGTCATTCAGGAAAGAATTGGCCTCCTCTCTTACCACATAATTGATCAGCTGATCCATGCCGCGCACCTCGTCCAGCGTCTCCTTGCTCATCTCTTCCACCATTTTGCCTTCAAGCACCTTTCGGCTCTCATCCTTGGCGATGAAGGAATAAGTGGCATAGGCATTTTCCCCAATGCTGCTGATGTAGGTAGGGATGGCCGTAGAGGCTTTGGTACTTACCTTCATCAGGGTAGCGTTCGGATTACCGGCCGTCAGCAGACGATTCACGATGGAGGTCTTACCGGAGGAGAACTCACCGATAAAGGCTACGGCCGTTTTGCCAGTGATCCATGTCTTCTTTTGGTTGGCCATGAATCGCTCAAAGTCGGCTCGGTCGAGATTGGCCGTGATATTGTTTTCTCGCAGCAGCGGCACGAAGTCTTCCTTGATAAAGGCCGCCATCTGATCGACCAAGGTTAGCTGGCGCGACGAGCGCTCCGTGCGGTCAGCCGCCGGCGCACTCAAAATGTAGCTTACGAACTCGATGGCCTTCTTTCGTTGCTCGCTGAGCGTTTTGAGATGGGCGTTTTCTTCCTCTATTTTTTTGCGCTCTACCTGCGCGTGCTGCATGTCAGCAAAGAGCTTATTGTAGTCATCATTCCGTGCCTTTAGCTTTTTCTCTAACGACTCTTTGTCTTCCTCTGCCATGTCCTTGTCATCCTCCAACTCTTTGACCTGTCGCTTCAGCACCTTCAGTTCCTTCTCGCTTTGGGCCAACTTGTCTCTTAGATTTTGGAGTTCTTTCTCGAGTGCTTCCATCTTAGTCCTCCTTTTTCTTTAATGCTTCCAGCTCGAGTTTGCAGGACTGAAGTGCACCCTTGTATTCATCCAAAGTGCGTTTCAGTTGCTCTATCTCCCGGTCACGTTTAGCAACCTTACGCTTTTCGTCTTCCAAATCATCCTCGAGATCCATCGTTTCGTCGCCCGTCCTCGAAGCCTTCCGCTTCAGGTCTACGATTTCCTGCCGGAGTCGGTCGTTCTCTTTCTCCAAAGCCTCACGCTTCTGCTGCTGACTCTCTAACTCACTCTCCAAACGGCTCACCTCGTGATTGGAGGCGCCCTGATCCTTCGTCTTCGACGCGTTCTTTGCGTACATCGCTCCGGCGCCTGCTGCGGCGCCCACTGCGGCTGCAATAATCCATTCCATCTTGTCCATTATTTATGAATTAAGTATCGTGTTGTATGCTTTCAATCTGTCCATCTTCTGTTGATACTCGCCATTCTTCGAATCAATGTCGTTCGTCAAGTCGGCGATTCGCGCCTTTCGTTCGGCACTGACTCCTTTGGCCTCTTCCGCGATCTCCGCCTGCAAGAGGCCCAGTATGATACGGCCGTTTTGCTGCATTTGCTCGGCAAAGACCGGCGCCAGCTGCAGCTCGATAAAGTCGTGTGTGGCTCTGAGCCGTTTGGGCTTGGCCATGCGATCGGTGAAGGTGCTTACAATACCCTCCACAAAGCCCTTCACCTTGGGCGTCATTTGGCTGTCGATGATCCCGGTGCTTGTAGCAACCTGAGCTCCCTTTTGCACGAACTCTATCACTCGGCCCGACTTACTCAACTTGTTTGCCGTACCAGCGGCTTTACCTATAGTGTCAGCGGCTTCACCTACAGTGCCTGCGGCCTCACCTACAGTGCCTGCGGCCTCACCTACAGTGCCAGCGGCTTTACCTACAGCGCCTAAAGCACGGAAAGCAGCTAACGTAGCTGCCGCGGCCGCAAGCTGCAATCCTCCGGCGATCATCTTATCGTGCTCATGCCCTATACTGTCGAGGTCAATATTCATTGATTGTTCGGGTGCCTCTAACCCGGAGAGGTCAAGACGGTTGACAGCCGATTGAATAAAGGACGAAGCCTTCGCCGTCTGCTTTGAGACTTCTTGCACAATCTTCCTCCGATAGTCCGTCATCACTTTCAATGAGGCAGATTGAATGATTGTATTCGCTTCGGCAGTCATGTTGTCGGCGCGCTGATTGATCAGGGCGTCCAAACGACGGAAAAGCAAGTCTTGATAGCTCCGGACGACCTCGTCCGACACGTCATCGATGGAGGATCTCACGGACGAAATCAGGTGTTTGATTTCCCGCTCTATCTCTTCCTCTTGGCGTTCGAGTTCAGCGCGTTTTTCCTTGAGCTCTTCGGCCGTGTTGGGCAGCTTGAGCGTTTCGTTAACCTCCTTTTTGAGTTCCTCCTTCAGGCTTTCCAACCGCCCACGGATGGCGGCGGCGAGGATCTCCCGCTTGCTTTGGGAGAGCTGCTTGATCAGGGCATAGAACTCCGCGAGGTCGTCCTGCTGGGCCGAGACGCAGACGATGTGCTCCATAGGCAGCTTGCTGTTATCGACGATATACCTCTTGATACTCTTTCGATCCGACGCCGGCTTGGTGTCGCACTTGGTGACGATCAGGTAGACCTTGCGGCCGGCCAAGTTGCTCTCCTCGATAAAGCGCAGCAGGGATTTCGTGATCTGCTGGTTGCAGTCCACCGTCATAAGTATGGCATCGGCCTCCGGCAGGAAGCGGATCAGCGCGTCCTTGTGCCGCGCGTCCGGCGATGACAGTCCCGGGGTGTCCACCAAGATCAAGTCACGCGGCACACGGGTGGAAGTGTCGTAGATGTCGACGAGCGGCACATCGGCCAGCTCGCTGTTTTTCAAGCTGCCGATCGCTTCCACGGTTTCCTCGCTGCCATCGGCGCGGTGGATCGTGGCGTACTGCCGGTCTTGCCCGAAGTGCAACAAGTAGATGGTTGCCGTGGTGGGCTTGGTGGCGATCTCCAACTGCTTGGAGTCGGTCAGGGCGTTGATTAGGCTGGTCTTGCCCGAGCTAAACTCGCCCACGAGGGGGAGGGTCAGTGTAACGTTGTCGTCTTGCAGGCGCCGTTCCAGCGCCTTGAGTTCGTCGGCCACTTTGTCCGACTTGAGATACTCGGCGATCTCAATGAGTGTCTTCGTGTCCATGTTTATTTCCATAAGTCATTTGGGGGGATGATGATGTTTGATGTACTTCTCTTCGGCGCTCTTTCTACAGCGCCGGCGCGTGTCGGCCGCGATTGTGACCCTTGGGGTGATGCACACAGAAGGAGGCCGTCAGGCGGTCGATGGTGCGTGCCTCCGCGCCGCAGTATTTGCATAGGTAGACCGACTTCTCGCTGCCCTCGTAGAGCTTGTGTCCGCCGCGGACGGGTCCGTCGGGGTGGCGCGCACACAGCCCCGCGCGCGTCAGCTCACTGACGCTCTTAAACGGTCGGCCGCAATAGGCGCAATAGCATGGGGGGATGCTCATCTTTTGTGTATGGTTTGTTTCGGATAGGTGATTCATTCTGGGGGCAATCGAACAGTTGTCTGTTTCGTGGCGGCAAAGATAGACGGGAGGCAGAGATGCCAAACGGACGATTACCCTAGGTTTGTTAGTCAACAAGGCGCAATTCTTTTCTTGTTTTTATACCACCAGGCTCTTTTTGATTTTCTGCGAGATTATGCTTGATTGCAAATCCTTTTCGGGTAAAAATACAGTACAACATGAGACGTTATGTAGTGGGGAGGCATGATTTCCTGACTACATCCAACTACGCCTTGCTCCTTTCTTTTTCACCGTATTATCTCTGCTGTAGTCATGTAGTAAGATAGAATCAGTGAAAGGGAAAAAGACCTGTTAGGGCGGCCGTCAGGGGATCACGCTGACGCCGTTTGTTGCTTTCGGATCAGCTTGTCCATGTCTTCCGAGATCTTTTTGTCCGTCACCTGCGCATAGATCTGCGTGCTGGATATGGACGCGTGCCCCATCATCTTGGCGATGCTCTCTATCGGGATGCCTGCGCTGAGCGACAGGGTTCCGAACGTGTGGCGCGCCATATGAAAAGAGAGGCGTTGCCTGATACCACATGCCAGTCCCACAGTATTCAGTTTGTTATTCATCACACTGCGGCCGCAACCGCGTGGGAAGACAAGGGCGTCGCCTTTTCCTTTCACCGCCTGATCTTCTCGGCATCTGCTAAGGATCTCCTCCGCGATCGGATGTAACGGCACAACTGACTCCACTTTCGTCTTCTGCCGTTCCTTTCGGATATACCTCCGGCCGTCGGCTGACGTTTGGATATGCGAAAACTTCAATCGCTCCATATCCGCAATGGCCAGTCCGGTGAAGCAGGAGAAGAGGAACATCTGCCGGGCCTGCTCTGCTTCCTTGTCGTTTACTTTCAGCGCCATGAGCTTGGCCACATCGCTCTTTTGCAAGAAGCGAACCTTCCGTACCTCCTTTTCATAGGCAACATCCTCAAAGGGATGGCAGCGGATGACGTTCAAGTTTACCGCGCGATACATCAACCGACTCAATCGGCAGAGAAGGTGGTTCATGGTCGATGCCGCCAAACCACGTTTTTTGAGAAAGAAGCGGAAGCCCTCAAACAGATCTTCCGTAATGCCTGCGAGGGGGATGTCTCGCCCTCCGTTTTCCTTCACGAACGCCCGAAGTAGCTTGTCCGAATAGATCAGGTTTTGGTAGGTGCTTTCAGCCTTTGACTTGCCCACGCATGTCTTCACAGATTGCAGTTCCGCCTCGCTCATGGTTAAAAGAGTGGTTGGTGCGGCAACGGTGCCCTGCAAGCGGTTCTTGAGGAGTTCTGCACTGACCACGCCGTCCTTCGTGAGCATTTCCGAGTAAGTCTTTTCCACAAGCTCTCTAAACGCTGCGAGGCGTTGGTTGATTTTCTTTTCGCCGGTTATACCCTGTTTGCTGTTCCATTCATCTGGCAGACATTCCTCGCCGGTTGTCATCACCGCACTCCTACCATCGATGGTGACGCGGCAAAAGATGGCCGTCTTGCCGTCTGCTTTTGTCTTCTGTCTGTTGATGTAGAACAGGGTCTTGAACGTACTTCTCATAGTGCTTTGTGGTTAAATGGTCAGGTGTAAGTCTTCGGTGAAGGCGATCAAGCGATCGAACTCCTCGAATAGTTTCTGAGGGGTAACCTTCGCATATCGCTCGGTCATGCGCACCGTGCTATGTCCAAGCATCTTGCTGACGGTTTCGATGGGCACGCCCTGTTCCAAAGTGATGAGCGTAGCGAAGGTATGCCGGGCGGTGTGCGTGGTGATGGGCAAAGACAGTCCGGCCCTTAGCGAGATCGCCTTCAGACAAGACAAATAGGTGGCATAGTTCATATAAGGAAGCAGTGTTTCTCTGGCATCGCTGTGTAGTTGCTCCAACAATCGGAGCGCCTCGGGCAACAGCTTTATGCGGCAAAGGACACTCGTCTTCTGCCTGCTGAACTTCAGCCAAAGGGCGCCCTCATCGTCGCGGACAAGATGCTCAGGGCGCAGCGCCATCAGATCGCAATAGGCGGCGCCGGTGTAACAGGCAAAAAGAAACACATCGCGGGAAGTCTCCATATCCCCGTCCAAACCGTCAAAACAGAGCGCCTTCAACTTGTCTAACGCAGCCTTGTCGAGCGCTTTCGGCGTTTTCTTGTCCCCTCGCTCTACGCGTACCTTATTAAACAGTAAGACATCCGTCAGCCCTTCGCGGTAAGCCAGTTTGCATACCGTTTTCAGCAGAGAGGCCGTTCCGAAGAAGGTGCTTTCTTGAAGGCCGCATCGACCAAGACAGAACGTCTGAAACTCATAGATAAAGCCCTCTGTAAGTTGCGAGAAAGCCAGATCCGTAGCGTTGTATTGCTGTCGGATGAACTCCTGCAACCGGTTTCGAACAGAGCGATAGTTGTACATAGATCTCGCCTTGAGATCGATACCTACATGCTTCTCCCGCTCTTTGACAAGGAGATCTAAGCGTTCAATCAGCATACATCGAGCCTGCCTATTGCCTTGGAAATGCTCCTTGATGTCGGTTGCGTCAAACGGAGCCCCTTTGGCAAGCAGGGACTGATAGGAGGCTTGAACGGCGAGAAGCAGGTTGTCCAACTTGGCATTGACTTCGACCGCCTCGCGACTCTTCCCGTCCACCCGACTTTCGCGCGAATTCCACAAGTCGGGATTGCAAGACAGCTTGCAACTGAACTGTGCGACGGAACGTCCCAGCGTGATGCGTCCCATGATCGGCGCCTTGCCCGACCTGTCGCGACTGCTCTTTTTGAGGTAGAGCAACACCTTCATTTTCATGTCATCCATACGCTTTGAAAACTGTGGGCAAAATTACCCAGTCCAAAGCGCCCGTTACCTGTGCAGATTCCTGTATATCAATGCAAAAGAACCATGTACAAGAAAGGTTCAGTTACCTGCTTTTGCACCATCGTTACCTACCACCAGACAGGGTAACGGTTTGGTAACTGAACTCTTGCTCGGATCCGCACTTTTCTGCCTTTTCCGCTCGACGCAACCGGAAGCATATCGACCCCTTTCCACCTAATAATCAGTCCACTTGCTTCGACATCGGGGCTTCTGCTTTTGAGAGGATTAATACCGTTCCGAGGGGTATTTATATACGTTCCGGGGAATATTTAATACCGTTCCGAGGGGTATTTAACCACGTTCCGAGGGGTATTTAATACCGTCCTGATGGGTATTTAATTACGTCCTGAAGGGTATTTAATTACGTCCCGAGGGGTATTTATGACGTCCCGAGAGGTATTTCATACCACCCCGAAGGGTATTCCACTGTGCTCGAAGCGGTATTTAATGAGGTTCCGAACGTATCGATGACCACCTCGGAACGGTATTTCACCACGTTCTGAAGGGTATTTCACGTGAGTGCTTACGTCGGACTCACGTATGTTTAGGCGTTGATCGGCGAGTTTGCCGGATTCACAGAAGGCGAAAAGCCCCAATGATTCAGTCATTGGGGCTTTTCTTTTTCGCGGGGAGACCAAAGGCCATTCATTTCAGGGCTTGCTTGGGTAGACTTCGGAGGATTTCCCCAAGTAGAAGCTCGGCTTTCCAGCGCACATCCCCCGGGTGGACAGCCTTCCTCCCGATCAACTACTGTAAACATGGATACTGCCTTGCGCCGCCGGCAAATAATTGACGCCGATCCATGTGATCATCAGCAGGATGAAGGAGATGGGGAGCGTCCAGAGCACGACACGCTCGGGGGCGTGGCGCAGACGGAGGTGGATGTAGACGAGATAGGCGGCGGCGGTGACAAAGGCCCACGTCTCTTTCGGGTCCCACGACCAGTAGTGGCCCCACGCCTCCTTGGCCCAGACGGCGCCCATGAGCATGCCGCACATGAGGAAGCCAAAACCGGTGTAGACCAGGTTGTCCATCAGCCGATAGAGCGCCTCGTCCTCGGGGAGATCAGGGTCATTGCGCAGGGCGTGCATACGGATGAAGGCGCCGACGGTGGCTGCGCCAAGCATGGCGTAAGAGAGGATGTAGACCGTCACGTGCGGCACAAACCAGTAGCTCTGGAGCGCAGGCATGAGGTGTTTGGAGTGGATCTCGGGCTTGAAGAGGTTGATACATGTGAAGACGCATGCCACGAGCGCTGCAAAGGAGAGCAGCCAGGGATAGCGGTGACGGCGGAAGGTGGCGTAGCCTACGGCGGCGAGGAAGAAGGCGTACCAGAGACGCGTCTCGCCGACGGTGCGCATGGGCGGTCGCTCCAGGCCGACCCACAGGCCGCCGATAAAGACGGCGTAGATGAGGGTGCCGAGGAGCATCAGCACATGGCTTATGCCTCTGTATTTATATACGGTGATACCGGCGGCCACCCAGCACAGCATGGCGGGCAGGGCGAACCAGGGGAAGTCGTTCCAAGTCATTTTATAGAGGGTAGAGGGTAGAGGGTAGAGGGTGGAGGATAGAGAGTAGAGGGTGGAGGGTGGAGGGTGGAGGGTAGACGGTAGAGGGCTATTTGCTCCTACGCTGTTCGGCGACGTCCGCCCCACAGCATGCAGACGGAGCCGGCGGCCAGAAGGATGATGCCGATGTAAACAAGCGTGAGCCAGGGGTCGTAGACCAACTCGACGACGGTGTATTCGGAGAGCTTACCGGCTTCGCTGTCGTAGCCATGCTGGTAGATGGTCCAGGGGCCCGTGCGGAAAGGGCGGTTCACCTCAAGGCGCGCACGGGAACCGACGTCTTGGTCTTTGCGATAGACTTCGATGTCGGAGACAAAGCGACGCGGTTCGGGCATGGTCGCAGCCACGCAGAGGTTGGTGTCGAGATTGAGCACCATATACAGCTGAGAGATGTTGCCCGCGCAAACCCATCCCGTGCGTTCAACACCGGTCACGGGGTTGCGAGCCTTGATGCGTGCAGCGGGTGAGGCGCCGGGCATATGGATCTCGCGGTAGGTGCTGTCGCTATTACGGACGGCATCGTGGATGTATTCCAGCAGCTGGATGTCCCAGCCGGCCAGTTTGCCCCGCGGTATCTTCGGATCAATGGGGAAGAACTCGGGCTTCTCTACCGGCTGACTGGCACCCGTCTTCCGATCGATGATAGTCAGCGATGGCGGATATTCCTCCATGCTGAAGTCATATAGCTCGATGGCGATAGGCAGCTGCATGACGCGCCCGTGACTATCCGTGCCACGCCACTCCACCTCGCCTTCTGGCACACGCATCAGGAAGCGCTCCATGTCCGCCGCACCGAGGCCCGCAGCGAAGAGCAGCAGCCAGAGTCCGGCATGGTTGAGGTAGAAGGCATAGTCCGACCGTTGGAAGTGGAGCAACCGACGAATGAAGAGTGCACCGAGCGAAAGCAGCGTGAGGAAATAGAGGAGGACAAAAGGCCAAGCGCGCGTCATCCGGTCGAGACCGAGGCGGGAGGTAAAGTGCATCGTTCCCTCGGCAGGCCGAGCAGTCGACTGCGGCGTGAGCCCCATGATGATACCCGTCACCACGAAGGCGACGATGAGCGTCACAGCCAGCGGCACACCCGTATACCAACGGCAGATAGCGCTGCGCTTCGTTCCCCAGGCGATGGCGGCGGCTAAGAGGACGATCACGGCACCCACGACGGTGTTCACCGGATAACGCAGCAGTTCGAAGTCGAACTCGCCGACCGTGAGCTGCAATAGCAGCCCGGTCAGAAGAATCCCTGACACGAAAGCGATACTCTCTTTCCAGTGCCAGGGATGTTGCCACATGGGGCGGCGGTGTTGTTGCTCCATTTAGCTCCTTGATGCGTCAGCCGTCATGATGCGGTTCTTCTTCCGCGCCTCTTCGATCCATTTCGGAACGACGGTCTTGAGGAACTCGCCCTTCTTGCGGTGCAGCTCTTCGGGGTTCAGGCCGATGTAGCGCTGCGCCTTCTCCTTGGTGGAGATGTCAGGCATGGGCACCTCGTCGGTGTATCCGTGCTTGGCTAAGATGCGGGAGAGGGCAAGGCGAGCCTTCATGGCGCGTTCGAGGCCTGCGCTGAGGATGCGCGTCACCTCTTGCGGTGCGTGGAAGGATGCTCCGTGTGATGCCACACCATAGTCCCAACGCCATTGCGACTGGCGAATGAACTTCAGCACGGGTGCCATCTCGGCTTCGGTAGCGCCCTTCTTCCAAGCAAACTCAGCCTCGATGTGGGCATGCACAAGCTCATCCTCGAGCTTGTTGCGCACCTCGTTGACCTTGCGCTGGCGTTCATAGACGTTCTGCCGGAGCGTCTCCTCGCTTTCGCGGTGGCACACTTGGCAGGTGCGGTCGATGTATTGCAGCGGGCTGGTGATGTGGTGATCGGAGTACTTGATGCCACCTTCCGACTTGTACGGCATGTGGCAGTCGGCGCAAGCTACGCCGCGCTGCGCGTGGATGCCTTGTTGAGCAATCTCATACTCAGGGTGCTGCGCCTTGAGAATAGGTGCACGGCTGAGGGCATGGATGTAGTCGTAGTAGTCCGTCTCGTCATAGTAGGCCTCGGCGTCCTCCATCGTCATGCCCTTGTCCCACGGGAAGGTGAGGTATTGGCCTTCACCCTTGAAGTAATACTCCACGTGGCACTGTGCGCAGACGAGCGAGCGCATCTCCTGCGGGGTGGCCTTGGTGATGTCCTTGCCTTGACGTTGGAAAGCCTCGATCAACGCGGGACGGGTGATCTTCAGATCCATCGTCTTCGGGTCGTGGCAGTCGCCGCAACCTATCGGGTTCATGATCTCGGCACCCATCGAGCTCCACGGTGCTTTGTAGAAGTTGGCGATGCCCACCTCGTGCATCATGCGGGGCACGTCGGGGCCTTTACATGTCCAGCACGTAGCCGGCTGAATGTCGCCCTCGCCATCTATACCGGGGTTACCCGTGCGGAGGATGGCGCGCATGTCTTCGATGGCATGCTTATGGCCGCGGGGCGAATTGTATTCGCGAGAAAAGGAGTAGCCGGCCCAAAAGATGACCATCTGTGGCCGTGCAGCCAGCACATCGACGGCGTGGCTACCATTGAACTCGGACGTGAAGGAGGTGTCCTCCGTCTGTGCCCAAGTCTCGTATTCGCGCGGATAGTTGAGGCCCCAGATCTCGTTGCGCGTCTCGAACTCGGGGATGTCGGTCTTCTTGTTGTTGTAAATCGTTGCGATCTCGGCGCGCCGCTCCGTGATGGATGCGGCTAATAAACCCAGCAGAAACACGCCCGCCATGACGGCGAAGAACAGGATCCACCCGACGATGGGTCGGCGCCTAATGGTGTCAGTTAATCTCTTGAACATAGTAGTAAGGAGTAGTTAGAGGGTAGTCAAAGGGTTGTAAGAAGTAGTGAGAGGGTGGTGGAAAGGAGTGACGAGAGTGCTCAGCGCTTCGTCTTTAGATTTTCGATTTCCCGCTTCCCATCATCTTCTTCAGCCAGTCAGGGACGGGCGACTTGGGCAGCGGTACAACGGCGTCTGGCGTACCATTCAGGTTGCTACGCTTGCCGTGGGGCACACTTGTGTGACAATCCCAGCAGGCTTTGCCTTTGCCATTCACAGCATCCACGTAGGAGATCATACCGGTGTTGACGAACTCCTGATTCAGCTGCGTGTGACAGCGGATGCAGTTGTTCATGATCACCTCATAGCTCTCCTCGCGCGGACGCAGCGCCATAGGTTCACTTCGCAGCGTGAAGACGGAGGCGTGGAGCAGTCCGTCTTTGGCCTTGAAGGCATACTTGAGGAATACGTTGTCATGCGGCACATGGCAGTCGTTACACGTTGCCCGTCGCCCGTGCGAACTATGATCCCACGAGTTGTAGTAGGGCGCCATGATGTGACAGTTGATGCACACCGATGGGTCGTCGCCGAGATACGTGTGTATCCTCGCCATGTAAGCCGCATAAGCGCCAAGCCCGGCCAAGATTCCCCCGAAAACGAAGAGGGGAAGGACAAGCTGACGCGGTAGGGAGGTCAATAATTTCTTCATAACGGATCGGGGCTACAATCAACGGGGGCAAAGGTAGCCCCGAAGTGTAAACAAGAGTGTAATAAGAATTACAGATGCAATCAGCACATAGGCAGCCATCTTCACCACATGGCTTGGAAGACGCGCGTCTGAATGTTCACCGAGAGCCACGCCCAATCCTGCCAGCGCGTGTGATCGCCGCCCTTCACATAGTCCATCGTCTCCGTACCGGACATAAAGGAATAGCCGGCCATGAGGTTGACGTCTTTCATGAGCTTCCAGCTAAGCTGCAAATCGACCTCCGTGCCTAAGCCCTTCGAACGCTGACCAGTGGCTGACTGAAGGTTGCTCGTGGTGCTGAAGTAGTGACCCGTAGCGCCGAGGCTCAAGCTGGGGGTGACAGCCACGTTCAGTCCGGCGTAGTTATCCCACAGTCCAGGGTTCAGACCGTTGGCGAAGGGAGAGGCGTAGAAGTAATCCATCGCCCCGTAGAACTTGTGGTGCGTACCGTAGAGCGGATTGAAGGCTTCAAAGCGGGTGCTCTCGCGCTTATCGCCCGAGAGGTAGTCCGAGCCGAGCTGGAACGAGAGACCTTCGGTGGCGTGAATGTTGGCGCGCAGGGCTGCCATCCAAGCTGAGATGGAGACATCGGCCGCGGTACGTCCCATTTGATAGTAAAACGCACCGGAGAGATCCAAGGCACGATCCGGACGTACCCCGAGGTTCACCCCGAAAGTCTGCTGGTAGCGCGTCTCAGCACGATCCGCGGTGCCGCCTTCTAACCCTAAGTTCATCGCCAAGGCCGAAACGCGGAAATGCTCGTCGGAGTGGGCGTACCAGAGCGTCTGCATCGACTTGTAGGGCTGTGCACCGGGGTGATAATACGTGCCCCCGATCACCCGCTCATCGTTTTGATTGAAGGCCAGGATCAGGTGCAGGAGATCCCGTCGAGACTCATAGCCGAGCTTCAAGGCGTCGTGGTAACGCCCGGCCATGTTCCAATCCAGTGCGCCGAGGATGCGTTCATCGTCGTACGATAATGGCTGGCGCCCCAGCTTGGCAAACAGGCCGTGGCCGAAGCGGAGCTTAGCCCAAGCCTCGTTGAGGATGAAGCGCCCGTTGCGGTCGATCTGCGGATCCTGCCCCCAAACGCCTACATGCTGCGCGGAGAAGCGCATCTCAAGTTGGCTGCGCTCATAGCCCAACGAGAGGCGCGCTCGATTGGCAATGAACCGAGCCGGCAGTTCTCCTCGATCACGCGGAAAGAGTGCCCCGTTACGATATTCGGCTCGCGGCCGAACCTGCACGTCTACCGTCGTTTGATTGTCGCCCGGTTGCGCCATCATTCCGCCTACGAACAGCGAAAAGATCATACAAAACATAGTTCGTCTCATTGTTTAGTCCTCCATTGTTTGATTAATGGATGCAAAGGACGAGGTTATTCGGTTCATTGGCCGTAATACTTATTACGCCGCCGCGCACGCACACTCCCCTGACGACTCTATATAAGGGCTACCTTTGCCTTTGAGAATAAAAGTAGAAGTACTGAACACGCACCATGAATGAGATCTCACTCACTGAGTCACTACAACAGACCTTATTCCGGATCCCACTTTTCGAAGGGGCCCCGGAGAGTCTCCGCGCGTCGCTTACGGAGCGGCTCGACGCCCGACTCTATACGCTGGAAAAGAACGAAATCGTCGCTCATCAAGGCACCGTCTGCCGCGCACTTTACGTGCTACTCGAAGGGCGTGTGCGAACCGACCTCATCGACGAATGGGGTAATCGGGTGATGATTGAAACGATCGTAGCACCGGGTTCCTTCGCCACGCCCCACCTCTTCAGCCGCGACCAAACGCTGCCGGCCACTTTCACAGCCACCATGCCCTCCACACTGCTTATGGCCCCGCGCGAATCCGTCTTTCGACTCATCAGCGAGGAGCCTTACCTGCTGAAGAACTTCCTGCATGTCTCGGGCAACTGCAACCATTGCACTTCCGTCCGCCTACGCATCCTCACGCAGCGGACCGTCCGCAACCGCTTCGTCGCCTACCTGCTGGATCGCCCGACCAGCCCCGACGGATGGTTCACGGCCGAGCACAACACCTCGCAACTGGCGCACTACCTCTGCGTCACTCGCCCCGCACTCTCGAAAGAGATCAGTAAAATGGTACGCGAGGGACTCATCGCCGTCGAAGGTCGCCGCTACCGCCTTCTGGCCGAACAGCAGCTCCGACAGGAGATGGGGTGAGGGCTATCTTTCTAGAAAAACATTTCCGACATCCGTCCTGTCAAGCAAAGAATCCCCGCAAAGCCCTGTAAACCTCATCCGGCAAGGCCTTCTTTTTTTTCGGGAAGGGCTGCCCCGCACCACCGTCTATGTCTTCTTTTTTCGGGTAGGACTGCCCCGCACCACCGTCCATGCCGTTTTTTTCGGAGAAGACCGCCCGCACGGCTCTTTCAGAGATATATTTCAAAATGCACAACTATTCAAGGCCTTATCTCATTCCATATCTCAAAATACATAGCTATCCAAAGCTTATCCTAGTATCATTCCTCAAAATATACAGCGACCCGAGTCTCATCTCGCACTATCCCTTGAAATATATAGCTATCCGAAGCTTACTTTAGTACCATTTCTCGAGATATGTAGTTATCCGAAGCTCATTTTAGTATCATTCCTCGAAATATATATATACCTGTGGATTGTTTTGTGCCATATCTCGAAATATATAGCTATCCGAAGCTAATTTCAGTACTATTTCTCGGAATATATAGCTATCCAAACCTCATTTCATTCCATTTCTCGAAATATGTAGCTATCTGAATACCATTTCAGTTCCATTTCTCGAGATATATGGCTATATGAACCTCATTTCTGTAGTTTTTCTCGAAATAAAGAGCCTATCGAGGTCCGTGACAGTGCTTCTCCCCTCAAAAATGTATAGCTGCGGGGAAGTGTCGGCTCCTCCGAAACAAAAGAGGGGGTAGATAACTTCGGTGAGCAACCCTTTTGGACAGAAAATCGGGTGCCCCAGCCACGCGGTGTAACGTCACGCGCTCCAGAGCTTGGAAAAACGGCTTGGACAGCTACTTTCGCCCCCAATTTTTCATTTACCCCAACCTCACACACACGCATAAATATGAAAACAGCCCTCCTTTTAGTCGACATCCAAAACGACTTCATCACCGGCAGCCTCCCCGTCCCCGACGGCGCCGCCATCATCGACCCCGTAAACCGTTGCATGACGGATTACGAGTACGTCATCGCCACCCAAGACTGGCACCCCGCCACGCATTTCAGCTTCCACACCTCTCACCCCGGCCGAAAGCCCTTCGAGACCATCGAGCGCGACGGCGAATCGCAGACTCTCTGGCCGCCCCATTGCGTACAGGCCAGCGACGGCGCCGCCCTCCACCCCCGACTCGACACGGCACCCATCGCCGCTATCTTCCGCAAAGGCATCCACCCCGACATCGACAGCTACAGCGCCTTCTTCGACAACCTCCGCCGACGTCAGACCGGCCTCGATGGCTACCTCCGTGGCCTCGGCATCGGCCGCCTCACGGTTGCTGGTCTGGCCGCTGACTATTGCGTCTATTACACCATCAAGGACGCCCTCTCCTTAGGCTACGAAGTCACCCTCTCCGAACGCCTCACCCGCCCCATCTCCCCCGAGGAGTTCGAGCGCCAAAAGCGAGAGCTCACCGCTCACCCTGCCTTCACCCTCACGGACTAAAGCCTCCGTCTCCTCCCTAAAAACAACGCCCCACTGCCATCGTAGGTGGTGGGGCGTTTCCTATTTCATATCAAATCGGTCATAAGAGAGAGTACCAGGGCAAGAGTGCGTATCACATTCACCTCTTATGGGGCTTGTAAAGGGGCCTGTGATCAGGGGCCGGGTACACATGAGGCGTATTGCAATACGTTCCTCCTCCACCGACAGAGGCAGCTATCTTCTTAGCCCACCTCAATCCGAAGCATTCCCTCAAAGTCCCCTGTTCCGCTCCCAGAGGAGATCTTGATGCCCCCTTTGCCCTCTTCTCTTTCTTCCTTTAAGGGAAAGCACATGGGATAACAGCAAAAAAGAATCCCTCCGCCGATCTTAATCGATCAACAGAGGGACTTCCCTTTCAAAAAACGGCAGCTACCTACTCTCCCACTTTTAGTTCAGCAGTACCATCGGCGTTACGGGGCTTAACTTCTCTGTTCGGAATGGGAAGAGGTGGATCCCCCGTGCTATAACTACCTTAATATCTTTCTTCTTCTGACATCTTCAGGACAAAACAAAGAGTTAAGACTCCGCTTTACATCGGATATCTACTACTCTTCTTTAAGGGATCATCTGGCCGTAGCGATAAAACGTCTTGTAAACTCTTTTCCGATAAAAAGTTTCGGGCAATTAGTACTGCTCAGCTTTGCCATTACTGACTTTACACCTGCAGCCTATCTACGTCGTAGTCTTCGACGACCCTTTAATGGATATCTCATCTTGAGGAAGGCTTCGTACTTAGATGCTTTCAGCACTTATCCTTTCCAGACTTAACTACCCGGCTGTGCTCCTGGCGAAACAACCGGCATATCAGAGGTCTGTCCGACACGGTCCTCTCGTACTAGTGTCAGGATCCCCGCAAATATCTTACGCCCACGATAGATAGAGACCGAACTGTCTCACGACGTTCTGAACCCAGCTCGCGTGCCACTTTAATGGGCGAACAGCCCAACCCTTGGGACCTTCTCCAGCCCCAGGATGTGACGAGCCGACATCGAGGTGCCAAACCGCCGCGTCGATATGAGCTCTTGGCGGCGATCAGCCTGTTATCCCCGGAGTACCTTTTATCCTTTGAGCGATGGCCCTTCCATACGGAACCACCGGATCACTATGCTCTAGTTTCCTACCTGATCGACTTGTAGGTCTCTCAGTCAAGCACCCTTATGCCATTACACTCTGCGACCGGTTACCAATCGGTCTGAGGGTACCTTTAGAAGCCTCCGTTACGCTTTTGGAGGCGACCACCCCAGTCAAACTACCCACCATACACCGTCCTCCCTTTCCCGGGAGTTAGAAACCAAACACACAAAGGGCCGTATTTCAACAGCGGCTCCACGATGACTGGCGTCACCGTCTCTCAGCCTCCGGCCTATCCTACACATCGCATGCCCAATTTCAATGTAAAGCTATAGTAAAGGTTCACGGGGTCTTTTCGTCCCATCGCGGGTAATCGGCATCTTCACCGATACTACAATTTCACCGAGCTCACAGTTGAGACAGTGCCCAGATCGTTACACCATTCGTGCAGGTCGGAACTTACCCGACAAGGAATTTCGCTACCTTAGGACCGTTATAGTTACGGCCGCCGTTTACTGGGGCTTCAATTCAATGCTTCTCCCTTACAGGATGACATCTCCTCTTAACCTTCCAGCACCGGGCAGGTGTCAGACCATATACCTCATCTTTCGATTTCGCATAGTCATGTGTTTTTGTTAAACAGTCGCCTGGGCCTATTCTCTGCGACCAATATTGCTATTGGCGTCCTTTATCCCGAAGTTACAGGACCATTTTGCCTAGTTCCTTAACCGTGAATCACTCGAGCGCCTTAGTATTTTCAACCCGACCACGTGTGTCCGTTTCGAGTACGGGTGCTTTGTAGATATGTTTAGCGGGTTTTCTTGGGAGCCTGATTACGCTCTTATTACATTGTACAAGTACGCTGCATACTGTCAGGTTCAACTCTTGTCGCGGATTTGCCTACAACAATCAACGTCTACACCCTTTAACCACCTATTCCGTCAGATGGCCGAGCTGTCACTTCTCCGTCTCCACATCACTCCACAAAGCAGTACCGGAATATTAACCGGTTCTTCCATCGGCATCGCCCTTCGGCTTAGCCTTAGGTCCCGACTAACCCTGATCCGATTAGCGTTGATCAGGAACCCTTGGTCTTTCGGCGAGGAGGTTTTTCACCCCCTTTATCGTTACTTATACCTGCATTTGCTTTTCCATCCGCTCCAACAAGAGTCACCTCTCATCTTCAACGCTGATAATGGAATGCTCCCCTACCGATCTTTTCGATCTCACGGCTTCGGTAAACAGCTTATGCCCGATTATTATCCATGCCCGACCCCTCGACCAGTGAGCTGTTACGCACTCTTTAAATGAATGGCTGCTTCCAAGCCAACATCCTGGCTGTCGCTGCGGTCGGACTTCGTTAATGCAACTTAGCTGCTATTTGGGGACCTTAGCCGGTGATCTGGATTCTTCTCCTCTCGGACATGGACCTTAGCACCCATGCCCTCACTCCCGGGATGTTGCTGATGAGCATTCGGAGTTTGGCCGGACTTGATAGGCGGTGAAGCCCTCGCATCCAATCAGTCGCTCTACCTCTCATCAGTACCTTACCCGAGGCTGCACCTAAATGCATTTCGGGGAGTACGAGCTATCTCCAAGTTTGATTAGCCTTTCACCCCTACCCACAGCTCATTGGAACACTTTTCAACGTATATCCATTCGGCCCTCCAGTTGGTGTTACCCAACCTTCAGCCTGGCCATCGGTAGATCACTTGGTTTCGCGTCTGCTCCTTTTGACTTAGTCGCCCTATTCAGACTCGCTTTCGCTTCGGCTGCGCACCTACTGATGCTTAACCTTGCCAAAAAGAACAACTCGCAGGTTCATTATGCAAAAGGCACGCCGTCACACCTTAAAGGTGCTCCGACCGCTTGTAGGCAGACGGGTTCAGGGTCTATTTCACTCCTCTATTCGAGGTTCTTTTCACCTTTCCCTCACGGTACTGGTTCACTATCGGTCTCTCGGGAGTATTTAGCCTTACGGGATGGTCCCCGTAGATTCGGTCAGGATTTCACGTGTCCCGACTTACTCAGGATATCGCTAGGCTTCACAAAAGATTCGTGTACGGGACTTTCACCCTCTATGGCCCTCTTTCCAGCGGGTTCCACTTCCTTTGCCTCTTGCCACATTGCGATCCTACAACCCCATATGATGCCAAAACATCTATGGTTTGGGCTCTTACGCGTTCGCTCGCCACTACTTACGCAATCATTATTATTTTCTCTTCCTATGGGTACTTAGATGTTTCAGTTCCCCACGTTTGCTCATCTTTCGATGTGATTGGTCTTCTACCAATCGGGTTTCCCCATTCGGACATCCCGGCGTCAAGGGTTATTTGCACCTCAACCGGGCTTTTCGCAGCTTATCACGTCCTTCGTCGCCTCCGAGAGCCAAGGCATCCACCGTCTGCCCTTCTTTTACTTTTTATCTTTAATTGATCGTTCATCACTGGACGCACAATCCGTTTTATCTATAGGCTCTTCTTTTCGATTTTTACCTTAATTTCTCTTAGTCTCCTTTGTATCGAACCAATTCCGAGTAAAATTCCCTCTTGAGGATACTTCTTCTCATATTGCTTCAACACGAAGTCTTTACTTTGTTTTGTCCATCAATGTCAAAGATCTTATTCTTATCAATCCCCAAATCTAGGTTCTGATAATTATGTGGAGAATAACGGATTCGAACCGTTGACCCCCTGCTTGCAAAGCAGGTGCTCTAGCCAGCTGAGCTAATCCCCCATATTGTCTCTTAAGTAGTCCCAGGCAGAGTTGAACTGCCGACCTCTACATTATCAGTGTAGCGCTCTAACCAACTGAGCTATAGGACTCTCTTTCAACTTCCGCCGGGAATATGGAAAACTTCTTCTTTAGCCTCATCATGATGATTGTTTACGAACATCTAAGAATCAACTACCCAGCTTCTTTTATTCTTCTATTTATAACATGTAAACAAGAAAGTAGTACATACTAAAACGAAGTACTTGACTATAATACAGAAAATCGGACATCTTCTGAGCTTGCTCCAGAAAGGAGGTGTTCCAGCCGCACCTTCCGGTACGGCTACCTTGTTACGACTTAGCCCCAGTCACCAGTTTTACCCTAGGCCGATCCTCAACGGTTACGGACTTTAGGCACCCCCGGCTCCCATGGCTTGACGGGCGGTGTGTACAAGGCCCGGGAACGTATTCACCGCGCCATGGCTGATGCGCGATTACTAGCGAATCCAGCTTCACGGAGTCGAGTTGCAGACTCCGATCCGAACTGAGACAGGGTTTAGAGATTTGCATCCGATCGCTCGGTAGCTGCCCTTTGTCCCTGCCATTGTAACACGTGTGTCGCCCCGGATGTAAGGGCCGTGCTGATTTGACGTCATCCCAACCTTCCTCACAGCTTACGCCGGCAGTCCCGCCAGAGTCCTCAGCTTGACCTGTTAGCAACTGACAGTCAGGGTTGCGCTCGTTATGGCACTTAAGCCGACACCTCACGGCACGAGCTGACGACAACCATGCAGCACCTACATACCTGCCATTGCTGGAAAACCACTCTCGCAGTTCGTCAGGTACATTTCAATCCCGGGTAAGGTTCCTCGCGTATCATCGAATTAAACCACATGTTCCTCCGCTTGTGCGGGCCCCCGTCAATTCCTTTGAGTTTCACCGTTGCCGGCGTACTCCCCAGGTGGATTACTTAACGCTTTCGCTGTAGAGCTTACACTATATCGCAAACTCCTAGTAATCATCGTTTACTGCGTGGACTACCAGGGTATCTAATCCTGTTTGATACCCACGCTTTCGTGCTTCAGTGTCAGTTATGCCTTAGTAAGCTGCCTTCGCAATCGGAGTTCTGCGTGATCTCTATGCATTTCACCGCTACACCACGCATTCCGCCTACTTCATCCATACTCAAGACCACCAGTTTCAACGGCAATTTTATCGTTGAGCGACAAACTTTCACCACTGACTTAACAGTCCACCTACGCACCCTTTAAACCCAATAAATCCGGATAACGCTCGCATCCTCCGTATTACCGCGGCTGCTGGCACGGAGTTAGCCGATGCTTATTCGCAGGGTACATACAACTACCCACACGTGAATATCTTTATTCCCCTGCAAAAGAAGTTTACAACCCATAGGGCCGTCATCCTTCACGCGACTTGGCTGGTTCAGGCTCTCGCCCATTGACCAATATTCCTCACTGCTGCCTCCCGTAGGAGTCTGGTCCGTGTCTCAGTACCAGTGTGGGGGACTTTCCTCTCAGAACCCCTAACCATCGTAGGCTTGGTGAGCCGTTACCTCACCAACTACCTAATGGCACGCATGCCCATCCACAACCGATAAATCTTTAACAAATAACACCATGCGGTGTCCCTGTTTTATGAAGTATTAGACCGACTTTCGCCGGATTATTCTTCTGTTGTGGGTAGGTTGCATACGCGTTACTCACCCGTGCGCCGGTCGCCAACTTTGTATTGCTACAAATTGCTGCCCCTCGACTTGCATGTGTTAAGCCTGTCGCTAGCGTTCATCCTGAGCCAGGATCAAACTCTCCGTTGTTGATATTGTTTATATCCTTTGCTTCGCTCATAGATGCCCTTTTCTTATTGTATCATTGACGGTACTTTCTATTCTTTCTGTACTACATCTTGTATACATGTAAATCTTACAAAGATCGCTCTTTCGCTGATAGAGGAATCTATTATTGACTTTCCTCATTCTAGCATTTTTTCTTTCTTCCGACCTGCTCTCTCTTGCAGGTTTCGGGGCGCAAAGATAAAACCCTTTATTTCATTCCACCAAATTTTTCGAGAAAAAAATTTTCGAGTGGACTCTCTTGTTGAACGGTGCTTGCTTCTTTACTCACATTTGAGTGGATAACTCTTATCAAGCTTCCCGTCGCTGAATCTTACACTTAAATATATCGACTTCTTCCTATTAACTAAGAAGAAGACTGCTTTCCAAGTTCTTTTTCTTTAACGACTCTTACCGTTCGCTCTTCCAGCATTTCATCTTTATCGTCGCTCCCTCTCTCGAAAGCGGGTGCAAAAGTACATGGACTTTCTTCTCTTCCAAATCTTACCACTACATCTGCTGTGTTAAATTATGCTTGATTGCTGATTTACAGTCTCTACACGAAAACGAGGACCGCTGTTTTTTTTATCAAGACAGCCAATCCAAGAGGCTAAGAAACACTTGCCCGAGCATCATAGCAGTCGTAAGCAACTATGCTGATCTCTATGCCTAACTGAGACTTTTATTAGGGAGGGAGTAGGAAATATATCATAGCTTTGCACTTCCGAAATACGATTACGATAGAGCGGAATCCAATCAACATACACACTTACTTATTATATGAGTAGCACATGAGGGAGGGCCAAAACAATGTGGAGAAGATAAAACTGAACACGGCTGTAGTTCTGCGACTGTTAACTCCTCTGGATGCACCGGATATTTTCAACGCGATCGACACACAACGCCGTTACTTAGCTCAATGGCTACCTTTCGTGAGTGGAACGCGGACTATTGAAGATACTCTCCGCTATGTGCGAACCTCAATGCTTGATTTTGAACGAGGAGATTACGTATTTGTGATTGCTTGCGAGGAGCAATTTGCAGGATTGATCGGGTTTAAGGATACAGATCGAGAAAACCGCAGAACGGAGCTGGGATACTGGCTGCGTGAGGAGTATCAGGGCCGAGGACTCATGACAGAATCGGTAAAGGCATTATGTCGCTGGGCATTTCGGAAACAGCGGATGTTCAGGGTACAGATCAAATGTGCGACGGAAAATATCCGTAGCCGGGCCATACCGGAGCGACTAGGATTCGTACACGAGGGGACGGAGCGTGGAGGGGCACGATTAGCTAACGGTCGACATACGAACTTAGAGGTGTATAGCCGTTTGCGGACAGATAAGGTGAAATAGATATATATGAAGTACAGCAAGCAGAAAAGACAGATGTTATGAATTGGTTTGAATGCAAGGTATCATACGAAAAGATGATCGAAGGTGGGATGCAGAAGAAGGTTACAGAGCCTTATCTGGTGGATGCGATGTCGTTCACCGAGGCTGAGGCACGGATCATCGAGGAGCTGCAACCCTATATCACAGGTGAATTCTTAGTAGCCGACATCAAGCGGGTACGACTCTCTGAGCTATTTTACAACGAACAGGGCGACCGATACTATAAGGCGAAGGTCTGCTACATCTCGCTCGACGAGAAGAGCGGGATGGAGAAACGCACCACCGTCCAGATGCTGGCCCAAGCCTCATCGGTAAGGGAAGCGTTAGACACGATCGATGAGGGCATGAAGGGCTCTATGGCTGACTATGAAGTAGCCTCCATCACGGAGAGTCCGCTGATAGACGTCTTCCCATTCTCTGAAGGCGCAAAGGCGCGGCAAGGTGAAGCACCGAAAAAAAGCTCTGCGGAGGACGAGGCATGAGCACGGTAGCAGAACGTCTGGAAGCCATCCGGAGAACGTTGCCCAAAGACGTGGAGTTGGTGGCAGTATCGAAGTTCCACCCTGCCGAAGTGGTGCGCGAGGCCTACGATGCCGGGCAACGCTTATTCGGTGAGAGCCGTGTACAGGAGCTTGTAGCCAAGCAGCCTCTACTTCCCAACGATATCGAGTGGCACTTCATCGGATCGCTACAGACCAACAAAGTGAAATACCTCGCTCCCTTCATCCACACCATTCAAAGCATTGACTCGCTAAAGTTGCTGACCGAGGTGGATCGGGCAGCAGAGCGCGTGGGGCGACAGATCCGCGTACTGATCGAGGTGCATATCGCCGAAGAAGACTCGAAGCACGGATTCAGCGTGGACAAGTGTCGCAAACTGTTTGCTGACGGTGCACTCTCGGCCTACAAACACGTCAAGATCGCAGGCCTAATGGGCATGGCTACATTCACGGACGATACCGAGCATGTGCGTCGTGAATTTGATCGGCTCCGCACACTCTTCGACGAGGTGCGGGCGATGCCCGGAGCCGTCGACTCATGCTTCACGGAGCTGTCGATGGGTATGAGCGACGATTATCCGACGGCCATCGAGGCCGGTAGCACGATGGTCCGCGTGGGCACGAAGATCTTCGGGCCGCGACAGTACAGCTAAGGGTCGGACATAGAAATTTGAATAGTAAACGAAAACAGCATAACCAATGAGAAATTTAGAGACAAAATATGCCGGCTTGACGCTGCGTAACCCGTTGATCGTCGGCAGTTCGGGACTTACGAGCAAGGCTGATAAAAACGGCAAATGGGAAGAAGCAGGTGCGGGGGCCGTGGTCCTCAAATCGCTCTTCGAAGAGCAGATCGAGGCGCAAGGTGACCTATTAATGGCCGGCGCAAGCGACTACCCGGAGGCCGAAGATTATGTCCGCGCCTACGTCCGCGCAAATGGACGCGAAGAGTATCTCCAGTTGATCCGCGATAGCAAAGCCGCCTGCCACGTGATCCCCGTGATCGCCAGCGTAAACTGCTACCGCGCGGACACCTGGGCCGACTTCGCCGCCGAGATCGAACGTGCGGGCGCCGACGCCCTCGAGCTCAACGTGTTCTACTTAGACACCGACATCCATTCCGACAGCCGCGAAGTGCTCCGGCACTACAGCTCGATTCTAAAAGACGTGCGCAGCCGCATCTCCATCCCCATCATCATGAAGATCGGCAAGGGCTTCAGCACTATCCCCGCCTTCGTCAACCGTCTGCAAGGCTTCGGTGCCAATGCCGTGGTGCTCTTCAATCGCTACTACCGGCCGGACATCGACATCGAGCGCTGCCGCATCGTCGCTGCGCCGCCCTTCAGCGACCCGTCCGAGCTGGGCGACACGCTCCGCTGGACGGCCATCGTCTCGGGCGCGCTGCCGGACATGCCCATCGCCGCATCCACCGGGGTGCATACGTGGCAGGACGCCATCAAATGTATCTTGGCCGGAGCCTCAGCCGTGCAGCTTTGCAGCACACTTTACAAGCACGGCGCGAAGGTGATACCTGAGATGATCACGCAGATCGCCGACTGGATGGAGCGCACGAAGTACGAATCTGTCGAGGAGTTCCGCGGCCGCCTCAGCCTCTCGAATGCCGCCGACGCATCGATGTACGAGCGGACGCAATTCATGAAATATATCTCCAGCCGCGAGACCATCTGACCGGCCTCCGCGCTACATGTCATCAGAAAAAAGGGGAAGCCCGCACGGGTTGCCCCTTTCTTTTGCTCTTTTGTCGCCCTGCGCCCACTCCGCGCGATAACTTTCTATTTCCATTCCGACGATTATCCCTACGGATTGGATCAAAAAAATGGCGTTCACAGTCATCTCCCCCTATTCTTTACTCTTAGTTTTTCGTTTTCTATGACTCCCTTCCTTCAGCAGATTGCCAAATGTTTTTACGATGCCTATGGTGCTGACGTGCAGCAGATGGCCTTCATCTTCCCCAACCGTCGTGCAGGTCTCTTCTTTCGCAAATACCTCTCGCAGACCGTAGGCCGACCGATTTTCTCCCCTACCATCCTCACCCTCAACGGCCTCTTCGAGCAACTCAGCACGCTCCAACCTGCGGATCACTTGCAGATGCTCTTCCTCCTCTACCATATCTATGTCAGACGCAGCCAGCGACAGGAAACGTTCGACGATTTCGTCCACTGGGGCGAAATGCTGCTCAGCGACTTCAACGATGTCGACAACTATCTCGTTGACGCACGCCAACTCTTCACCAACGCCAGCCATCTCCACGAGTTCGAGAAGGATCTCTCTTATCTCGAGCCTGAACAAGTCGAAGCCATCCGCAGCTTCTGGGCCGCCTTCCGTCCCGACACCGAGGACGATGGCAACCGCCGATCCTTCCTCGGCGTCTGGGACATCCTGCACGACATCTACCTCGATTTCCGCGCCGAGCTCACCAACCGGGGGCGCGGCTACGAGGGTATGATCGCGCGCGACGTCGTGGAGCGTATCCGACGCGAAGGGGGCGCCGATTTGTCCTATAGCCGCGTCGTCTTCGTGGGCTTCAATGCGCTCTCGCGCGCCGAGGAGGCACTCTTGGTGGAGCTTCAAAAACAAGGCATCGCCGACTTCTATTGGGACGCCGGAACGATCAACGCCGACGCGGGCGAAGACGGTTTCCGACGCGTGCTCGACAAAGACAACCGCGCCGCGCATTTCCTCCGAGACTATCTCCGCCGCTTCCCCTCCGACCTGTTTCTACCCCCGGAGGAGCCTAACGAGCCCGTAATCACCCTGACCGGCCTGCCTTCGCGCATCGGACAAACGAAACACGTCCATGAGTTGCTCCTGCGCATGGCCGACGGACGCCTCCGCATGATGGAGGACGAGGCGCTCCGAACGGCCGTCGTCTTGCCTGACGAACAGCTGCTTATCCCCATCCTTAACGCCATCCCCCACACTGTGCCGCACATCAATATCACCCTGGGATACCCCCTCTCCGGCACTCCCGTAGCCTCGCTTATCGAGGACGTTTTGGCTTTGCAGAAGAACCTCCGCACGACTTCCGGCGGCGGCGTGGAATACTACCACCGCGAGGTGACAGCCATCCTCAACCACCGCTATGTCCGCCGTGCTGCGCCGCGCATCGTGACCGACTTACTCTGCAATATCATCGCCAATAACCGCATCTATATCCCTGCGGAAGATTTGGCCCAGACGGACCTCCTCCGACTCATTTTCCGACGCGTCCGCTCCGCAGCCGACCTCTCGCGCTATCTCATCGACCTACTCAAAGGGCTCAACGGCCTCTTCCCTGACAGGATCGATGAAACGGCCGACGATGACGCCACCGACCCGGTCGGTATGGACGCCGTCGAAGGTGAGTTCACCTACGCCTACTACACCACCTTAACGCGCATGAACGACCTCATCGCCGAGGCCCAAATCTCCATGTCGGTCGATACCTATACCCGCCTCTTGGCTCGCCTTATCGAAAGCGTATCCATCCCCTTCCGCGGCGAACCGCTGGCCGGACTCCAGATCATGGGCGTGCTCGAAACGCGCGTCCTCGACTTCGACCGACTCATCATCCTCTCCATGAACGAGGGCCTCTTCCCTGCGCGCGGCGCCACCCCGTCGTTCATCCCGCACACCCTTCGCCACGGCTTCGGTCTGCCTACCTTCGAGCTGCGCGATAGTGTTTTTGCCTACTATTTCTATCGTATGATCTCGCGGGCCCGCAGCGTAAACCTCCTCTATGACACCCGCACGGATGGCTTTCGCACCACGGGTGAAGTCAGCCGCTTCATCCACCAACTCCGCTACCATTACGAAGTGTCTATGAAAGACGAGGCCCCGGCATTCGCTATCGCTTCGTCTGACGACCTCCGTCTACGGATAGACAAAACGGGCGATGTGCTCCATCAGTTAGAATCGTTCCTCGGGGAGGGTGAAAAAGCACTCTCTGCGAGTACGATTAACAGCTACATCGATTGCCCTCTGCGTTTCTGCCTTTCCTCCGTCATGGGCCTACAGGAAGAGGATGAAATCACCGAAAGCGTTGAGAACCGCCTCTTCGGCAGCATCCTCCACCGCGTCATGGAGGGGATCTACAAGCCGCTCTGCAACGCCACCGTCAACAAGGCATGGTTAGGCTCCGTCATAGCCAATCGCGAAAACCTGCGGCATAAGATCGGCGAAGCCTTCGCTGAACTTTTCTTCCACACCCCGGGCGACGTCCGCCCCCTCACCGGCCAAAACAGCTTAACCGCCGCCATGATCGAAAAATATATACTCCGCATCCTTCGTTACGACCAGAGTCTGGCCCCCTTCGTCTATGTCGGTTCCGAGCGACGCATCCTGTCGGCCTTTCCCCTCTCCGACGGCCGCCGCGTCCGGCTCAAGGGCTACATTGACCGACTCGACGAGGTCGACCGCTCGCTCCGCATCGTAGATTATAAGACAGGTACAGAGAAAAAGATGCAGTTCGCCACTCCCGCCGACCTCTTCGACCGGGACAAGGGGATGAATCGCCAGTCTGCCGTCATGCAAGTACTTATCTACGCATGGATGCTGCACGCCGAAAACCTCACCCGAAGCCTGCCCCTTCGGCCGTCCATCTATTATGTGCGCAGTCTTTTCAAAGACGTCTTCGACCCCTCGATCTACACCAAAGAAGAAGGCCAAAGAACATACGGCCTCCTCATTGATGACTTTGTCGGCCAGTGCCTACCCGACTTCGAGATCGCTATGCACCATGTGCTTGATGAACTCTTCGACCCACGCATTCCCTTCATACAGACCAACGAGGAAAAATCTTGCGGTTACTGCACCTTCCGCGAGCTCTGCGGGCGCAAAAAAGCTGTATCGTAACTCTACTTTATTGAAGACGGGAGATATTCTTAGATGGTCACACCCGTTTGCAATGCAGATAGGCCCGCTCCCGCGATGAGCACACCCGATTGCAATGCAGATAGGTATGCTCCTGTGAGGAGCACCGCCGATTGCAACGTCAATAGTCATGTTCCCGCGAGGAGCATACCCGATTGCAACGTCAATAGCCATGCTCCCGTAAGAAGCACCACCGATTACAGCGTCAACAGCCATGCTCCCGCGAGGAGCACTCCAGATTGCAACGTCAATAGCCGTGTTACCGTGAGGGACGCTACCGATTGCAACGTCAATAGCCATGTCTCTGTGAGGAGCATCTCCGATTGCAGCGTTTCTGATTATACTTCCTCAAGATACGCGATTATTTAGGCATGAAATAGTGCCCATTCAAGCAGATTGACGCTTATTTTTTCATGTAATGGGGATCCATCGAAACAAATGGCCACTTTTTTCGCCCGCATATCTTTAGGATCATATAGCAGACTCACTCTCTACGTTTTCAATAGAAACGAATGCGCACGAATAAAGCGCAGAGACGAATAAAAAATCGTCCCTGCGCTATGAAGAATAGCCGAAAAACAAATGATTACCCCTACCCCCTCGGTTACCTTCTCAGCGATTCATAGGCGCTATCGGCCAGCAACACCAACGTACGGCTGTAGAGGTTTTTGAGGTAACCCGCGCGGGGTGTGGCGGAGGTGTTGTGCCAGAGGAGGGTCAGGCTGCCGTGGGCGCGACGCGTCTCGTCGGCCAATTCGATGATGAGTCGGAGGGCATCACGCTCGTCGAGGTGCATGTAGCGCTCCGCGGAGAGGGTGCACTCCATGACGGTCAGCGGATGGAGAGTGAGCCTGTGCGAAAGGTGGCGCGTGGCAGGGTAAATGCAGCGGACGGGGCGCGCGGTGCCGAGGCGGAAACCGACTTGATCGGCGTATCCCATCGTGTAGTCGTCCGTGATGCCGGCGTCCTCGAGGGCCTCCATGTGCTGCGGCTCGCGGAGGCCGAGAAAGTGGTGGCGATTCAAGGTGACAGGCCTGTCGATGGCATTTTCCAAGGCCGCCTTCTCTCGGGCGATCAGCTCAGGCCGGCGACCCGCCTCGTGGCTGGCATGCAGGCCGATCTCAACGTCGTAATCGCGGCAGAGTTGGAGCAGGCGGCCGATGTCGCGCCCGTGAAGGTCGTAGTGCGGGCGATCCTCCACGTCGTTTCCACCGGCGCGAAAGAAGAGGATCGGCCGACAGTGGTCAGCGCCGAAGATGGTGCGCATGCGGTCGTCCTGCTGCAGCATCCAGGGAAAAGTGTAGTAAGGGTCATCCTCCAGTCGGCCGAAATGACCGCGGAAAGCGCTGATGAAATGGCCCTGGAGCAGCTCGCGCGCCATGCTGCGCAGGGTGCGGCAGAAGAAGGGTGCGTCAACGTCGTGCGTGAGGTTGATCTGGCTGAATGTGGCATGCGGTTCGGGGGCTACGCAGCCGACCTCGCGCAGCAGCCGACGCAGCAAGCGGCCATAATCGTCGACGAGCGGGCGGCGGAGGAAGCCGGCGCGATGGGCGATCGACTCCCTGCCCGGGAAACGGCCGTGGATATCGCGCACATCCGGCCGCATCCACTCCTCGTACCGGCTGAGCAGAAAGTAAGCGCCGGCGATGACGTCGGCGTGCAAGACGATGGTATGTCCGCGCCGCGTGATCTCCGGCCGGCCAAAGAGGATCGGCAGGTCGCCATCTACCGCCTCCCCTGCGCCGCCCTTGAGCATCGGTAAGGGGAGCATGGGCATCGAGCGGGCCGTGCCGTAGACGTCCTCATCGAAGAAGCCCGAGGGGAGGATGACGAGGCGGAAAGTGTGAAAGGCTTGCGCGTCGGCGGTATAGCCCACAGCGCGGCAGGCATCCTCGGGGACGCTGTCGCCCAGCAAGAAGCGGAGGATGTAGGCTTGTATCTCGTTCATTTATCCCCTCCATTTCATCCGTGCGCGATCCCACAAGCTGAGCTGCCCACGGCGGACGCAGAAGTAAGGCGTCTGCACGCCGCCAAACTCACGAAAGAAGCGCTCTACGCCGCGAAGCATGGAGCCTTCCAGATCGAAGATGTCAGTGTATTGGGCCGTGTGGCAGACGGCCTCCCAAAGGGTGAGCGCGTGAGCGCCAGAGGCGCGTAGGGCGGGATCGCTACCGCCGGCGATGTAGCTCGCACCACTCGGTTGCCACACGACAAAGACGGCCGCATGCAGCTGGCCCTCGGCGTCGTAACCGCCGAAGATTTCGCCTTGGCCGCGGCTGCGCGCTGCCTCTACGAGGCGACGAAGTGCGCGTGGATCTTGTTTGTTGGCGACACCCTGCCGTTCAAATGTTTGCTCCTGCACGGTGAGGAGGGCGTCGGTGGAGAGGCCTGCGCGGACAGTGATGCCGTGTCGGTCACGGGCCTTGATGAGGTTGCGGCGAATGTTTTGGCTCATCCGTTCGCGCAATGCGTCTGTATCGTGGATGGTGTGCAGGAGGTAGGTATAGCGTGTGGTTTGTGTGTAGCCCGCCCAGTAGAAGGGCAGCCAATCGGTGACCGCGTGATGAAAGTTTTGCAGGAAGGCACGGCGACCGTCGATTCGTTCCAGCAGCATCGTCATAAGCTCCTGGCGGCGCGCCAACGCAGAGGCATACTTCGTGTCCGCGGCCAAGGGAGCGATCCAAGGACCCATCGTCTGCGTGTAGGACGGCATACTGACGACGCCCGCGAGGGGCTGGTAGAGGGGCATGGCCGCGGCGATGCGTCCGCGATCCTCGATGATCAGCGCGTCCCAGTGATCCTCGCCACAGGCGGCGTCGAGCCACCAGTCGCGAGAGAAGAGGGGGAGACCGTCTTCCGTGCGGCAGAGTGCGCGGTAGATCTCTTTTTCAGATAAAGCCACGGCGGTACGGCTCCCCTCCTTCTGTTATTGGTTCTTCATCTTCTCCGAGATCTTTGCCTCCAGATCGGCGGCAGCCTCGGGGTTATCCTTGAAGAACTGCTTCGCCGAATCGCGACCTTGACCGAGGCGTATCTCGCCGAAGTTGAACCATGAGCCATTCTTGGCGATCAGTCCCAGCTCGACGCCCATGTCGACGAGCTCGCCGGTGTGAGAGATGCCCTCACCGTAGATCATGTCAAACTCTGCTTTGCGGAAGGGCGGCGCCACCTTGTTCTTGACCACTTTGACGCGCGTCAGGTTGCCGATGATGACATCGCCATCCTTGATCGGTGTGCTGCGGCGGATGTCCAGGCGGACAGAGGCGTAGAACTTCAGCGCGTTGCCACCCGTCGTCGTTTCGGGAGGGCCACTGCCATACGACGGCGCACCGATCTTCTCTCTCAGCTGGTTGATGAAGACGCAGACCGTGCGCGTCTTGCTGATCGCACCCGTCATCTTGCGCAGGGCCTGCGACATGAGCCTAGCCTGAACGCCCATCTGACTCTCGCCCATGTTGCCCTCCAGCTCAGACTTCGGCGTGAGGGCGGCCACGGAGTCGATGACGATGATGTCTACCGCAGCCGAGCGGATCAGTTGCTCGGCGATTTCGAGCGCCTGTTCACCGTTGTCGGGCTGCGAGATGAGCAGGTTGTCCGTATCGACGCCTAACTTCTTGGCGTAGATGCTGTCGAAGGCGTGTTCGGCGTCAATGAAAGCGGCGATACCGCCTCCCTTCTGTGCCTCGGCGATCATATGTAGCGCGATGGTCGTCTTACCGGACGATTCGGGGCCGAAGACCTCCACGATGCGTCCGCGGGGTACGCCTCCGACGCCCAGCGCGACGTTCAGCCCGACGGATCCGGTGGGGATCACCTCGATGTTCTCCTCCACCTGCCGGTCGCCCAGTGCCATGATCGAACCCTTACCGAAGTTCTTTTCGATCTTATCCATTGCCGCCTTTAGGGCCGACAGCTTGTCCGACCCGCCCGTGGCGGCTTCTTTTTTCTCTTTTGCCATGTATGTGTTTGCTTATTGTAAATGTGTGGGGTTATGCCTCCTCTGAGAGGATCTGGCGGGCGTGATCTTTCGTATTCACACGCTCGATCACGCGCTCCACCACACCCTCGGCGTTGATGAGAAACGTCTGGCGGAGGGTACCCATGTAGGTGCGTCCGTAGAGCTTCTTCTCGGCCCAGACACCGAACTGCTGCTGCAGCGTGGTGTCTGTGTCGGCGATGAGCCGGAAGGGCAGGCTTTGCTTTTCGATGAATCCGCGGTGCGAGCGGGCACTGTCTTTGCTGACGCCGATCACGTCGTAGCCGGCCGCTTGCAGATCGGCATAGCCGTCGCGCAAGCTACAGGCCTCGGCAGTGCATCCGCTGGTGTTGTCCTTGGGGTAGAAGTAAAGTGCGACGCGACGACCGCGATAATCGCTCATGCGCACTTCCTTTCCGTCTTGATCCGTCCCGAGCAGGTCGGGCACGCGATCGCCTACTTGTATAGCCATAAAACGACGGGGGGTTAGAGTTCCAAATCGCCACCGAAGATCTCGTGCCACGGCAGACCCTGCACGTTGAGCTCCTTCATGAAGGGATCAGGATCGAACTCCTCCACATTCCACACGCCCGGCCGACGCCACTGCCCCTCGAGAAACATCTTGGCGCCAATCATGGCGGGCACGCCCGTGGTGTAGCTCACGCCCTGCGCACCGGTCTCTTCGTAGGCGGCGCGGTGGCTACAGTTGTTGTAGACGTAGTACGTCTGCTCGCGACCGTCCTTCAACCCGCGGATGCGGCAGCCGATCGACGTCTCGCCCGTGTAGTTCTCTCCCAGCTCGCCGGGATCGGGCAGGACGGCCTTGAGGAACTGGATGGGCACAATCTCCACGCCTTTGTAGAGGATCGGCTTGATGCTCGTCATGCCGATGTTTTGCATCACGCGCAGATGCGTCAGGTATTCCTGCCCGAAGGTCATCCAGAAGCGTGCACGGCGCAGCGTGGGGTAGTTCTTGACGAGGCTCTCCAGCTCTTCGTGATACATGAGATACGACTCACGCGGCCCAACATTCGGGTAGTTCAGCGCCTGATGTACGGAGAGCGGCTCCGTCTCGTGCCACTTTCCATCTTCATAATAGCGGCCCTTTTGGGTGATCTCGCGGATGTTGATCTCCGGGTTGAAGTTGGTGGCGAAAGCCTTGTGATGGTCGCCGGCGTTGCAGTCGACGATGTCGAGCGTGTGCAGCTCGTCGAAGTGGTGCTTGGCGGCGTAGGCCGTGAAGACGCCCGTCACGCCGGGGTCGAAGCCGCAACCGAGGATGGCGGTCAGGCCGGCCTCGCGGAAGCGATCCTTGTAGGCCCACTGCCAACTGTACTCGTATTTGGCTTCGTCGAGCGGCTCATAGTTGGCCGTGTCGAGGTAGCTGACGCCGTACTTGAGGCAGGCGTTCATGATGTGGAGATCCTGATAAGGCAGGGCGAGGTTGACCACCAGCTCGGGGCGGAAGTCCTCGAAGAGGCGCACCAGTTCGTCCTCGTTGTCGGCGTCCACCTGAGCCGTGCGCACGCGTACGTTCTTAATATCCTCCGCGATGCGATCGCATCTGCTTTTCGTGCGGCTGGCCAGCATGATGTCAGTAAACACATCGGCATTCATAGCCATTTTCTTCACGGCAACGGTGCTCACGCCCCCGGCGCCGATCACTAATATCTTCCCCATAAAATCGATGTTATTAATTGTCTGAGTGTGGTTTTGTATAGGGCAAAAGTAGACCATTTCCAGCGATGCGGCCGGCCTGTCGGCGTTAGGGCCACGGTCGCAACCCCCTGTTCTCACCATGCAAGAGGGGATAAGTCCTGCCAAATAATAAGGCGCAAAATTGCGAGTGAACGATATAGTACAACGACGGCAACTCACAACTTTGTGAGTTAACGACATTGTACAACGATGGCAACTCACAACTTTGTGAGTTAACGATATAGTACAACGACGGCAACTCACAATTTTGTGAGTTAACGATGTAGTACAGCGACGATAACTCACAATTTTTCATCTTAATTATACAGCACAGCGACGTTAACTTACAATTTTGCGGCTTAATCATACAGCACAGCGACGTTAACTTACAATTTTGCGGCTTAATCATATAGTACGATAATGCCTCCAACCGAGAGTGGGCTGGAGGCATTGATTCGATAGCAGTCGCCATTTCATCCCGCTGGGGATCTGCAGATCCCCGCAAGGCTATGGCCAGATGCGGCCACGGCGTCGGGCTTATGCGTTTTGTGGCTCGCCGGGGCGCTGGCCAGCGATGCGGTCGACGATGACGGCAATGGCGCCGTCGCCCGTCACGTTGCAGGCCGTGCCGAAGCTGTCCATGGCGATGTAAAGGGCGATCATGAGCGCTTGGAGGGTCTCGTCGAAGCCGAGCATGGTGCCCAAGAGTCCGAGGGCCGCCATGATGGCGCCGCCGGGCACACCGGGCGCAGCAACCATCGTAATGCCGAGCATGAGGATGAAGCCACTGAATGCGGCCGGGTCGATCGCTTGACCGGACATGAGGAGGATGGCCATTGCGCAGGCGGTGATCTTCATCGTGCTACCGGCCAGGTGGATCGTGGCGCAGAGTGGGACGGTGAAGACGGCGATGCTCTCCCGGACGCCATTCCGGAGCGTCTGCTTGAGCGTCACGGGGATGGTGGCGGCCGACGACTGTGTGCCAAGGGCGGTGGCGTAAGCCGGCAGCATGTTCTTCAAGAGCCGGAGCGGATTCTTGCCCGCTATGACACCGGCTATGCTGAACTGGATGAGCAGCAGCACGACGTGCAGCACGAAGATGACGAGGATGACCCGAAGGAACATGGACATGATGCCGGCCACCTGTCCGCTAACGGTGATGTTGAGGAAGATGCCGAAGATGTGGAGCGGCAAGAGGGGCACGATGACGGTCTCGATGAGGCGCGAGACGATGTCACGAAAGTCTACGCAGCCCTTTTGGAGCGTGTCGCCGGGGATGGAGGCGAGGCCGAGACCGACGACGAAGGAGAGCAGAAGGGCGGTCATAATGTCCATCACGGGCGGCATGGCAACGGTAAAATAGGGCGTGAGCATGGCCGATTCGGGGTTCTGCAACGCCTCGAGCGACTGGGTGCCAACGGTGAGGAGGTGGGGGAAAACCGCCACACCGGTGAAGTAGGTGAAGAAGCCGGAGAAGATGGTCGATCCGTAGGCGATGAGCGCCGTGATGAGTAGCAGCCTCCCTGCGCCCTTGCCTAACTCGCCGATGGCGGGGGCCACGAGGCCGAGGATGATGAGCGGAATGGCGAACGAGAGGAAGTTGCCAAAGAGACTGTTGAACGTGACGAAGATTCGGACGATGGCCGTGGGCAGGAATTGCCCCAATAGGATGCCGCCTACGATGGCTATGGCCACCCATCCGAGGAGTGAAATGCGGAAGGGGATTTTCATAAGGATAAAGGATGTGTTTATGCGGCGTCGCCGCGGGAGTGAAGGCTTTGCCTCCTAACTACTTTCGGACTACCGGGCGGCCACTATGGCCGCCCCTACTACCGCGGCGAAGCCGCATGACTACCGGGAGCCCGCAGGGCGTCCCTACTACTTGTTTTCGCTGAGGAACCGGTCGACGTCTGGACGCCAGTCACCGCCGTTGGTGGCGAGGAGGGTGTGGAAGCCAAGCGATCGGGCGGTGACGAGATGATGGGCGCCGTCGTCGATGAAGAGTGTCTCGGCGGGCACCATGCCGCTGTCCTCGATCATGCGTTGGAAGATCTCGGGCTCGGGCTTCATGCAGTGCATCTCGTAGGAGATGTAGAGGCGGTCGAAGTAGTCCGTGACGGGCCGACCGGCAGCGGAAAACTCGCTCGTGCGCGCCCAACCGGTGACGATGGGATTGTTGTTGCTGAGCACATAGAGGCGGTAGCGGGGCCGGAGACGGAGGATGTAGTCGAGCTTCTCGACCTCCGCGGGGTTGGCTATGCTGAGCCATGCGCGGCGGACGTCCTCCGGGTTGAGCTCGTGGCCACAATGGGCGGAGAGTTGGCGGACGAACTCGTCCGTGTCGATCGTTCCGCGCTCCAAGTCGCCGAAGAGTCCGCTGTGGTTATAGGGGTTGATGAGGTCTGCGGCGTCGGATACACCGATGGCCTCGAAGCTGCGTATGGCGCGTTCCGGATGGATCTTAGCCAGCACGCCGCCCATGTCGAATACGATGTTGTTGATCATTATGATGTGGGGAGAGATGAGAAGGACACGGGGTGGAGAACAGGTTAGTGTTCGTCGCGGCCCCGTGTCCTCTCTTTTTTGGCGGTTGATTGGTGTGGTTTCTCTTTCGAGAATGAGGGTTAGCTCAGCTTATGGATGACTAATCCCGAACGAAGCTTGGGTTCAAACCAGGTTGTCTTAGGCGGCATGATGTTGCCCGTGTCGGCGATGTCGATCAGCTGTTTCATGGAGACGGGGTAGAGCGCGAGGGCCACCTTCATCTCTCCGCTGTCGACGCGCTTCTTAAGCTCGCCCAGTCCGCGGATGCCACCGACGAAGTCGATGCGCTTATCACTGCGGAGGTCTTTAATGCCGAGGATCTTGTCGAGGATCAGGTTCGAAGAGATCGTCACGTCGAGCACCCCGATCGGATCGTTGTCGTTGTACGTGCCCGGTTTAGCTACCAACGAGTACCAGTTGCCACCGAGGTAGAGCGAGAACTCATGCAAGCGCGAGGGCTTGAAGATCTCCGTGCCCTTCTTCTCCACGATGAAGTCGTCGGACAGCTTCTTGAGGAACTCCTCGTCGGAGAGTCCGTTGAGGTCCTTCACCACGCGGTTGTAGTCGATGATCGTAAGCTGGTTGGCGGGGAAGCAAACGGCCATGAAGAAGTTGTATTCCTCATCGCCACGGTGGTTCGGGTTCTGCTTAGCCTTCTCTGCGCCAACGAGTGCAGCGGCGGCGGAGCGATGGTGCCCGTCAGCAATATACATAGCGGGCATGGCGGCAAACAGCTCCGTGATACGCTGGATGTCGGCGTCGTCGTCGATGATCCAGAACGTGTGGCGGAAACCGTCAAGCTCGGCCGTGTAGTCATACTCGGGCGTGCCCTTGGTGTATTTGGCTACGATAGCGTCCACGTCCTTGTTGTCGGGGTAGGCAAAGAACACTGGCTCGATGTTGGCGTTGTTCACGCGCACATGCTTCATGCGGTCTTCCTCTTTGTCGCGGCGGGTCAGCTCGTGCTTCTTGATCTTGCCCGTCATGTAGTCGTCGACATAGGCGCAGACCACGAGGCCGTATTGCGTCTTGCCGTTCATCGTCTGGGCGTAGATGTAGTAGCGTTCCTTGCCGTCCTGCACAAGCCAGCCTTTGTCCTGAAACATTTGGAAGTTCTGTGCGGCCTTCTCGTAGACTTTCGGATCGTGTTCGTCCGTGCCTTCGGGGAAGTCGATCTCCGGCTTGATGATGTGGTAGAGCGATTTCTCGTTCCCTTCCGCTTCGGCGCGTGCCTCGGCAGAGTTCAGCACGTCGTATGGGCGCGACTGCACCTGCTCAACGTATTCCTTCGGTGGGCGGACGCCTTTGAATGGTTTGATCTTCATGATTGATTCGAATCCTTTTTCTTGTTTTTATGATTGAGGGAGATCATCCATACCGAAGCAACCAATACGATTACGCAGAGGATTAAGATGATCCAATCCCAAAACGAAGGAACTCCCGATCGTGCCACACCCACACCCGACAAAATGGATGAAAGGGATATGAGCACAAACGGGAGATCCTTTCGATTCATTACTTATTCACTTGGAACTTGCGGTTGCCGTTCTTCAGGAAGTCTACAATCTGATTGGCAGCAGCGATACCGGCGTTGATGTTAGCCTCAGCCGTCTGCGCACCCATCTTCTTGGGTGTGCTGAAGTAGCGGGCAGCAAACTTCTCAGCCAGCTCGGCGTGGTTACCGGGCATGATGTCCGTCAGGTACTTGAAGTCCGGACGTTCCTCCAGCACCTTCACCAGTTCCGGCTCATTGATCACCTCCTTGCGGGCGGTGTTGATCAGCACGGCTCCCTTTGGCATGCTCGACAGCAGGGCGTGACCGATGGAGTTCTTTGTCTCCTTCGTGGCCGGGATGTGCAGCGAGATGTACTGGCAGGTCTTGTACAGCTCCTCAGCTGATGCGACGGGCTTCACACCGTCTGCCTCGATCACTTCGGAGGGGCAGAATGCGTCGTAGGCATAGATCTCCATACCGAAGCCTTTGGCGATGCGGGCCACGTTGCGACCTACGTTGCCATAGGCGTGGATACCCAGCTTCTTGCCCTTCAGCTCCGTGCCTGACGTGCCGTTATAGAGGTTACGTGCACCGTAAACCATCAGACCCAGCGCAAGCTCGGCCACGGCGTTCGAGTTCTGACCCGGCGTGTTCATCACGCACACGTTGTGTGCCGTAGCAGCTTCCAGGTCTACGTTGTCGTAGCCAGCGCCTGCGCGAACTACGATCTTCAGCTGTTTGGCTGCGTCGAGCACTTCGGCGTCTACTTTATCGCTACGGATGATGATCGCGTCAGCATCCTTCACGGCGTCCAGCAACTGTGCCTTCTCGGTGTATTTTTCCAACAATGCCAATTCCAAGCCGCCCTTCTCGACAGCTTCACGAATGCCATTCACAGCAACGGCTGCAAAGGGCTTCTCTGTTGCAACGAGTACCTTCATGTCTCTAATTGTTTATCTGTTTATTCGTTTGTTGTTGAATCTCGCTTCGCCTGATCTGACTCTGCTTTAGCGCATTCAGCTTATTCGATCATACAAGTGCATCAGTCAAACAAACAACTCAACGATTCAACAACCAAACAACTCAACATCAGTGCTTCTTTTCGAATTCCTGCATCGTTTGAACCAGTGCCTTCACGCTTTCGATCGGCATAGCGTTGTAGAGCGAAGCGCGGAAACCGCCCACCGAACGGTGGCCCTTGATGCCGACCATGCCAGCAGCAGCGGCAAAGTCTGCGAACTCTTTCTCCAGCTCCTTGTACTCGTCGTTCATCACGAAGCAAACGTTCATCAGCGAGCGGTCTTCGACAGCCACCGTTCCGCGGAACAGCTTGTTGCGGTCGATCTCGTCATACAGCACGGCAGCCTTCTCCTGGTTCTTCTTCTGAAGCACCTTGATGCCGCCCTGCTCCTTATACCACTTCAGGGTCTGCAGCGCAGAGAAGATAGGCAGTACGGGAGGCGTGTTGAACATCGAATCCTTCTTGATGTGTGTGCGATAGTCCAGCATCGTGGGGAGCGGACGGTCTACGTGGCCCAGCGCGTCTTTGCGAACGATGATGATCGTCACGCCGGCCGGAGCCAGGTTCTTCTGTGCACCGGCATAAACGGCGTTGTACTTCGAGAAGTCAACCGGGAAGGAGAAGATGTCTGACGACATATCAGCCACCAGCGGGATGTTCACTTCCGGGATCTTGTGCAACTCCGTGCCGTAGATCGTGTTGTTGGTCGTGATGTGGAAGTACTCCGAATCCGGTGCGATGGTGTAGTTCTTCGGGATGTATGTGTAGTTCTTGTCCGCTGACGAAGCCACAACGTCCACCTCACCAACGAACTTGGCTTCCTTGATGGCGTTGGATGCCCACGTACCTGTATCGAGATACGAGGCCTTTTTCTTCATCAGGTTGAAGGGGATCATGTAGAACTGGAGGCTGGCGCCACCGCCGAGGAAGATCACCTCGTGCGTTTCGGGCACATCCAGCAGCTCCTTCACCAGCGCGCGAGCCTCGTCGTTTACGGCAACGAACTCTTTTCCGCGGTGGGAGACTTCCAGCAGCGACAGGCCTGTGCCTGCGAAATTCAGTACGGCGTCGGCCGTGTTCTTGATCGTGTACTCACTCAAAATAGAGGGTCCTGCATAAAAATTGTGCTTCTTCATAAGATCGAAAAAATAATACTATCAAATGTGTTGCGTGTTAAAACCGCGGGCAAATGTAGGCGCAAAAACCATGTGCCAAAAGAAAAGTGCAAGGATTGTGAAGGAATAACCAGATGTGGCTTCAAAACGGCAAAGTTGGGCCATCAAAAGCCCCTCTGCGGGACACCTCCAACCCGTGGGGGACGGGCCGAGGCTACCGTGCGGGAAACTCCGTCGCAGTCTATCCATCGCTACCGGTGTGACGTACGATGAAAGGCTTCGACTGACGATCCTCCATCTATTGCCGAGAAACATCTCCCACCCGGGTTGATCGCCATGCAACCGGTTTCCGATCAAACTCCGCGTTACTTTATCGCAGTGCAGTTGCATGGCGACAAATTACCGCAGTAAATAATCGCAAAGCAGTTGCACTGTAATCAAGTAACGAGTTCGATGATTACAAATCACTCGCATTGTGATAAATTACCGCGGTAAATAATCGCAAATCATTTGCATTGTAATCAAGTAACGAGTTCGATAATTACAAATCACTTGCATTATGACAAATTACCGCGGTAAATAATCGCAAAGCAGTTGCATTGCAATAAATTACTCAAGTAAGTAGTCGAAAAGCAATCGCATTGTAATAAATTACTCGGGTAAGTAGTCGAAAAGCAATTGCATTGCAATGAATGACCGCAGTAAGTAGTCTTAAAGCAGTTGATTTCCGATAAATTACCGCAGTACTTTTTCTCTATGCACTTGATTTGAGGCTAAACACCTCGGAAGAAAAGCCTCGGAAGAAGGTCGGGGGATGTCCGCCGAGGGCTGATCGTCTGAGGCCATATCATATACGTATAGCGCGGGACGGCGGCGAGGGCCAGCAGGCGCGGCTATCTTTGCGGCATGAGTCAGCCACTTGCAGAACGATTGAGACCGAAGACGCTCGATGAGTACATCGGGCAACGCCACCTGACGGGGCCCACAGCGGCGCTACGCCGCATGATCGAGGCCGGACGTGTGCCGTCATTCATCCTTTGGGGGCCGCCCGGGGTGGGCAAAACGACGCTTGCGCGCATCGTGGCGTCGCGGCTGGAGGCGCCGTTTTATACCCTGAGCGCCGTCAGCTCGGGGGTGAAGGAGGTGCGCGAGGTGATCGACCGGGCGCGTAACCAGCCGCTGTTTCGCACGGGCACGGTCGCGCCCATCCTCTTCATCGACGAGATACACCGCTTCAGCAAATCGCAGCAGGATTCGCTGCTGAACGCCGTCGAGACGGGCGTGGTGACGCTCATCGGGGCCACGACGGAGAACCCCTCGTTCGAGGTGATCCGTCCGCTGCTTTCGCGCTGTCAGGTCTATGTCTTGAAGCCGTTGGAAGAGGAAGACCTGTTGACGCTCATCCGTCGGGCGGTCAGCGAGGACGTGGTGCTGCGCGAGCGAACGATCGAGGTCCGGGAGACCGACGCGCTGGTGCGCTACTCCGGTGGGGACGCGCGGAAGCTGCTCAACATCCTCGACTTGGTCATCGCGGCCGAGCCTGAGGGGCCGATCGAGATCACGGATCAAAAGGTCGTGGAGCGTTTGCAGGAGAACCCCGTAGCCTACGATAAGGGGGGCGAGATGCATTACGACATCATCTCGGCCTTCATCAAGTCGATCCGCGGCAGCGACCCGGACGCGGCCGTCTACTGGCTGGCGAGGATGGTCGAGGGGGGCGAGGATCCGGAGTTCATCGCCCGTCGGCTGGTCATCTCTGCGGCGGAGGACATCGGGCTGGCCAACCCCAACGCGCTGCTGCTGGCCAACGCCTGCTTCGATGCGCTGAAGAAGATCGGGTGGCCGGAGGGGCGCATCATCCTGGCCGAGGCGACGGTCTATTTGGCGTGCAGCCCGAAGAGCAACTCGGCTTATCTGTCCATCGACCGTGCGCTGGCGTTGGTGCGTGAGACGGGCAACCTGCCCGTGCCGCTTCACCTCCGTAACGCCCCCACGAAGCTGATGAAGGAGCTGGACTACGGCAAGAATTACAAGTATGCGCACGACTACGAGGGGCATTTCGTGAAGCAAGACTTCCTGCCCGAGGAGCTGCTCCAAACGCGCATCTGGGAGGGGCAACCGAACGCCGCTGAGGATAAGCTGGTCGAACGCATGCGACGGCTGTGGGGGGAGCGGTATTAGCGGGGAACTCTTACGGTCTTTGAAGCCCTCCCCACGCCTCGGAGCCTTTCTCGAAGCGCGTCTATCTTTGCCCCCGATCATAATAAATAAGAACAAGACACGGATAGAAAGGGAAAAGCCATGCAAGTGATTACAGCAAAGGAGTTCAGCGATAACCAGCAGAAATATTTTGATATGGCAGAGCAAGAGCCGGTGTTTGTCACACGTGAAAACGCGCGCCCGATAGTCATAGACATTGCCGATGATGATCTTACGGAAAAGGAAATACGTGCTATACAGAAAGGCTACGAGGACATCCAAGCAGGGCGGACAACGCGGATCAAAGACATTCATAACATATGGGAAAGTATACTGTAGAACTCGTAGGTGATTCCAAAGATGACCTACGGAGACTCTACCGTTTGGGGGATAAGACGATCATAAAGAAGATCGAAAAGCTGTTCGTGGAATTATCGGAACACCCTTACACCGGAACAGGGAAGCCCAAACTCTTGAAACATCGCGCCAAGACATGGTCAAGACGAATTGATGGAAAGAACAGGATGCTTTATACAGTGGATAACGACATTGTTTCCGTGTATGTGATTTCCCTGTTGGGGCATTATGATGACAAATAGCATAAGATCGATTTGCGGATGAATGAACGAATGAAGGCGTGCGTGCCATACGTGATGAAAAGACTGGGGTTGGGATTGCTGATCGGGGGCGCTGTGGCGTGCGCCAATATGGCGGGACCGAACGGTGGGCCGTATGACGAGAAGCCGCCCAGGTTTGTCAGCAGTACACCGCCACCGCAGCAAACGAACTACAAGGGGCGACGCGTGGAGATCGTTTTCGATGAACTGATTCAGGTCGAGAAGCCGTCGCAAAACGTGGTCATCGCCCCGCCACAGAAGGAGCTGCCGAGCATTCAAATCGTCGGGCGGAAGATCCGCGTCGAGCTTAAAGACACGCTGAAGCCCAACACGACGTACACCATCGACTTTGGTCACGCCATCTCCGACAATAACGAGAAGAACCCCATCGGCCATTTCAGCTTTGCCTTCTCCACGGGCGATGTAATCGACTCGCTCGAGGTGGGCGGCGTGCTACTCAACGCCGAAAACTTGGAGCCGATGCCTGACGTCGTCGTCGGGCTGCACACTAATCCGGCCGACACGGCTTTTACCCGTCTGTCCTTCGATCGAACCTCAAAGACGGACGACCGCGGACGATTCACGATCCGCAACATCGCCACCGGTACGTATCGCCTCTACGCCCTGGCCGACGCCAATCGGGATTATCGCTTCGATCAGCCCGGCGAGGCCATCGCCTTCCTCGACTCCACCGTGACGCCCACCTTCCGCTTCGCCACCCGACAGGACACGACGTGGAAAGATTCCGTCACCGTCGATACGATCCGCACCGTCCACTACACGCACTTCCTGCCTGACGACGTCACCCTGCGGCTCTTCAAAGAGGTCACCCAGCGCCAATACATGCTCCGCCCCGGTCGCGACCGCGCCGACCTCTTCACGTTGCACTTCAACGCGCCGCTGGACTCGCTGCCCGTCGTCTCGTTGCTCGATGGTGCGCGACGCAACGCTCCGTGGTTCCTCACCCAAACGATGGCGGGTCGCACGGCTGTCCGTTACTGGATCACCGACTCGGCCGTTTGGGCGCGCGACACGGTGCATCTGCGCGTGGATTACCTCAAAAGCGACTCTACGAACACACTCCGCCCGCAGACAGACACGCTCCATTTAGTCTGGCGAAAGCCACGCACACGGCGTAAACCGAAAGACAGCGAAAACAAACCAGAGCGCCGTCCCCTCGTCTTCCAGTCGAACGCCTCGGGCATGGTGGAGGTGACGGATACGGTGTCCTTCCTTTTCGAGGAGCCCATGACCGACCTCCGCCGTGAAGATTTCCGCCTGGAGCAACAGGTGGACACGGTCTGGACACCCGTTGAGTTTGTCTTGGAGCAAGACAGTTTGGATCTGCTGAAGTACAACCTGCGCCACGCTTGGGCCTACGGTGCCAACTATCGCTTGGCCGTCGATTCTGCACGCCTCCGCAGCATTTACGGACATACGAATGACGCCTACGAGTCGGCCTTCAGTATCCGCAAGCGTGAGGACTACGGCCACCTGTACATCAACATCGACGGTATCGACACGACGGCCTTCGTGGAGCTACTCAACACCTCCGACGAGCCTCTGCGACGCGTCCGAGTGAAGGATGGCGGTGTGCTCTTTGCCAACCTGCAACCCGCCACCTACTACGCCCGCCTCACGGTCGACACCAACGCCAACGACCGCTGGGATACGGGCGATTACGCCACCCATCGGCAGCCCGAGATGGTCTACTATTCCCCAAAGGAATATGTCATCCGTGCCAATTGGGAGATCGAGGAAACGTGGGCGCCCAGAGCGTTGCCCCTCGACCGACAGAAGCCTATCGCAATCACAAAAAATAAACCCAAAGATGAGACTCCGAAGAAACGTAACTACAAAGACGAAGGTCGCTCCGGTGATCGCAACCGAAGCGGCGGCTTCCCGTTCTGACCGAGGCCTACGCCGCGCCGCCGCCATGATGTGCGCACTGCTGTTGGTGTTCGCCGCGGCCCGTGCACAGTGCCCCCCGGCCAACATCCCGCTGAACGTGGGCGAGTCGGTCAATTACGACCTCTACTTCAAGTGGGGCGTGATCATGTCGCGCGCTGGTGAGGCCACAATCTCATACAACACGACGAAGTTTCGCGGTGCCACGGCCCGTCGCTATCGCATGCTCTTCCGCACGATCAAAATCTTTGAGTCGGTCTACCGTATGCGCGACACCCTCGACTGTTACTACACGCCCGAAGGCGCCTTGCTCTACAGCGTCAAGCGATCGAACGAAAACGACTACCGCCTGACGGACGAGCTCACCTTTTATTATCCCGCCAAGAGCCGAACCACCATCCGCTCGCGCCGCTACACACCCACGGAGATGAAGATCGACACCACGCTCTACGTCCGCTCCGGCTGCGCTTTCGACATGCTCGGGGCCACCTACTTCCTGCGTACGATCAACCGGACAAGCCTTCGGGCGGGCGACGTCTTTCCGGCCGTCATTGCCGTGGGGCACGATCTGGTGAAGGTGAACTTGCGCTATCACGGCCCCGCCGTTGTGGAGCGCGACAAAGCGCGCTATCGCACGCACCACTTCTCGATCGACATTCATGACGACGCCTTCACACAGACGCGTTCGGCTGCGGAGCTGTGGGTGGGCGACGACGAGAACTTCCTGCCGATCAAGATCCGCGCGAAGCTGAAGATCGGTTACGCTGAGGTCTACTTCCGCAGCGCCGCCCGCCTCAAGGCGCCCCTGAGCTGTCGGACGGAGATCAAGTAGGGGAGGGCCGGTCAAACTTCCTCGATCCAGTCGTCTACCGGCAACGCCTGTCGCTGGCAAAAGTTATTGATCTCAAACCGCTGATTTTCCACCGTCTGTCGGTCGCTGCTCACCCTGATGTATCCGTATATCATAAGTCGTACAATTGAAAAAAATGGGATGATAGATAGGTAAACCCTATCATACCTATCTATAACGCCCAACAGCCCCCACCCGATAAGATTCGGATGGGGGCTGTTTCACATACGTAGCAGGGCGGGGACGGAAGGGCTTACGGTCGCTCGCTCCGTTGCTTGTCGTCGGTCGATAGCCGACGCTCCAACAGGTAGGAACACAGCAGGCCAAGGCCTCCGAAGATGAGCACCGGCGCTCCGTAAGCCACCTCGAAGAGTTGCTCCTCGGACCATTTGTTCATGCTGTATCCACCGTGCGCCAGGGCCGTGTTGATGATCAGCCCGACCAGCAGACCCAGTCCGACGCCAATCAACAGGCAGCCCAACCGGAGCCCACTGAACGACCGCTTGGGTAGGTCTGTACTCAACAGATTCGGCACCGTGCCGTTCGTACGGCCCATCCGCTCGATCATCATCTCTCGCTCTCTACGCCGCGAAGGCAATTCGATCATCTTATACGTGAAGTAAAACACGATCCCTACAACACCTATAGGCACTAATTCATGCATAACGCTATCCTTTCAATTAAACGCTGATTAAATACGGTTTGAAATCTCTCTCGTTTCTGTTTGCCCTATGGACGCAAGGGATGGACGCAGGTTACAATCGGCGCCTCCATGCCTGCGCCGGGCCAAACCTCGCCGCCCTCCGCAGCCACCCCGACCAGTGCGATGCCAATCAGACCTCGTTTGCCTATCCGACACGCCTGCAAGCTCCGAAAAGTGCCTCGTTTATCGATCCGACACCGATGTCAGCTCCAAAAAGTGCCTCGTTTCCCCGGCCGACACGCTTGCAAGCCCTAAAAAGAGCCGTTTGTGTGAATCGCTTTATAGAAACGGATCATTTATACATCGTACATGTAAATCACTCCATAGAATCGCATCAAATAAACCGCCTGTATTTCTGTCGCACTATTCAAGCGAATCGAATAAACACAGTGTATTTAACTCAGCTCTTAGAATCGGGTTAAATATACACTGTGAATATAAGCCGCTTTATATAAGCGACAGGTCTATACGGCGTATATCTGAACCGATTTGTTCACTTGATTCTGATATACGATGAATATGAGATCCGATTTATACAGTGGATGAATCTATACGACGTATATTTGGTCCGATTTGATGGTGCGGATCCGATATACTACGTATATAAGCACGAACTGATAGATGGCTTTTCCAAAAACGCCTCTTTTTGGGGCGTGCAGGCGTGTTGGCTGGGTAAACGGGGCACTTTTCGGAACTAACAGCGGTGTCGGATAGGTAAACGAGGCACTTTTTGGAGCTGACATCGGTGTCGGGTAGGGAAACGAGGCACTTTTCGGGGCTGACACCGGCGTCGGATAGGTAAACGGGGCCTGATAGGCGTCGCACTGGTCGGGGTGGCTGCGGAGGCTGGTGCGGTTTGGCCCGTCGCAGGCGTGGGAGTGCGCCGATTGTAACCTGCGGCACGCCTTTGCGTCATATCCTTGCACGACAAAAACGAGACTTAGGGATGATCGACGATGAAGCATACATCAACCGCGTTCTGGACGGCGATACGGCCGGCTTCGCCCCACTCATGGAGCGTTACAGCCGACCCGTCTTTGCCCTCTTGGTGGGCATGACGGGCAACCGCGCCGACGCCGAAGAGCTGGCTCAGGACGCCTTCCTGAAGGCCTTCCGTTCGCTCCGCTCCTTCCGACGCGATTGCAGCTTCGCCACCTGGATCTACCGCATCGCCTACAACACGGCCCTCTCCGCCCTGCGCAAAAAGCGCCCCGACCGGCCGGCCTCGATGGACGACGACACGGCCATCGAGCGCCTGCCCGACCCCATCGACGACGAGGCCGACGAGGCGGAGGCCAACGAGGAGCGTTTCCGCCGCCTCGACCGTGCCTTGGCGCAGCTCCGAGCCGACGATCGTGCCCTCGTACATATGTTCTATAAGCAAGAAAAGACGGTCGACGAGCTGGCTGCCATCACGGGGCTGAGCCTCTCCAACGTGAAGGTCAGGCTCCACCGCACCCGTAAGAAATTGATGAGTTTAATGCAAGCTATGGAGGATTGACCCATGATAGAAGAGAAGGAAAAAGACCCCTTGCGCGAGCTGTTCGCCCAGCGGCCTGAGGCCGATCTGCCCGACGGATTCGCCGCCCGCACGATGGAGCACATCTACCGAGAGGCCCAACTGGCGGAGGCGCGGTGGCGCCGCTGGGAACGCATCGGTATGGCCCTCCTGTTCGCCCTGCCGATCGTGACGCTCATCGTCGTCACCCAAGTGCTGAAGGTCGCCCTGCCGTGGCCCGATCTGCACATCACGTGGCCCGACCTGGCAGCCTGCCGATTCTATTTCCAGATCGGCGCACTCGTCTTCCTGCTCTGGACGGTCGACGCCCTCTTCCGCCGCATACGACGTTGAGTGCCGGAAGATGGCCCCCGGTACGTGCATTCGAGCGCCCGCGTCCTATCTTTGCGCCATTCATTTACACAGATTTCACGCCCGATGAACATAGCATTGATAGGCCACGGCAAGATGGGCCACACCATCGAACGCCTCGCACCCACCCGGGGACACCGCATCGTCTCCCTCATCGACATCGATAATTACCGCACCGCTTTCGACTCCGACGCCTTCCGTCGGGCCGACGTGGCCATCGAGTTCACCGGCCCCCAGACGGCCTATGACAACATCACCCGCTGCATCGACGCGGGCCTACCCGTAGTGAGCGGATCCACCGGATGGACCGCCCGCATGGACGAACTGAAGGAGCACTGCCTCGCGGCGGGGGGCGCCTTTTTTTATGCCTCCAACTTCAGCCTCGGTGTGAACCTCTTCTTTGCCCTGAGCGACCATCTGGCCAAGCTGATGAACGCCTACCCAGACTACGACGTCCGCCTCTCAGAGACGCACCACATACACAAGCTCGACGCCCCGAGCGGCACGGCCGTGACCCTGGCCGAGGCCATCGTCCGCCGGATAGACCGCAAGACGCGGTGGGTGCGCGGCCAGGCGCAGCAGGCCGACGAGATCGGCATCGAGTCCGTCCGTGAGGGCGAAGTGCCGGGCACTCACGAGGTCACGTACGACTCCCCTGTCGACACCATCTGCCTCATCCACGAGGCCAAGAGCCGCGATGGCTTCGCGCTCGGAGCCCTTCTGGCGGCCGAGTTCATCGTCGGGCGAAGGGGCGTCTTTGGTATGAATGATTTACTCCGGGTGAACGCCTAAGGCGGCCACCCACCCTACACACACAATAGCACAATGAAGAAGATTTCAAGAAGACAATGGATCGGCTTCGGCATCTGGGCCACGCTGTACGTCCTGTTTTGCATTTGGATGGAAAACCTCTGGCTGCTGCTCGGGCTGTTCGTTTTGGCGGACATATTCCTCACCCGGTTTGTCCCCTGGGGCGCATGGAAACGCTCGAAAAACAAGCACGTACGCGAGGCGCTGGAATGGGTGGACGACATCCTCTTTGCGCTCATCGCCGTGTATTTCATCAACCTGTTCGTGTTTCAGAACTACCAAATCCCCACGGCCTCGCTCGAGAAAACGCTCCTCGTGGGCGACTACCTTTTCGTCAGCAAACTGAGCTATGGGCCGCGTGTACCCAACACGCCCCTCTCCTTCCCGCTGGTGCAAAACACGATGCCATTCTTCAACTGCAAGTCCTACCTCGACTGGCCGCATTGGGGCTACAAGCGGGTCAAAGGCCTGGGACATGTGCAGCGCAACGACATCGTGGTCTTCAACCTCCCCACGGGCGACACCGTGGCCCTGCTCCAGCAGAACCCGGACTACTACTGGCTCACGCAAGAGAACGGGTACGACGTCGTCAACACCCGCCGCGACATCTTCGGCAAGATCGTCTACCGGCCTGTCGATAAGCGTGAGAACTACGTCAAGCGTTGCGTCGGACTGCCCGGTGACACCCTGATGCTGCGCAACAACAAGCTCTACATCAACGGTCGCCTCCAGAAAGACCCCGTCTGCATGCAGCTCTGCTACTTCGTCGAGACCAACGGCACACTCCTCACCGAGGAGCAGTTCCGCAAGATGAACATCAGCCGCGAAGACCGCCGACTGGTCTCCGCCGGGCAGCATAACGAAGACCTATACTACTACGAAGCCCTGGCTTACCTCGGCTTCACCACCAATGCGGACGGACGCTACAACCCCGTCTATCGCCTCCCATTGACCGCCGAAGCGTTGGCCTATCTGCGTAAGCTCCCCTTCGTGCGTACCATTAAGGTGGAGCCCGCTGAGCTCGGCGGAGCGACCTATCCCCCGGGGTACGTCACCGGTTGGACACGCGACGACTTCGGCCCCATCTGGATCCCACGCAAAGGCGCCACCATCGATCTCAACGAGCGCAATCTGGCCCTCTACCGCCGCTGCATCGTCAACTACGAAGGCAACCGCATGGAGCGTCGCCCGGACGGCACCCTCCTCATCAACGGACAGCCAGCCACGACCTACACCTTTAAGTACGACTACTACTGGATGATGGGCGACAACCGCCACAACAGCGCCGACAGTCGCTCGTGGGGCTTTGTGCCGGAGGATCACATCATCGGCAAACCCATCCTCATCTGGCTCTCCATCGACAAGGATCGCAGCCTCTTCAACGGCGGCATCCGATGGAACCGCATGTTCCGACGCGTCCGCTCGGATTGATTCGCCTCGTCTACGCC